>JAFYDS010000135.1 GCA_017544665.1 Clostridia bacterium | reverse complement strand
CTTGAGAGCCAGGACGCGGAAAAGGATATCAGCTTCTATATCAACTCCCCGGGCGGCTCGGTTTCCGCGGGTCTCGCGATCTACGACACGATGCAGTATATCAAGTGCGACGTTTCGACGATCTGCATGGGTCTTGCGGCTTCCATGGGCGCGTTCCTGCTCTCGTCCGGCGCAAAGGGCAAGCGGTTCGCGCTGCCCAACAGCGAGATCATGATCCATCAGCCGTCCGGCGGCGCGCAGGGTCAGGCCACGGAAATCGAGATCGTGGCGAAGCACATCCTGCGCACGAAGGAAAAGCTGAACAAGATCCTCGCAGAAAACACCGGCAAGCCGATCGAACAGATCGTGATCGACACCGACCGCGACAACTTCATGGGCGCGGAGGAAGCGCTGGAGTACGGTCTGGTGGATAAGATTCTCTACAAGAGATAATCCTCGCAGCCGTGAAGTGATATGACTGTTGCAGCAGGGGCGGCTTTGCAGCCGCCCTGTCTGCGCGTAACACTATACATTTACTTGGGGTTTTCATATGGCAGACAAACGAGATTATTACGAAGTGCTCGGCGTCGACAAAAACGCGACCGAGGACGAGATCAAAAAGGCGTACCGCAAGGTCGCGAAGCAGTATCACCCCGACCTCAATCCCGGCGACAAGGTCGCCGAGGAAAAATTCAAGGAAGCGAACGAAGCGTACGAAGTGCTGTCTGACAGCGAAAAGAAGGCCCGCTACGACCAGTACGGCCACGCGGGCGTGGACCCGAACTTCGGCGCCGGCGGCAACCCGTTCGGCGGGTTCGGCGGCTTCGGCGACACGTTCGATCTGGGCGACCTGTTCGGCAACCTGTTCGGCGGCTTCGGCAGCACGCGGCAGCAGAACCCGAACGCCCCGCGCAAGGGCTCGACTGTCACGACGAACGTGACGATCTCCTTTGAAGAGGCGGCGAAGGGCTGCAAAAAGACCGTGCGGATCAACCGCGTGGACACCTGCTCGGAATGCGGCGGCTCCGGCTGCCAGAAGGGCACAAGCGCCGAAACCTGCAAGACCTGCGGCGGACGCGGTACGATCAACGTCCAGCAGCGCACCCCCTTCGGCGTGATGAGCACGACCAAGCAGTGCACGGATTGCGGCTGACGCGGCAAGACGATCAAGAATCCCTGCCCGAAATGCCGCGGCACCGGCTTTGAGACCAAGGCGGCGACCGTGGAGGTCGATATCCCCGCGGGCATCGACGACCGCCAGGCGCTCAACGTGCGCGGCGGCGGCAACAAGGGAATCAACGGCGGCCCGACGGGCGATCTGCGCGTCAATATCAACGTGCGCCCGCATCCGTTCTTTGAGCGCGACGGCTTCGACGTATGGTGCGACTTTACGGTGACCTACGCACAGGCGGCGCTCGGCGACACCCTCTATATCCCGACGCTCGACGGCAAGGTGAAATACGAGCTACCCGCCGGCACCCAGCCGGGCGAGGTGTTCCGCTTCCGCGGACGCGGCATCGCGCAGCTCGGCGGCCGCGGCAGAGGCGACCAGTTCGTGCGCATCATCGTGGACGTGCCGAAGAATCTGACGCCGAAGCAGAAGGAGCTGCTCAAGCAGTTCAACGACTCGCTCCCGAACAAACCGAAAAACAACGTCGACGACGGCAAGACGGTCGGCGAAGAGAAGCGCGGCTTCTTTGATAAATTCAAACTGTAAATCAAGGTGAATCACTATGGCAAAGAAACAATTCAAGGCGGAATCCAAAAAGCTGCTCGACATGATGATCCATTCGATCTACACGAACAAGGACATCTTTCTGCGCGAGCTGATCTCCAACGCGAGCGACGCGCTCGACAAGCTGTATTATCATTCGCTTTCCGAGGACGTCTCCGGTCTGACGCGCGACGACTATAAGATCGAGATCGCGCTCAACAAGGACGCGCGCACCCTGACCGTCAGCGACAACGGCTGCGGCATGAGCGAAAAAGAGCTGGAGCAGAACCTCGGCACGATCGCGAAAAGCGGCTCGCTCGATTTCAAGGACGGCATCGAAAACAAGAGCGCCGTCGAGATCATCGGTCAGTTCGGCGTCGGCTTTTATTCCGCGTTCATGGTCGCGGACCGCGTGATCGTCGAATCCAAAGTCCACGGCAGCGACGAAGCCTTCCGCTGGGAATCGGCCGGTGTGGAAGGCTACACGGTGACCCCGTGCGACAAAGCAGCCGCAGGCACGACCGTCATCCTCCAGATCAAGGATGATACGGACGAAGAAAAATACAGCCAGTATCTTGACACCTACAAGATCCGCGAGATCGTTTCGAAATACTCCGATTACATCCGCTATCCGATCATGATGGATACCGAAACGCAGAAGCTGAAGGAGGGCACCGAGGACGAATACGAGACCGTCACGGAGCCGACGCAGCTCAACTCGATGGTCCCGCTCTGGCGCAAGAACAAGAACGAGATCACCAAAGAGGAATACGACGCGTTCTATCAGTCGAAGTTTTACGACTATGAAGCGCCGCTGCACACGATCCATTCCAAAACCGAAGGGCAGATCACCTACGACGCCCTGCTGTACATCCCGGCGCACGCAGCGTACGACTATTACACGAAGGAATTCGAAAAGGGTCTGCAGCTCTACACGAACGGCGTGCTCATCATGGATAAATGCGCCGATCTGCTGCCCGATTATTTCAGCTTTGTCAAGGGTCTTGTCGATTCCGCCGACCTGACGCTGAACATCTCGCGTGAAACGCTCCAACAGGACCACCTGCTCAAGATCATCGCGAAGAACCTTGAAAAGAAGATCAAGAGCGAACTTGAAAAGCTCCTGCGCGACAACCGCGAAGACTATGAAAAGTTCTTCAAGGCGTTCGGCCTGCAGCTGAAATTCGGCGTTTACAACGGCTTCGGCATCCACAAGGATACGCTGCAGGATCTGCTGCTGTTCTATTCCTCGAGCGAGAAAAAGCCCGTCACGCTGAAGGAATACGTCTCCCGTATGCGCGAAGAGCAGAAGACGATCTACTACGCCTGCGGCGAGACGACCGACAAGATCGACATGCTGCCCCAGGCGGACAGCGTCAAGGCGAAGGGCTTCGAGATCCTCTACTGCACCGACGACGTCGATGAATTTGCGATCCAGATGCTGCGCGAATACGACGGCAAGACCTTCACCAACATCTGCGCCTCGACGCTCGACCTTGACACCGAGGACGAAAAGAAGGCGCTCGACGACGAGAACGCCGCGGCGAAGGACCTGCTCGACAAAATGAAGGGCTTCCTCGGCGGCGCGGTCGACACGGTCCGCTTTACCAACAAGCTGCAGACCTACGCGGTCTGTCTGACCAGCGAAGGCGCGCTGTCGCTCGAGATGGAAAAGGTACTCGGCCAGATGCCGAACAGCAGCGGCGTGAAGGCCCAGCTCGCGCTGGAGATCAACCGCAGCCACCCGATCGCGGAAAAGCTCCGCGCGCTGAACGGCACGGACGACGAAAAGCTCGAGAAATACACGAAGCTTCTCTACGCGCAGGGCTGCCTGATCAGCGGCAAGCCGCTGGACAACCCGGCACAACTGAGCGAACTGATCTGCGAACTGATGTAAAAAAGATCCGGCGGTATGCCGGATCTTTTTTACAGCTGTTAGTAGTTAGCCGTTAGCAGTTAGCGTGCTTTCGCTGAAAAAATGTTCAAGCAACACAGGCGGAGCATAGAATAAGCCAAACCATTGATCAACAACGATCTCTTCACAGCAATCTTTCCCTGTAGAATCGGATGCCTTGCTACTAACCGCTAACTGCTAACCACTAACTGCTAAAAACGCCGCTCCATCGAGCGGCGTTTTTTCTGCTTATTCTTCGGAAGCCGGGAGCGTATCCTGCGGCTGCGCGGGCTGTACCTGCGGGTTCGACATCAGCGTCTGCATCTGGCCTTCGAAGCCGTTCTGCAGCTGTTCGTTGATCTCGCTGATGTTGTTGAGGTTGCTCATCGCGATATTGCGGTAATCGTTGAGCGCCTTGCTCGCGAAATCGAAAGAGCCCTGGGTGATACTGACCGCCCATTCGCGCGCCTGCTGCTTGTGCGCTTCGCAGTCCGCCATGGTCTGGGCGATGTGCGCCTGCATATCGCTCTGGCACTTTGCCATGATCTCTTCGGCGCGGACGCGGGCCGCCTGCGTGATGGAATGGCTCTGGACCATCTCTTCCGCCTGCTCCTGCGCGTGCTTGATGATCTTTTCCGCGTCGTCCGTCGCGCTCTGGGTCGTTTCCTTATAGTAGCGCTGCGCGGATTCCACGATCTCTTTTTCTTCCTGGCGCGCATTGGCAAGGATGTTCTCGCGGTCGTCCAGAATACCCTTCGCCTTGGTCACTTCCTCGGGGAACTTGTTCTGGATATACTGCATCAGATGGGAAACTTCTTCGCCGTTGATGACGCGCTTTTTCCGCGAGAAGAAGAGGTAACGCTTGCTCGTGGCAATATAGTTCTCCAGCTCGTTGACCAGCTCGATGAAGTCCAGCTGACCCCACTTGCTTTCGGCGTCCTGCGGATCGAAGGCGGCAAATTCCGAGATGTCCTCGTATTCGGGCTGTTCCGTGACGACGTCCTCGACATCGAGATCGGTTTGAAGATCATAAAAATTTGACATAGTGTTCTTTCCTTTCTGCTCTTTCCTGGGTTCTTTTTTATAAAGGGGATACCTGATTCACTGTTTTGCCGCCGTTTGCGTTACAGCCGGCGCAGCCGCGCGGTGATCTCTTCACAGATCGCCTGCGGCAGGAAAGGGGAAATATCGCCGCCGAGCGCGCAGACCTGTTTGATCATGCTCGACGAGAGGAACATGTTGTCGCTTTCCGCGGCGAAGAAGACCGTTTCCACATTCGGGTTCAGCTTCTTGTTGATCAGCGCCTGCTGGAACTCGTCCTCAAAGTCCGAAACGGCGCGCAGACCTTTGATGATGACGTCCGCGCCCTTGCGTTCGGCGTAGGCGGCAAGCAGACCGCAGTCGCTGTCCACCTCGACGTTCGGCAGATCCTCCGTCACCCGGCGGATCAGCGCCATGCGCTCCTCCACGGTAAACGAATAGTTGCCGATCTTGTTATAGTTCGTCATCACGACCACGATAACGCGGTCGAACAGTTTTGCCGAACGGCGGATCAGATCGAGATGTCCGTTTGTCACCGGATCGAAGGAACCGGGATAGATCGCGGTTTTACCCATCGTTTTCCGCCTCCTCTTCCGGCACGCGATAGACCGTCAGCGTGACCTTGCCGTAATGGTAGCAGCGGCTCTGTGTGAAATCGCCGACCTGCTGCGGCAGCGCCTCGCCTTTCGGCGTTTCGCAGATGATGACGCCCGATTTGCGCATCAGACGCGGCAGCAAAGGCAGCGCCTTTTGCAGCAGCCCGGTGCCGTAGGGCGGATCGAGCAGCGCGAGGTCGAAACCGTCGCGGCTCGTCTGCAGATACCGCAGCGCGTCGCCGTGCAGCACGCTGGCTTTGCGGGCGAGTCCGGTCGCCGCAAGATTCTCTCTTACGACCTCGATCGCCTTCTTGGAGCTGTCGACGAAAACACAGCTGTCCGCGCCGCGCGAGAGCGCCTCCACGCCGAGCTGACCGGAACCGGCGAACAGATCCAGGATCCGTCTGCCTTCCAGTTCAAACTGGACGATGGAAAACAGCGCCTCTTTGACACGGTCGGTCGTCGGGCGCACGTCGTTTCCTTCGAGCGTCTGCAGCCGCCGGCCTCTGGCCGTACCTGTAATGACTCTCATCACAGCCCTCCCATTCATTATGGGGTTACATTATTATCCCACTTTTTT
>JAFYDS010000134.1 GCA_017544665.1 Clostridia bacterium | reverse complement strand
GCTTGCTTATGCGATCGGCGTCGCGCAGCCGGTCTCGATCATGGTCGATTGTTTCGGTACGGCCAAAATCGACGAAGACCGCCTCGAAGCGATCGTGGAGGAAGTGTTTGATCTGCGTCCCGCTGCGATCATCGACACGCTCGGTTTGCGCGCACCGATCTACCGCGCGCTTGCGTCCTACGGTCATATCGGACGCGAAGAGCTCGGCGTCAAATGGGAAGACACCGATAAAGCTGCAATTCTGCGCGAAAAAGCCGGTTTATAATTTTGTGTGTAGCAAACGTTGCTCTTCATTTGAATTGTACTCTTGACAAACAAAAACCAATTGTTGTATAATAAAACAAATAAATGAACGATAATGGAGGTATTCCCAATGAAAACAACAACGAAACGTCTTTTCAGCCTGCTGCTATCCGTGCTGATGGTGCTTGGCATTTTCGGCATGTGTGCTTTTGCAGATGAGATCGATCCGGATGATTATGCTGAACTGAACAGCTATTGCTATGAAACAGGCTACAGACATGATCCTGCGAACAACCCGTATATGACGCTTGTGAAGGATTATTCCTGCACGGAGGGCCTCAGAGAGTTCTATAAGCTGTATTACTGCACCGCTTGTGAAAAGACCATCAAGAAGGTTTATGTCGATAAAGCTACTGGCAAGCCGGAGATTCAGCCGCATACGTTTGTCGACGTTTACGGTAAAGATCCGACCTGCACGGAAAACGGTCTGACCGACGGTAAGGCATGTGCTGTCTGCGGAAAAGTGAGCGTAGAGCAGGAAGTGATTCCTGCAAAGCATACTGACAAAAACAACGACGGCTACTGCGATATCTGCAAAGCTGAGACCCGCTACCATTGCCCGTACTGCGGCGAAGCACATACCGGATTCTTCGGCGCGTTCGTGAAGGTCTTCCACAACATTCTTGCAAGTTTCGGTCTTAAGAAATAAATGAATCTAAACAAAAGCGGCGGTTTTATACCGCCGTTTTTTGCATCAAAAAAGCCGCCGGTTGGCGGCTTCAAATACGCTTGTTTACGCTTCGTTGAACATATCTTTGCCGAGACCGCAGATCGGGCAGACCCAATCTTCTGGTACATCTTCCCAGGCTGTGCCGGGCGCTACGCCGTTGTCGGGATCGCCGACTGCCGGATCATAGACATAACCGCAGGGACATTCGTACATGTGCATCGAGCTCCTTTCCTGATGTTGGTTGCATTATAACATGATGACTCGCTCTTTGTCAAGATTAGAAACCAAGCGGTTCATTGACAAAGACAATCTCCATTTCACACGAAGACATCTTGCGTGCGAGGATGACAAAACCGTTGCAAATGCGTTCGGGACTGTTGCAGTCGTAGCAGCGGTCGCCTTTGGCGGCACAGGGCGTTTTGCGCTGAAGGCGCTGTGCGTTTTTCGGCGACGCGATATTGCGCGCGCGCCACATGGCTTTTTCGAGCGTCGGTTCGAGCTTGTTGACGCCGACAATGAAATACACCTTCCTGTGCCCGTAAAGCGAAGAGGACACGCGGTTGCCGAACCCGTCTATGTTGACAAGTTCACCCGTTTCGCTCGCGCCGTTCGCGCTTGTGAGATAGACGTCCGTGACTGCCGCTTTGGCGTAAACCTCCGCTTTGCTCATGCCGTCGGGAATATCCCAGTGGCCGATCACATCATTGTGCGTTTTGAGCTGATCCAGTAATCCCATCTGCGCGACTGTCATAGAGCCGCCGTATGAGACCGAAACACCGTCTATTTTGCCGTTCAGATAAGCGTTCGCTTCTTCCTTCGTTTCGGCAAAGGTGACCGCAAAGCCGTGTTTTTCAAAGTTTTGTATCGCTGTTTTGAGATCCATGGTAACGCCTCCTTCAATATTCTTCTTAAACTATATCACAAACGGCGGTAAAAGGCAAATCCTTTTTTGTATATTAAGACGGAAAGATTTTCGCCGCAAAGCTTGCATAAATTTGAAATCGTGCTATAATAAGGAACATAAAAACGAGGCGCAACACCGCGTTGCGTCGTTCTTACTTTATACAAAGGAGGCTGTGCTTATGGATGCATTGATCAAACAGCTCGTGCAGGTCGATAAGCTTGCGCGGCAGCGGGTCAGCAAGGCCAAAAAGCAGCGTGCCGGCGCGCTTGAACAGCTGGAACGCGACAAGGCCGAAGTGCGCGCGGAGATGGAGTCTGCCTATCAGCAGTACGTTGCAGTGCAGGAAGAGCTGCAGCAGGAGCAGCAAAAGGTCGCTTCAGCTGAAATTGAAGAGAATCACGCAAGGGTGATCGATAAGCTGAACGCAGCGTGTGAAACGAATCGTGAAGCATGGGTGCAGTCTGTGTTTGACGCTGTCACAAAGTAATAAAAGCAATCATTACGGCAGGAGGTGAAACGAAATGAAGGCTTCGTCCAACGCGATCTTAGCGCTGTCCCGCTCTTTTTACGGCAAGCGGCTGACCAACGCTGATTTCGATGCGCTGCTGCATTGCAGTTCCGTCGGCGAGGCGGCGCAGTATCTGCTGCTGAAAACCCCTTATGCCGATGCGATTGCGGAAAGCGGCGTTACATCGTTTACGGCGCGCTTTCTGGAAGAGCTTGTGAGTAAACACCGCTTTGCTTCCTTCGTTTCGCTTTGCCGTTTTGAAATGGCGATCGGCAACGCTTTCTATCGCTACTTTATCATGCGCGATGAAGTTGACCAGATCGAGCGCGCGACGCTGATGCTCATTTCCGGCAACACTGAGATCTATCTGCAGCGCGTGAACTCCTTTTTGGATAAGCACCTGTCGATCGACCTTTTCGCGATCGGCCGCGCGAATTCGCTCGAAGAGATCGCCGCTTCGTTGGACAGAACCGCTTACGGGAGTATATATCGCGATTGTCTTCTGGCGCCGAAAGTCGATTACCTGACTTTTGAACAGGCGCTTGAAGCGCATTTTGAAAAAGAAGTACGCAAGTTATGCAAGACCTGCTTTTCCGCAGGTGAGCGGGAGGCGCTGTTGGAACTGATCTGCCGCGCGCAGGACTGCCGCCTGATCGAACGCGTCTGGCGTGCTAAGCGGTTTTACCGTGGCGTCCCGGATCTGTATGCCGACTTGACGGCGCGGGACGTGCCTCTGACACTGTTGAATGAGCGGACGCTCAAACAGTTAGCCTCCTGCGAAAGTGCAACAGACGTGATTCGTATTCTTGAAAAGAGCCCCTATCACGGCTGGATCTCTGAAAAAGGGGAACAGAGCGTTGAGTATCAACTTGAAAAGCAGCTTTATGAGATTTGCCGCAAGCAGATTCGCTTTTCAACATATCCCGGCGTTGTGATGTTCTGCTATCTGCAGTTATCCGCCGTTGAAGCAAAAAACCTTCTGCGTGTGATCGAAGGCGTAAAGTTCCATGTTCCGCCGCAGGTGATCGCGCAGAATCTGATACTGGAACCAACCAACTGATTTTTCGCATTCCGAATGGGAGTGATGCTATTTGGCAATAGAAAAAATGAAATTCGTCATGGCGAGCGGACCGCTGTCGCAGCTGAATAAGCTGATCACAGCTTTATGCGGTGACGGTTCGTTCCATCCGGAGCCTGCGTCGTCGTTCATTTCGCCGACGATGGGCTACACGCCTTTGAGCGAAGAAAACCCCTATACGCCGACACTGTCCGCCGTGCGGGAGCTCGCGCAGCAGTTCAATATCGACCTGCAGGAGGGTAAACCGCAAAAAGGCACCGTGATCGACGACAAGACAAAGGAATATATCGAATCGCTCGGCGCCGCCGTGCGCGACGCGGTGGAGCAGAACAATGCCCTCAATGAGCAGATCGACGATTGCTGCGCTGCGATCGAGGAATACGAGCATTTCACCGGGATCGGTGTTCCGCTCGAGGAGGTCTTCGCCTGCAAGTTCATTTCGATCCGTTTCGGCCATCTGCCGAAGGACAGCTACCTGAAGCTGACGAAGGGCTACGGTGACAATCCCTATATTCTCTTTGTGCCGGCGTCAGTTGATGACAAAGGCTACTGGGGCTGCTACTTCTCTCCGAAAGAAAAAGAAGAGGATGTCGATAAGATCTTTGCGGCGCTGCATTTTGATCGGCTGCATATCCCGTCCGCTGTTGGTACCACGCAGGAGATCGTTGATTCTCTTCAGGAGAATATCAAGATCATTGAAGCGGAAAAGCAGAAACTGAACGAACGCGTCAATGAGATCTGGGCGAAGGAAGGGGAGCACATCCGCGCGCTTTACAGCAAGCTGCGGCAGCTTTCCACGATCTTCGAGCTGCGGCGCTACGCCGTCGCCCACGACAACAACTGTTTCTTTACCGGCTGGATTCCGGCAAAGCAGGAAGACGCGCTGCGCGAAAAGCTGATGAAATACCCTGAATTTCTCGTTGAAATCGAGGACCCGGAAAAGGAAAGTGAAGTGACCCCGCCGACAAGGCTTAAAAACTTCATTGCGTTCCGGCCGTTCAAGTATTTCGTTGAAATGTACGGTGTGCCGAGTTACCATGACATCGATATTACCGCATTTGTCGCGATCACCTACACACTGCTTTTCGGCATCATGTTCGGCGATCTCGGCCAGGGTCTGCTATTGATTATCATCGGTATTCTGATGTGGAAGCTGAAAGCGCTTGATCTCGGCAAGATCTTGATCCCGTGCGGCGCCTGCAGTATGATCTTCGGCTTTGTGTTCGGGTCGGTCTTCGGCTTTGAAGAGACGCTCGACCCGGTCTATCATAAGCTCGGCTGGACTGGCAAACCGCTTTCGGTCATGGAGTCGATCAACACGGTTTTGCTCTTCGCGATCGCAATCGGCGTTACGCTTGTCGTGATTGCCATGATCCTGAACGTAGTATCCTGTATCAAAAAGCGAAAGTTCGGCTCGGCGCTGTTCTCTGAAAACGGTGTGACCGGCATTCTTGTCTATCTCGGCGGCGCTTCGCTTGTCTATACCTTCATGTCGCACAAAACGATTCTGCAGTCCGGCGTCGCAACCGCGTTCCTTATCGGCGGGCTGCTGATTCTCTTCAATAAAGAGATCTTCGCCGGTTCGATCGATGAAAGAAAGTTACAGAAACCTGAAAGCATCGGTGATTATCTGATGCAGAATCTTTTTGAAACGATCGAATATGTGCTCTCTTATTTCAGTAACACAGTCTCGTTCCTGCGCGTCGGCGCATTCGTGATCGTGCACGCCTCGATGATGATGGTGGTCTTCACGCTTGCCGGCGACCCGAAGAGCGTCAAGGGTATTATCGTGATCGTCCTCGGCAACGCGCTTGTCATCGCGCTGGAAGCGCTGCTTTCCGGTATTCAGGGACTGCGTCTTGAATTTTACGAGATGTTCTCGCGCTTCTATGAAGGCGAAGGACGCGCATTCAACGCTGCGAAGCTGTATAATTATCTTGAACGTAAAAACAAAAAAGCTTAACTATTTAAATGATCGGAGGAATTATCCATGCAAACATTTCTGACTGCCGCTCTTATTATCGTACCCGCCCTTGTACTGATGTTTTCCGCCTATTACACCTTCAAAAAGCGTATGGAAGGTAAATCTGTGCGTAGAGTGATGCGTACAAATGTGATGACGTTTTTGATTCTCATCGTCCTTGTGAGCATCTGCGCGTTTGCTGTTTCAGCAGCGAACGAAGCGGCTGCGGCGCCGGCAGAAACGCCTGAGGTCGTTTCTGCTGCACAAGAGGCTCCTGATGCTGACAGCGGCAATTCCAAGGGTCTCGGCCTGCTTGCCGCAGCGCTTGTCACGGCAATCTCCGGTATCGGCGGCGGTATCGCCGTTGCCGCCGGCGCGCCTGCTGCGATCGCAGCCACAAGCGAGGATCCGAAATCGTTCGGTAAGAGCCTGATCTTCGTCGCGCTCGGCGAATCCATCGCGCTGTACGGCGTCGTTATCTCCATTCTGATTCTCAACAAGGTATAACCATGAAGCTCTACTTGCTTTCCAGCGACAGCGATACATTGACGGGACTGCGGCTTGCCGGAATCGACGGCGCCCTTGTTGAAAGCGCCGAATCGCTTGAGGCGGCGATCGAAGGCGTGCTTTCACGCGAGGATATCGCGATTGTCCTTGTTACGCGGACGCTGTCTACCGATTATCCCGCGAAGATCGATGCGCTCAAGCGCAATCCGAAGCTGCTTGTGACGGAGATCCCCGATATGGCGCACCCGACGGTGGACACCGATTCCATCACGCGCTATGTCGCTGCGGCTGTCGGCTCATCGGTCTGACGCATCATTCCAATCGGCAGGTGATTTCATGCTCAATCAAAACGAAAAACTCGAACGCTTTGCCGCGCAGATCAACCGCACGGCGGAAAAGAGCGTTCAGAAAATAGAAAAACAAACAGAGAAGCTTTCCAGTTCTGCGCTTTTATCGTTCCGCGAGGAGGAAGAATCCGAGCTTGAAGCGAAAAAGGCTTATGCCAAAACGCGCCTTGAACGCGAGGCGAATCACGCGCTCGCCGTGCTCGCTTCCGCGCGGAAACGCGAAGCGGCCGAGCGGCGTGAAGCGATCGTTGACGAAGTCTATGCCGCCGCGCAGGAAAAACTGCTTGCGTTTACAAAAACGCCCGCATATCATGATTTGCTGCGCAGTTGTATTACAGCTTTGGTCGGTGCGCTCGAAACGAATGATGCACGCGTCTTTGTACGTCAGGAAGATGAAGCTGCCGCGAACGAAATCTGCGGCGCGCTTGACGGTGTCAAAGAGGTTTGCGTAACCGAAAGAATCCGGCTCGGGCTCGCTTTCGTTGAGAACGCAGACGGCTCCATTCATCTCGAAGACACCTTTGAAAGCAGACTGGAAAGCGACCGCGCGCGGTTTCTTTCGACCTGCGGTCTTTCGATCATGCTGTAAGAGGAGGGACCTGAATGAAAGAATCCAATCTGATTTTCGGCATCAACGGTCCCGTTGTCACGATCAAAGGCAAGACGACCCTTTCGATGTTGGAAATGGTATATGTCGGCGAACAGAAGCTCGTCGGTGAAGTCATTGCGCTCGACAGTGATAAAACGACGATCCAGGTCTACGAAGACACTGCCGGTCTTGCGCCCGGCGAGCCGGTCTACGGTACCGGCAGCCAGCTTTGCGCTGAACTCGGCCCCGGTATCCTGCAAAACATTTTCGACGGCATTGAGCGTCCGCTGCTTGCGCTGCAGGCGCAGTCAGGCGCGTTTATCGATAAAGGTCTGAACACCAGCGCACTGGACGAAGAAAAGCTGTGGGACGTCACGCTTTGCGTGAAAGAAGGCGATTTGCTTTCCGGTGGCGAAGTCTATGCTGAAACGCAGGAAACGCCTGCGATCAGTCATAAAATCATGCTCTCTCCGCTTCTTTCCGGCAAGATCGTTTCCGTGAACCCGGACGGCGCCTACCGTTTGCGCGATACGATCGCCGTATTGGAAGATCAAAGAGGGGAGAGGCATGAGCTGACGCTGTGTCAGCGCTGGCCGATCCGTATGCCGCGTCCAGTTGCGAAACGTTTGACGGCTTCCCGTCCGCTGATTACAGGTCAGCGTATTTTAGATACACTGTTTCCGGTTGCAAAGGGCGGCGCCGCTGCGATTCCCGGCGGTTTCGGTACCGGCAAAACCATGACGCAGCATCAGCTTGCCAAATGGTGCGACGCGGATCTGATCGTCTATGTTGGCTGCGGAGAACGCGGCAATGAAATGACGCAGGCGTTGCAGGAGTTCTCTGAACTGATCGACCCGCGCACCGGTAAATCCCTGATGGAGCGCACGGTGCTGATCGCCAATACGTCAAATATGCCTGTTGCGGCCCGCGAGGCCTCGATCTATACCGGAATCACCCTCGCGGAATACTACCGCGATATGGGCTATCATGCCGCCATTATGGCAGACTCTACGTCCCGTTGGGCAGAAGCACTGCGTGAGATCTCCGGACGCCTGGAGGAGATGCCCGCTGATGAAGGCTTCCCTGCGTATCTGCCGAGCCGCCTGTCTGAATTCTATGAGCGCGCGGGTTATATGGAAGTGCTCTCACACGGCGAAGGTTCCGTGACGATCATCGGCGCGGTCTCTCCGCAGGGCTCCGACTTCTCCGAACCTGTCACGCAGAACACCAAGCGCTTTACGCGCTGTTTCTGGGCGCTGGACAAGTCGCTTGCGTATGCGCGGCATTATCCGGCAATCAACTGGACGAACTCTTACAGCGAGTATTTAGGCGATCTGGAGCAGTGGTATCATGATAATGTCGGCGCTGACTTCATGCAGTGCCGTGAAGAGATTTCCTCGATCCTTTATGAAGAATCCTCACTGATGGAGATTGTCAAACTGATCGGCGCGGATGTGCTCCCGGACGATCAGAAGCTGACGATCGAAATCGCGCGGCTGATTCGCGTCGGCTTTTTGCAGCAGAACGCGTTCCATCCGGACGACACCTATGTGCCGCCGGAGAAGCAGCTGAAGATGATGCGCGTGATTCTGTATCTCTATCATAAATGTCAGCAGATCGTTGCGCTGCAGGTACCGATCGGCAGACTGCTCGAAACCGGTCTGTTCGATAAGCTGACCAAGATGAAATATGACGTGCCCAACGATCGGCTCGATCTGCTCGACGCGTATCTCAGCGAGATCGACAACGCGCTCGGCAACTACATTCGGAAATAAGGAGGGTGCGCTATGATTACGGAACACCGCGGATTGCGGGAGCTCAACGGCTCGCTCGTGATCCTGGAAGGGGTACAGCACCCGCTGAATGAAGAACTGGTGCATCTGAAACTGGACGACGGCACTGAGCGCACCGGCCGTGTCGTCGCGATCGAAGGCGACAAGGTCGCGCTGCAGGTCTTTGAAGGCACGCGCGGTCTGTCGATGGTCAACACACGCACCATATTAACCGGTAAACCGATGGAAATCCCGCTTTCGCCCGAATTGCTCGGTCGCGTATTCGACGGGCTCGGCAGACCGATCGACGGACTCGGCGAGATCTATCCGGTCGAGATGGGCAACGTCAACGGGCAGCCGATGAATCCCGTTTCCCGTGTTTATCCGCGCGATATTATCAAAACGGGTATTTCCTCGATCGACTGTCTGACCACCTTGATTCGCGGGCAAAAGCTGCCGATCTTTTCCGGCTCCGGCATGAAGCACAATGAACTCGCCGTGCAAATCGTACGGCAGGCGTCTATCGCGGACAGCGATGATTTCGCAATCGTGTTTGCCGCGATGGGCGTCAAAAACGACGTCGCGGAATACTTCCGTCAGTCGTTTGAATCGGCGGGCGTCATGGATCGCGTCGTCATGTTCCTCAATGTGTCGAACGACCCGATCATCGAGCGTATCATTACGCCGCGCTGTGCGCTGACGGCGGCTGAATATCTCGCGTTCAAGGAGAACAAGCATATTCTCGTTATCCTCACCGATATGACGTCCTATTGCGAAGCTTTGCGCGAATTCTCATCCTCTAAGGGCGAGATTCCCGGCAGAAAAGGCTTCCCTGGCTATCTTTACTCCGACCTAGCAACTATTTATGAGCGCGCAGGTATCATCAACACTGCAAAGGGGTCTGTGACGCAAATCCCAATCCTGACGATGCCGAACGACGATATTACCCATCCTATCCCTGACCTGACAGGATATATCACGGAAGGGCAGATCGTGCTGGACCGCGGGCTCGACACCACGGGCGTCTATCCGCCGGTCAATGTGTTGTCGTCGTTGTCCCGTCTGATGAAGGACGGTATCGGTGAAGGCTACACGCGAAAGGATCACAGCGCGCTCGCCAATCAGCTGTTTGCGCTGTATGCCAAAGTGCAGGACGCGAAAGCACTGGCGTCGGTCATCGGCGAAGACGAGCTCTCCGACGCTGATAAACGTGTTATGGCGTTTGGCAAGGCATTTGACGAGCGTTTCCTTGGGCAGGGGAATGATAACCGCTCCATTGAGGAAACACTCGATCTCGGTTGGGAGCTGCTGCGCATGCTGCCGAGAAACGAACTGGATCGTGTTGATGACAAACTGCTCGACGAATTCTACGAAATCTAAACGGTAACGCAATCTGACAGAAAGGAGGTTCTTCATGGCGCAGGTATTCCCGACCAAAGCGAATTTAATGAATACAAAAAAATCGCTCGAACTCGCGAAGCTCGGTTACGATCTGATGGATCGCAAGCGCAATATTCTTGTGCGTGAAATGATGAGCCTCATTGACGAAGCGAGGCGGATCCAGACCGAGATCGGCGAAGTGTATGCCGACGCGTATGCCGCGCTCAAGACCGCGCTGCTCAATCTCGGCGACTGCAGCAGGTTCGCCGGCGCTATACCGGTGGACGACAGCGTTTCGGTCGATTACCGCAGCGTCATGGGCGTCGAGGTTCCGATCGTCACGATCGGCGATATTGAGACAAATGTACGCAACTTCGGTTTTCTGGCCACGAACTCTGACTTTGACGAAGCGTGTCTGCGGTTTAACGAAGTTAAAAAGCTGACCGTTCAACTCGCGCAGACCGAAAGCAGCGTTTATCGGCTCGCGGATGCGGTCAAAAAGACGCAGAAACGCTCGAACGCGTTGAATCATATTATGATCCCGCGCCTGACTTCGACGGTGAAGTTCAT
>JAFYDS010000018.1 GCA_017544665.1 Clostridia bacterium | reverse complement strand
TAAAGGGTTCTTTGGTGCTGGAATTCAGTCCGACCTTGACGTTGTCGATAACGCTCATTTTGTCGAACAGGCGGATATTCTGGAACGTACGGGCAATGCCCATGCGGTTGACCTGCGCGGTGGTTTTGCCGGCGGTGCTGTAACCGTCAAGCAGGATATCGCCGCGGGTCGGCTGATAGACGTTGGTCAGAAGGTTGAACACCGTGGTCTTGCCGGCGCCGTTGGGGCCGATCAGACCCGCGATCTCGGTGCGGCCGATGGTCAGCGAAAAGTCGTCGACCGCGGTCAGGCCGCCGAAATCGATGCCGAGGTGGCGGACTTCCAGAATCGGTGTTTTGTCAAGATCGCGTTCCGGGACGAACGCGCCGGAGGGATACGGCACCAGACGGGAGCCGTCGTTCTTCTCGTTAAACATCTGCGTTCGCCTCCTTTTCGGGTTGTTTCTTGCGGAAGATGCGCTTGAAGAGATTCTTCGGGGAATAGCGTTCACGCAGCGCCACAAGCTTTGGCGACGCGTTGAACAGCATGATGACGATGAGCAGGATCGAATAGATCAGCATGCGGTAATCGGACAGGCCGCGCAGCAGCTCCGGCAGCGCTGTGAGGATGATCGCCGCGATCACCGAGCCGCGGATCGAGCCGACGCCGCCGAGAACGACGAGCAGCAAAATCGCGATCGACATATTATAGCCGAAGTTGTTCGTGTTGGCGGTCAGCGTCGCGAGGTTGTGGGAATACAGCACACCGGCAAGTCCCGCAAAGAACGCGGACAGAGAGAAAACGAACAGCTTATACGTCGTGATATTGATACCGACCGATTCCGCGGCGATACGGTTGTCGCGGATTGCCATGATCACGCGTCCCTTCGCGGAATTGACGAGGTTGAGCGAGACGAGCAGCGTGAGCATCACGATGATGAAGCCAATCTCAAACGTAGAGCTTTTCGGGACACCCGTGATGCCGAGCGCGCCCTTGATCAATATCTTCCCGTCTTCCTGCAGATGCAGCGCCGCGACGGATTCCGTTGAAAAGTGGATACCGTGGGAATCGACGCCGAGGTGGAGGATCGTCACGAGGTTCTTGATAATCTCGCCGAACGCGAGAGTGACAATCGCGAGGTAGTCGCCCTTCAGTCGCAGGACCGGGACGCCAATCAGCAGACCGAAGATCGCCGCGACGAGACCGCCGATCAAGAACGCGAGGATCAGCCGCAGCCACGTCATCGGGATCATATCCTTCGTCACGAGCGAGAACAGCGCGCTCGAGTAGGCGCCGACGCACATGAAGCCCGCGTGACCGAGCGAGAGCTCGCCAAGGATGCCGACGACGAGGTTCAGCGACACCGCAAGGGTGATGTACATACAGATCGGGACGAGCAGACCGGACAGGAGGTTGCTGATATGACCGGTGCCCTTGAGCAGCTCGACGATCGCGAACAGCGCGACGACGAGCGAGATGGTGATGATATTGTTTTTATCCTTCGGCCGGTTGCCGCCGAGCAGCTTGATTGCTTTTTGACTCATAGCACCCACCTCAGACTTTCTCGTTGATCTTCTTGCCGAGCAGACCCGTGGGCTTGACAAGCAGAACGATGATCAGCACCGCAAACACGATAGCGTCGGACAGTTGGGTCGAGATATAGCCGTTCGCGAGCATCTGGATGATACCGATGAGGACGCCGCCGAGCATCGCGCCCGGGACGGAGCCGATTCCGCCGAAGACCGCCGCCGTGAAGGCCTTGATACCGGGCATCGCGCCGGTATAGGGAGTCAGCGTCGGGTAGGACGAGCAAAGCAGGATACCGGCGACGGCGGCGAGCGCCGAGCCGATCGCGAAGGTCAGCGTGATGGTGCGGTTGACGTTGATGCCCATCAGCTGCGCCGCGTCACGGTCCTCCGAGACAGCGCGCATCGCCTTGCCCTGCTTGGATTTGTTGATGAAGACCGTCAGCGCAATCATGATCAGCACGGAGACGACAAGCGTCAGAATGGCTTCCCAAGAGATCACCAGTTCGCCGCCGAACAGTGAGATCGGCTTGCGGTTGATGACGGAGGTGAAGCTCTTCGGCGAAGAGCCGAAAATGAGCAGCGCCGCGTTCTGCAAAAAGTAGCTGACGCCGATGGCGGTGATCAGTACCGCGAGCGACTGCGCCCCGCGCAAGGGCTTATACGCGAGCCGTTCGATCAGCATACCGAGCACGGTACAGCCGGCGACAGACGCAAGGATGCCGACCCAAAGCGGCAGATGCTGCATCGTGGACACCACGTAGATCAGATACGCGCCGACCATGATGACGTCGCCATGGGCAAAGTTCAGCATCTTCGCGATACCGTAAACCATGGTGTAGCCCAGCGCGATCAGCGCGTAAACGCTGCCGAGACTGAGCCCGGAAATAAGAAATGACAGGAATTGCATCGGTTTTCTCTCTCCTTTATCACAACGGTGAAAAGCCGTTGATCGCATGGAACAGACGTCTGACGACATCTCTTCCATACGATCAGAAAATCGGGTATGCCATGCGAATACGCACAGCATACCCGAATCGCATTAGATTCTGTTTTTTAACGGATTAGTCCATTGCCTTGTAGGCGCCGTCTTCGATGACGACAGCCTTCGGCTCCTTGTTGGGTTCGCCGTCGGCAGACCAGGTGATGCCTGCGCCGGTGACGCCGTCAACGGAAAGGGTCGTCATAGTCGCAACCATGAGATCACAGATCTCGGAGGCGCTCATGTCGGCTTTGATATTCGCCTGCTCAGCAGCAGCCTTAACCGCGTACAGACAGTCATACGCATCGGCGGCAAACTGGATGAGATAGGTCTCGTCGCCGTTGAAAGCATCGAGATAGGCTTTGACGAAGTTCTGGGTCGCTTCGTCGGAAGCGTCCTTCGCGAACGGGGTCAGCAGCATCACGCCTTCGGCAAGAGAGGTGTCGAAGTTTTCCACGTTGAGCACGCCGTCCAGACCGTCGCAGCCGAAGAACTTCGCTTCGATGCCGGCGGAAGCAGCCTGCGAAAGGATCAACGCGGCTTCTGTCGCGTAGATCGGCAGGAAGATGAGTTCGGCGCCCGCGCTCTTCATCTTTTGCAGCTGGACAGAGAAGTCCTGCTTGGCGTCTTCGGTGAAGGCTTCGGCAGCAACGACCTCAAGACCAAGCGTTTCGGCTTTCTCTGCGAATTTCGCATAGATACCGCTGGAATACGCATCCTGGCTGTTGTAGATCACGCCGATCTTGGTGGCAAGGCCCTTCGACGCGATGTAGTCGGCGGAAGCGATACCCTGGTTCGGGTCGGAGAAGCAGATACGGAACGCCGTCGGGCTGGCAATGGATTCCACAGCCGTCGCGGACGGGGTCAGCAGGAACATGTTATCCTGCGCGCAAAGCTCCTGAACAGCAATACACGGTGTGCTGGTCACGGTACCGACAAGGATCTGCATACCCCAGTCTTTCAGCGTGTTATAGGCGTTGACGGCCTTTTCCGCGTCGTGGGTGTCGTCCTGAACGTTGAGTTCGACCTTCATGCCGTTGATGCCGCCGGCAGCGTTGATCTCGTCAACCGCGAGCTGGGCGCCGTATTTGACCGCGTTGCCGTAAAGGGCCGCGCCGCCGGTCATCGGGCCGATAACGCCGATTTTCAGCGTGCCGGCATCGGTCTCGGCGTGTTCGGTCTCCGGTTCGGGCGTCTTGTTGCCGCAGGCTGCGAAGCAGCAAAGGCAAAGGGCCGCGACGAGCATGAGAGCGAGTACTTTTCTGAAGTGTTTCATTTCGGATCATTTCCTTTCTGTTTTTTCATACGCGAACGCCGGAAAGCATTCACGAATATGATGAAAAATTATAGCATTTTTTACGAAAAAAGTCAATCCGTTTTGCCGGATTCGTCGCATTTTTTCGCACACGGCGCGCCATTTTTCTTTCACTATTGATCGCTGACAGCGAGCAACGAAAAAAGCACCCCGGAGAGTGTCCCCGGGGCGCTGTTATTTTAATCTTTGTACACGCGCTTGATTTTCAGCGTCGTAGTCTTCGGGAATTCCGTGTCGCGGGTCTTCACCTTGAGGATACGCTTGTAAACCGGCAGGTTGCGGTTCAGTTCGTTGACATCCTGCTTGATGCGTTCCTTCGCGTCGGGACAAGCCTCCTCGTCGAGATAGAACTCTGCGGTGATGAAGTTGTCTTCGTCGGAGACAACGACTTCCTTGACATACGGGATCGTGATCATGATTTTGTCTTCGATCTCTTCCGGCGAAACATTCTTGCCGTTGGAAAGGACGATCAGGTTCTTTTTGCGGCCGACATAAAACAGGAAGCCGTCCTCGTCAAAGCGGCCGTAGTCGCCCGTCTTGTACCAGCCGTCTTCAAACACAGCGGCCGTGGCTTCGGGGTCATCGTAATAGCCGACCATGACGTTGTCGCCCTTGACCCAGATTTCGCCGACACCTTCGTCGTCGGGCTCATGGATCTTGACTTCGCAGCAGGTCATCGGTTTGCCGCAGGAGCCAAGCTTATGCGCGAACATCGTGGAAAGCGTGATGCCCGGGGAGCATTCCGTGGTGCCGTAGCCGTTGAGGATCTCGATACCGAAATCGGACATGCCTTTTTCGATCTTCGGATCAAGATAGGCGCCGCCGATGACGAGGTATTCCAGCTCGCCGCCCAGACCGTCGATGATCTCCTTGAACAGCTTGCGGCGCACGTCGATGCCGAACTTGCGCAGGAAGTTGGAGATCTTGAGGCCCTTGCGCAGCTTATCTGCCGCGCCCTTCTTTTCCGCGGTGCGCCAGATGGTCTTATAGATCGTCTCCACCAGCAGCGGGACGCCCGCGATCTGATGGGGGTGATAGGTCTTCATGTCGTTCGGGATATCCTTCAGGCTGCGGCAGATGTAGCCCCAGCCGATGACGACGTTGGAGGAGAACAGCGCACTCGCCCAGGCGAACGTGTGGTTCATCGGCAAGAAGCCGATGCCGTGGGTGCTTTGCAGCACACGCAGGGACGCGACGACCGACGCGGTGACGTTGCGGTGCGAGAGCATGACGCCCTTGCTGCGGCCCGTGGTGCCGGAGGTATAGACGATCGCGGCGAGCGTGTCGGGCGTCGGCGGATGGTCGAGGTAGCTGTCGTTGCCGGCGTCGATATCGGCGTGGCCTTCGGCGATCATGTCATAGAAGTCCTCGATCTTCATATAGAGCGAGATGTTGACGCCTTCTGCCTGCTTCATCTTTTCGATGGTGCCTTCGAAGTCCTTAGAATAATAGATCGCGTCGCACTGCGAGCGGACCATGATGTCGATGATATCGTCGTCCATCAGCTTCGCGTCGAGGGGGATCGACGTGTTGTTTCCGGTGAGGATGGAATAGAAGCAGATGATCCAGTAGTAGCTGTTGTCGCTGAGAATGGCGACCTTCTTTTCGTTCATCCCGTGCTTGTAGAGATACTGGCCGAGACCGACGGAATCGTACCAGACTTCGTTGAAGCTCTTGGTACGGGTGGTCTTTGCGGTCTCCATATAGATGTACTGCTTGTTGTCGCCGCCCTTGAGGTGACCGTTTTCGATGAACTCACGCGCAGTGGTGAAATCGGGGATATCCATGAATACGCCCTTAGGATACTTTTTCTTTGCCATTGGATCGTCTCCTTGTTCTGATTCTTTATTTGACCTTTTAAGTATATACGAAGGGCGGAAGAAGGTCAAGTGTTTTCGAAAGAAAGACATGATAAAATTGTTAAATAGTAGATAGATAAGCGGCTTTTGTCGCCGAACGCAATCGGAGCGGCGTCTGATGCGCACAACCTCTCTTCACGGATTACCGGAACAACCCTTGACAAACGTTCGCCGGGAGTGTAAAATATGAAAAAATATTAATTTTGATTAAAAAAGGATGATTATTAGGATGCGCATTATGAAAAAGCTATTTCCCCTTCTGTTGATCTTTTGCCTGCTGCTGACGGCAGTTTCTCCGGCGTTCACCGCTTCTGCCGAAACGGTCTATTATCCGAACGTCCACCTGCGCGGCAACGGCGCCGAAATCATTGACGAGAACGGCAACGTGGTCTATGACTTCGACGTCAGCATGGATCAGGTCAAAGCGATCGCAAAGCGCGTGCTGCCGCTGCTGCTGAAAAACGACCTTGACGCCTATTACCGCGCCTTCGGCGAAGAGATGTCAAAGCTCTATGACCGCGCGTTGCTGGACGAAAACGGCGACCCGAAGTACGGCACCAATATTTCGGCGGAAAAGCTGCGGGACAACGAAATCGCCATGACGCAAAACCGCGTCGGGCAGGATGGCAGATATGCGACGAGCGCCTATACGTTCTGGTACGACTGGCGGCTTGATCCGCTGAAAACGGCGGAAGATCTGGACGCCTATATCGACGGCGTTCTTGCGGCAACCGGCAAGGACAAGATCAACCTCAACAGCTCGTGTCTCGGGTCCACCATTCTGCTGGCTTATCTTTCCAGATACGGCGCGGACAAGCTGAACGCCATCGGCTTTCAGCACGCCGTCGGCTTCGGGTGCGAGCTGGTGGACGAGACCTTTTCAGGCAAGATCAACATCGACGCTGACGCCGCGGCGCGCTTTGAGGGCGACTATTTTGTTGCGGGTCTTCTGAAAGAAAACGAGATTCTCAAGACCTTCTTGGATGAAACGATCGCTCTGCTGCAGGCCAGCGGCGATCTGGACCGTCTCACCACGCTCTTTATGCACGGCCTTTACGACAAACTCTACGAGGGGCTTGCGCCGGAGCTGGCACTTGCCAGCTTTGCCACCTGGCCGAGCTACTGGAGCATGGTCACGGCGGAGCATTATCAGTCCACCAAAACGTTCATCTTCGGCGAACCCGGCAGCGAGCGCTATACGCGGTATGCGGGTCTGATCGAAAAGCTCGACAACTACGACGCCGCGGTGCGCCAGCAGATCGTGCCGCTGATTGCAACAGCAAAGGAAAACGGCGCCAAGCTTGTCATCGTCGCCAGATACGGTCTGCAGATGCCGCCGCTGTATGAATCCGCCGATGAAACCGGCGACGTCTGGGTATCCGTGCGCTATGCTTCGCTCGGCGCAACCGCTTCCAAAGTGAACGAAACCCTGACGGATGCGTACATCGGACGTAGGACGGCGCTCGGGTTTGGCAAATACATTTCGCCTGACCGGATGATCGACGCCTCAACCTGCGCGTTTCCCGACAACACGTGGTTCATCAAGGGCGCCATCCACAACGACCCTGTTCTTGGGGTCGATACGCTGTACGACAACGTATTCGATGTCACGGAAGACGTCATGGTCGCAACCAACGCCGCCTATCCGCAATTTTTGGTGTATGACCGCGCGACAACGAGGATGTCCCCGATGACGGAGGAAAACATGCACACGGAATCCTTCCCCGTGGATGCTGAAGAGCCGGGCTTCTTTGAACGCGTCAAAACGTTCTTCCAACATCTGATCCCGTGGTTCCGGTCGCTGTTCGCCCTGCTGAAAACACTGGGCTGAGCATCAAAACCTGACAAAAAATCAAACCATGATCTGCCCGCAGGTGGGCGGTCAGTGTGCAGAAAAACCGTGTTTTGCAAGAGGCAAAACACGGTTTCTTTCTTTATGCTCCAATCGTCAGTTGCTTTCCTCCAGCACGCTTTTCACCAGTCGGTTCCATTTCTGCGGCTGCTCAAAGTTGACCATGTGCGAGGCGTTTTTGATGATGACAAAGTCCTTTTTCGGCGCTGTCAGTTGCTCGAGCCAGCGCTGCGCCGCAGGAACGGGACAGATCATGTCCTCTTCGCCGGAGACCAGAAGCACAGGGACGGACAGCTCTTTGATCTCGGAAATGTAGTCGTCGCGGTCCATTTCGAGGTTCAGTGATAAAAGCGGCCTCACCATTCCCGCCAGCGCCTTCGGGAAATGCGCGCCGTAGCACTGCCGGTACAGCCCGAGGTACTGCCGCACGTACTTGGCCATGGAAACACCGTTACTGCGGCTGAAATAGCCCGCGTAACCGACGACTTTCAGCGCGACGTAGGCTTTCGCGGCGGCGTCCATGTGCGGGTAGGTATAACCGTCGGGCGCGCCAAAAGAATCCAGCATCCAAACAGTGCTTTTCTTATTGCGTTTCTGCGCTTCTGCCCGCACGAAACGGTAGCGGTCGATTTCGCCCTGGAACGGCGAAATATGCTGTCCCGTGCCGATATAATACCGCACGCGGTCCTGGTGCGCGGCGACGTACCGCAGCGCGAGATAGGCGCCCCAGGAGTGTCCGGCGATCACGATCCGCTCCTGGTGATATTTATCGCGCAGGCAGTCGACGACCGCCGCCAGATCCGACAGCATCAGGTCGATCGTGAGCCTGCCGCGCATCGTGCTGAACCCGCTGCCGCGCTGGTCCCAGCAGACGACGGTATAACAGTCTGCGAGCTCGCTGTTGTACGCCTGCACCAGCGCCCGGTCCGGCATCCCCGCGCCGCCGTGCACGATCAGCAGGACCGGGTTGTTCGTGTCGGTGTACATCGTCAGGATGCTTTGCCTCGTCCCGTTGACGTCAATAAATTCATTGACTGCTTTTGCCATAGCGTTCGACCACCTTTCTCATCAAAAAGATTGTACACGATTATTGGGAAAGGAACAAGAGAAAAAAGAGTTTTTTAATAACCCCTTTCTTTGGGCGTCATAACTGACCGCAGCCCTTCCTGAAATTGCAGCAAAAAAGGATACGGTCAGCGGTTCTCTTGAAAAAAACGAAAAGCCCCCGAAAACACAGTGTTTTCGGGGGTTCTGGAGCTGCTAACCGGATTTGAACCGGTGACCTCATCCTTACCAAGGATGCGCGCTACCGACTGCGCCATAGCAGCAACTGTTTGATGCAGCTTTGATATTATAGCCGATGTTCTCCCGCTTGTCAACAATTTTTGCAAAAATCTTTCAAATTCTTTTTCGCGGCAGCGGGGATTCCAGACAGGCGGACCTGCAGCGCGTCACGTTCTCGTGACAACGAGCAGCACACCGTTTTCGACCGAAACGCTGGCTTCCCTTCCGACGAAGCTGTTGCTCACGCCGAGGGGGAAGCTGTTTGTCAGGGTGACGTTCTCCGCCTCGTAGTGCAGCCCTTTGATCGTCACACCCTCGCTTTTGTCGCTCAGCGAGAAGACCGAGATATCTCCCTTCCGATCGGCATGGAACCGGAGCGCAGCGTTTTTGATCACGGTCAGCGTCTCCTTCTCCCCAATCAGAATACCCTGCGCGTCATGTTCGGCCAGGTACTGCAGCTGCTGGATATTGGCGAGCGTCAGGTCGAGCCGTCCGCCGAGGCAGCCGTAAAACAGAAAGCGGCGGTAACCGCGTTCCAATCCGAGCCGCAGCGCCAGAAACGAGTCGGTCTCATCCTTCTCGACCGGGTGGACGATCACGTTCTCCCCTTTCGGAACAAGTCCCAGCGAATCGAAATCGCCGACGATAAGATCGGGCGTCACACCGAAGCGCGCGGCGGCGGCAAGTCCTCCGTCGGCACAGATGACGAACGCGTCCTTTTCAACCGGCAGAGACGTGATCGCGCCCGCGCCGATAACATAACAGGTCTTTTCCATTTCGGGGTCTCCTTTCTGTTCCGCGCTTGACGAAACAGCAAAAATATGATATAGTGAGTCGATCAAAGAATGAAACAGGTGCGGCTTATGAATATCCAGATCTTCG
>JAFYDS010000133.1 GCA_017544665.1 Clostridia bacterium | reverse complement strand
TCTTCTGCAGCTCGTGGGAGGTGCGGAAGCCGTCGAAAAAGTTGATAAACGGGACACGGCCCTTGATCGTCGCCAGATGCGCCACAGCGCCGAGGTCCATCACTTCCTGGGTGTTGGTTTCCGCGAGCATGGCAAAGCCCGTCTGACGGCAGGCGTAAACGTCGGAGTGGTCGCCGAAGATGTTCAGCGCGTGAGACGCGACGCAGCGCGCGGACACGTGGAACACCGACGGAAGCAGCTCACCGGCGATCTTGTACATATTCGGGATCATCAGCAAAAGACCCTGCGACGCGGTATAGGTCGTGGTCAGCGCGCCCGCTGCGAGCGAGCCGTGCACCGCGCCTGCCGCACCGGCTTCCGACTGCATTTCGGAAACCTTGACGGTCGTGCCGAAGATGTTCTTCATGCCCTGCGCAGACCACTGGTCCACATAGTCCGCCATCGGGCTGGACGGGGTGATCGGGTAGATGCCCGCAACTTCCGTAAACGCGTAGGATACATACGCGGCGGCGTTGTTGCCGTCCATGGTTTTCATTTTTCTTGCCATTGTTTGTCCTCCTTTGATATGGTTACAAAAGATTTTACTGTATTTTGCAGTTGATAAACAAGCCGGATTTTCCGATTATAATCAACTTCATGTTATTGTATCACGAATCAAAAAAGATGTAAAGAGATATGGAAAGAAAAATGTGAGAAAAGTTTTGGAAGACAGCAAACGGGCACAGAAAAACGGGGCGAAAGAATCGCCCCGCAAAAGATGACTGTATTCGTTTTGTGTTTATTCCTTAATCACGTTGAACACTTTCTCAAAGAACCACAGTACCAGATGGATGATCTTGATCCAAATCTTGTCGTGATGCTTGCCGCAATACGGACAGTCGCCGCTGTCGTCGGGCGTATCCGGCGTGTCGGGCGTGTTGCTGCCGGTGGCGGGAATCACTTCGCCGGTGCTGATCGTCTTGCCGCAGACGGTGCAGACCTCGTCGCCGGTGTAACCGTTCTCGGTTTCAGTCGCTTCTTTGGCGTTCACGAGCTCGGTCTGATGGTTGCCGGTCGGCGGAATGATCGTGCCTTCGGAAAGCCGTTGGCCGCAGACGGAGCAGAACTCGTCACCGGTGTAGCCTTCGTCGCCGCAGGTCGCAGCGCCGCCGCCCTTGACGATCACGTCATGCGCTTCGGTTTTCACATCGCCGCAGATGGTGCAGGTAAGGCTGTGTGTGTCGGCATCAATATAGGTGCCGTCTGCACCGTAAACGTGTTCGGGGTGGTAAAACAGCACATTTGCGTCCAGCTGCGCCGCAGTGACCAGCACGGAAGAATATCCGCGCTCCGACAGCGGCAGATACGACGTGCTCGTGTACGTTCCGGCGGGATACTCGCGGGAGACGACGTTCTTATAACGGAACGCAGAATCGGCCGCGTGTGCGGCTTCTTCTTTTTCCGCACAAAAAAAGGCTCCCGCGGCGCTGCCGCGAAAGCCTTTTTCTTATTTACTGTTCTGTTACTGTTGGCGTTTCTTCACGATCCGTACAACGGCAAAGACGACCAGGAGAATTTCCATCGCAACGAGCAGGTTGTAAAGCCAGAAGGGCTTTTTCCGGACGTCGTGCGCAGCGACGAGATTCGTGGAATAAACCATCCCGTCCGCGTGGTAGGTCACGGTGCCCAGCACCTGGTTTTGCTTGACCGGCGCCTTGATCTCCTCGGAAAGATCGAGCTGCGTCCGGATGTTGTCCGGCGCGGTCCCGTTTGGCGCGACGGCGTAAATGTCGGTCCGGATCAGCACGTCGAGCGTCTCCTGTCCTTTGACGGCGTGGATGACGTTGACTTCACTGAGCGGCTTCGTCTTGTCCGCGATCTGCCGGAACGCGTAGTTGTCATAGACAAATTCCAGCAGCTTCTTCGTGTCGGAAAAGCGTTCGTTCGTGTTGCCGATAATCCGCCCGCCCAGAACGACGGAGATCAGGTTCAGGTCGTCCTTCGCGCTGCTCGCGACGAGGCACTCGCCCGCTTCTTCCGTGTATCCGGTTTTGATGCCCGTGCAGTAGGGAACATAGTAGCTCCCTTCGGAAAGCAGGGCGTTCGTGTTTTTGAAGGTCCGGTCTTTGTTTGGGTAACGGTCGGTCGCGGGGAGGGTAATGCTCTTTGTTGTCACGATCTCGTTGAACACGTCGTGCTTCTGACATGCCCGCGCGATCAAAAACAAATCGTACGCGCTGCAATAGTGGTCTGCGTCGTGGATCCCGTTGGGGTTCACAAAATGCACCGATTCGCAGCCGAGCTCCTGCGCTCTTTCGTTGCAAAGTGCGGCGAACGCCCCCACGCTCCCGCCGACGTGCTCCGCCAGCACATAGGCGGCGTCGTTCGCACTCGGGATCAAAAGCGCCTGCAGCAGCGTGTACACGCTCAGCTGTTCGCCGGGCTGCAGATTCGCGCGAACATAACCGTCCGGCACCAGAGACACCGCCCGGTTCGAGACAGTCGCGGTCTCGTCCAATGTGCAGTTTTCCAGAACGACCAGCGCCGTGAGGATCTTCGTCGTGCTCGCCGGAAACATTTTATCGTGCGCGTTCTTTTCATAGAAGACCTTGCCGCTGACGGGGTCCGCCACAAACGCCGCTTTGCAGCCGATCTCCGGCGCGTTTTGGGACGGCACCTGCTCGTCCTTCACATAGTCGACCGTCAGCCTTGCCGTATCCGCGATTGTGCCGTTCTCATACAGCAGATCGGCGTAGGGATAGCTCCCATTCGCAAACAGCGCCTTCACGTCCCCGCTCTCCGCGACTGCGGTCAGCGGCAGAAATACAAAGCAAAAGGTCAAAAGACAAATTAAAAGCTTCTTTTTCATAGCTGCCCTCATTCTTGTTTTGCTATTTCAAAAAGGCGCGCGTCTTCCGATGCGCGCCCTGAAAGGCCGAACCAAAGCCGGCGCTCAGTTCATCGCCTTGGCGAGGTATTCTTCCAGCGTCAGACCGTTGTCCATGATCTCCTTCGCGATCTCGGGGCTGTCGATATAGCGGAAGTGCCACGGCTCATAGCCGTAACCGGTGACGTCTTCCTTGCCTTCGGGATAGCGCAGGATGAAGCCGTAGTCGGCGAGTCTCTTGTGGATCTCCGGGAAGATCTCTTTTTCGGCGATCATCTCGTCGTTGTCGTTGATGATCACGCCGTCCTTGATGATACAGACGTCGATCGCGAGCGCGGTATGGTGCTCAGAGAAGCCCGGCACCGCCACATATTTCTGGGTATACTCCAGACCGTATTCCTCTTCAAACTCTTTCCAAAGCTCTTCCTGACGGGAAACCGGACGGTAGGTACTGTCGAGCAGAATGATGATGCCGTCTTTTTCCAGGTCAGCCTGCAGCGCACGGAACGCGGCGAGGGCTTTCTTTTCCACCTTGAACACGTCGGTCGGCAGATAATCGTTGTTTTCGTTCAGCTCAATACCCTCCGGGAGCGTGTTCTGGGCGTCTTCCAGTTCCACGACGGATTCCCAGTCGTCGGGCAGCTTGTTCTGTTTGTTGACCAGCACAAGGTAGTCATACTTCGGGGCTTCCGCGTTACTGCCGCAGGCGGCAAACACAAGGCCGACAAGAACGACCGCCAGCAAAATCACAATTGCTTTTTTCACAAGATACAACATCCTTTCGCCGTTTTTATGACGGTTTCACTATAGCACAGAATACCGGCACTGTCAAGCGCGGCAACTTATTTTTCTTTGCCGCTCTTTTCCCGCGTCACTGCACGATAAAAAAGCGCCGCGCTTTCTTGATTTCCCCGCCGGAAGCTGTTATAATACAAGCGAATCCTAATTCCGGAGGCATTATTATGGATAACCTGAAAATGATCCTGCAGCGGGCGGGCACGTTCCTGACCGCGATTTTCCTTGCGCTGACAACGCTCAGCGTCGGGAACAACCTGATCATCAAAAAAGACGACGGCGTGCGCCTTTCGGCCGCGCTGGTAAGCGACGTCCACTACGGAGACGCTTTCTATCGCCAGCTGTCTCTCCCGCCCGGACTGCGCGATATATCGCGCCATGTGAAGCCGGACCTCTTTGTGCTCGCGGGCGACTGCACCGACAACGGCAACGACGAAAACTGGTCGGCGCTGCAAAAGGCGATTGACAAGAACCTCAAGGTTGACAACATCATCCTCGCTCTCGGAAACCACGATACCTGGACGTCCTATGACGACGGGCACTACTACGACGAGGCAAAGGGCAACTTCCTGCGCTATTCCAACGCCATCATGGGCACCGACTTTGACACGGTCTGGTCAGTGCGCGAGATCGCCGGCTATTCGTTCATTATTCTCGGCTCCGAGGCCGATTCCACCGGCGCGACGATCTCCAACGCCCAGCTTTCCTGGCTGGAGACCACGCTCGAAGCGGCCGCCGCAGCCGCAGACGGCAAGCCGATCTTTGTCATCAACCACCAGCCTCTGAACTACACCCACGCCGTCGGCGACAACGAGCACGGCAACGGCTTCGAATCGAACGCGACGAGCACCCGTCTGCAGGCGATCCTCGACCAATATGAAAACATCTTCTATATCTCCGGACACCAGCACTATCCGCTCGCGCTCGAACCGACGACGGAGGACCCCGTCGGCTTTACGACGATCGAACACGTCGGCGAGCATATCACGAGCGTCAATCTCCCCTGCTACGGTTACGGAACCTTCCTCGAGGGCGGCACGAGCGTCTTCGGCGAAGGGCTTGTGATGTACGTCTTCGACGACCACGTCCAGTTTAAGGGGAGAAACTTCTTCCTTGCCAACTTCTCGCGCGATTTTGACGTGTCGGTCCCGCTGGAAACCGCTGACGCCGCCGCGCAGGACGCCGCCTGAGGACACTGTGATGCCAAAGGAAAAAGCGCCACGCAACAAAACGATCGACACGCCCCTAGCGGAGGGCGAAACGTATCTCGCGCGCTGCATCACGCTTGACGCACCTGTAACCGACATCGCCGCCGTCGCGGATAAAACCGTGATCGGCGATATGTTTGCGGTGTGTCCCCTGCTGCCGAAAGAGAGCGTCGATCTGATCGTCGCGGACCCGCCGTACAACCTGACAAAGGCCTTCCACGGCGGGACGTTCACAAAGAAAACCGCCGCCGACTACGAGGCTTACACCCGCCGGTGGCTTTCTCTGGTCGTGCCGCTGCTGAAACCGACGGGCTCGCTTTACGTCTGCTGCGACTGGGAAACGAGTCTGATCGTCGGGCGCGTCCTCGGCGACTATCTGCACGTGAGAAACCGCATCACCTGGCAGCGCGAAAAGGGGCGCGGCGCGAAAGAGAACTGGAAGAACGGGCTGGAGGATATCTGGTTCGCAACAAAGAGCGACGTTTACACGTTCCACCTCGACGCCGTGAAGACCCGCCGCAAGGTGATCGCCCCCTACCGCGTTGGCGGCGCGCCGAAGGACTGGACCGAAACGGCAGACGGCAACTACCGCGACACCTGCCCGTCGAACTTCTGGGACGATATCACAATCCCCTTCTGGTCGATGGCGGAAAACACGGCTCACCCGACGCAGAAGCCGGAAAAGCTGATCGCGAAGCTCGTTCTCGCGAGCGCCGACCCGGGCGACCTGGTGTTCGACCCGTTCCTCGGCTCCGGCACGACGAGCGTCGTCGCCAAAAAGCTCGGCCGCCGCTATCTCGGCGTGGAGTTGGACCCGCAGTACTGTCTTTGGGCAGAGCAGCGGCTCGTTCTCGCCGACGCCGACCCGACGATCCAGGGCTACACGGACGGCGTGTTCTGGGAACGGAACACCCTTCCGGCGCAGAAGAAGAAGTAAAAAGCCGCCTTTCGGCGGCTTTTTACAGTGGCTGGTGACTAGTGGCCAGTAGTTAGTCAAGAGGTACTAAGGAACTGAAACATGGATAATGAATTCATTTCAAATTCCGCATTTAACTGCACATTGCACACTCCACACTGCAAACTGAAAAAACCGCCCTCGCAAGGGCGGTCTTTTTTACTTCACTTCCTGTTCGAGATAGCGGACGAAGTCGCCGACGGTGATCAACTGCGGCAGCATCCGGTCGGGAATCGAAATATCAAACGTCTCCTCCACGATACAGACCAGGTCGAACAGTTCGAACGAGTTCAGTCCGAAATCGGCGGTCAGCACGTCGTCCTCCTTGGCGCTCGTGATCCGTCCGTCGGTATAATCGCTCAAGATTTCCAGCAATTTCTTTTGAATATCCATAGTTTACTCCTTCGATTTTTCTTTCCCGGCACGGCGTTTGCGCCAGATCTCATTATAAATCTCCTCCACGGCGAGCGAAATCTTCGTCACGGAGAATTCGCACCGTTCGGGGAACACATACCATGTGTCGTCCAGCGTGTTCAGGTCGATACAGTCGCGCTTTCTGCCGAAGCGGTAGTTGTATTCCACGTGAGCGGCGTACTGTCCGGCGGCGGGGATCTCCATCGAGAACGGTTCGCCGTCGTAGTTGCGGATGCCCTTGAGGTGGAAGCCGTCCATATCGTGCACGAGCGTGCCGTGTCCCATGTGAACAAACCCGCTGGCGTTCGGCAGATCGTTGACGTCGACCTGGCTTTCAAAGCGGTAGGTCCCGCCCTGGACTTCTTTCTTCACCTGCTCGCGCTCCCAGAGGTACCAGTCGGTCGCAAATCGGAACTCGGTCTCGCCGCTGTTCGCCTGCAGTTCGCCGTACTCTGTCAGCGTCCAGCTCTTGCCGCAGTGTTCGCAGTAAATCTTGTCGCCCTTTGAGCGCATCTTGTATTCCGTCATGCAGTGCGGGCACTGGTACAGTACCTTGTGGAGTCCTTCGGCGCGCTTCGGGTAGCTGACGCGGATGTGCTTTTCGCTCTGCCAGCGGAAATCGTCGTTGTAAAGCAGGGTGCGTATCTTGTCGTTGATCTCATCGATCGACGCTTCCTGCAGCTGCTCCGGCGTAAAGGCAAGGGTCAGTTCCGCCTCCACGGGCCGCACCTGCAGCTTGCGCGCGATGGAGTGATCGCCCCAGAAGGGGTCATAGATGTGGTGGCCGCGGCAGACGAATGTGACCACGGGAACCTTCATATGCTTGCAAAGCTGACCGATCGCGTCGGGGATGACCTCGGTCACGCCGCACAGCGAATAGCGCGCTTCAGCGTAGATGCCGAACACCAGTCCGTCCTGGATCGCCTTGCGGCAGGTCCGCAGCAGACCGACGTCCGCGGTGTATTTGCGTTTGGGGACACCGCCGAACCGGCGCAGGAAGAACTCGCGGCCGATGTAGTCGTCCACAGCGGCAGGGAACACGCCCCGGTCGGGATAGATCGCCGACATCATCACATAGAAATCGTAAAACGCGTTGTGGTTGCAAAGCAGAATATACGGCGGCTTGACGCCTTCCATGCCGACTTTCGTGATCTTGCCGTCATGGATCTTGCGCCGCACGGTCGAAAAGCCGTAGATCAGCGGCTGGACAAAACCGTCCTGCGCCGTCGCGGGCTTCGTCATATCAAATTTCTTTTTTGCGGGCGGACCGCCTCGGGTATATCGTCCGTAACCCATCATAATTGAAACACCATCCTAAGATTTGAACTTCTGAAAACCGGGTTTCCTGTTTCAAGTCATAGTATACCCAATGATAATACTTTTTTTCTCATTTATTTTTCTGTTTTGGAAATATAGCGAGATTTACTGATTAACCTTTTGTTAATAAAACGTGATAATATTTTGACAAAGTGAAAAGCGACAAAGAAACGCCTGCGGTTTCCTCTTTTTTTGTACGCATTGACAAATGGCGCCGGATGATGTAAACTAAAAGCGAACCCTGTCAAAAGGAGACGATGCGACATGCTGAGAATCATACAACTGTTCTGGACGGTGCTTTCGCTTCTGGTTTCGCTTCTCGGCGGACAGAAAGTCGTCCCGTACCATCCCGACGATTACGCCGCCGAACTGCCGCAGTATGTGATAGAAGGAGACGTGCGCGTGGAACTGCTGCGCGACAGTCTGGTACGGCTCGAAGTGAAGGGTCCGCGCGGCTTCGAAAACCGCCCGTCGTTCACGGTGGAAAAGAGAAGCGGCTGGGACACGGTCTCCTTCACCGAAAAGGAAAACGGCGGCTATCGCGTGATCGAAGCAGCGCAGTACACGGTATATGTGCCGCAGAACGCCGCAAGTGTTGACGGCTGCTATATCACTGACCCGCAGGGCAACCCGCTCTGGCAGTTTGAGACGGACAGCACCAGCAACATCTTTTTGCCGTCCGCGTCGGAAGAGCTCGCCGCCTGGTCGTTCACCGATACACCGCGCGTGATCCCCTCGCCCGACGGCTACAGCGTGGCGCAGAACTTCTTTGAAAACAACGGCTGGGACCTTAGAAACGACGCGCAGGACGTGTTCGTCTTCCTCCCCGGCGGCGATTACAAGACCTTCACGCAGGACTTCACCGACCTGACCGGCAAAACCGAGATGCTGCCGCTCCAGCTGCTCGGCTACTGGGATTCGCGCTACTATGAATATAATCAGCAGACCGCGTGGCAGCAGATCCAGGACTATTACAGTAAGGGCTATCCGCTCGACGTACTCGTGATCGACACCGACTGGCGCATCTCCACCGGCGGCACGGGCTACAACATCAACCGCACACTGTTCCCGACGTTTGAGCTGTTCGCGAAGAAGGCGCACGACGCGGGCGTCTCGCTTGTCTTCAACGACCACCCCGAGCCGACAAGCGGCAGCGAGAGCCTCCTGGATAAATATGAGATCTTCTACCGCACGTCGAACCTCCAGAAGATCCTCAAAAAAGGGCTCGACTACTGGTGGTACGACCGCAACTGGTGGACGAGTCTCAAACCGATCCACGAGGACCTTTCGATCTACACGACCGGCATGTACGCCTACCACTGGATCACAAAATCGTATTATGAGGACGCCGCCAAATGCGGCCAGGCCGCCCGCCGTCCGATCATCATGGCGAACGTTGACGGCGTCGGCAACGGGACGCTCGAATATCCGAGCGAGCTTGCGGCGCATCGCTATGCGCTGCAGTGGACCGGCGATATCGGCACGTCCAACACGTCGCTCGCGCAGGAGATCGAAAACATGGTGCTGCTCGGAAACGAAGCCGCCCTCCCCTACACGAGCTCCGACCTCGGCGGTCACACCTCGACGGTCACGGACGATATGTACGTCCGGTGGATCCAGTACGGCGCATTGTCTCCGATCATGCGTGTTCACTGCACGAAGCCGTATTCCCGGATGCCGTGGCTCTACGGCGACACCGCCGAACAGGTGACGCACCAATACGTCGATCTGCGCTACCGGCTGCTGCCGCTGTACTACGCGCTCGCGCACGAAAACTATGAGACCGGTCTGCCACTGTTAAGACGGCTCGATGTGCAGTACCCGCAGTACGCCGAAAGCGACCGCAACGACGAATATCTGCTCGGCGACAGCATCCTTGTCGCGCCGCTGAGCGAAAGCAACCCCGTCGCGACCGACTGCAAGCTGACGAGCGGCGGCAAGCCCGGACTCAAAGGCGAATACTTCGCGAACGACACCTTCTCGGGCGAACCGGAGGTCGTCCGGCAGGACAAGGAAGTCTATTTCGACTGGGGCTACAGCGTGCCGCAGGGACTTTCGGTCTCCGACTACTTCTCGGTCCGCTGGACGGGCGAGCTGACGACCGGCGACAGCCCGGTGTATCTGACCGCCTACGCCGACGACGGGATCCGCATCTGGCTCGACGGAGAGAAGGTTATCGACGGCTGGGACACGTTCAACACTTATTTTGCGACCGACTACATTCCCGCCAACAGCACCCACGATATCAAAATCGAGTTCTGCGACGGCAACAACCATGCCCATGTGTTTGTCTCATTCTTCGGCAAGGGCGACGTGACCCGCGACGTCTTTTTGCCGGACGGCACGTGGATGGACGTCTGGACAGGTGAAACGGTTGTCGGTCCGCAGACGGTCACCGTCCGCCACGGACTGGAGACCTCCCCGATCTTTGTCAAAACCGGCAGCGTGCTCGCGCTCGCCGACAATATGAAGAACACCGGCGAAAAGGACTGGCGCCACCTGACGCTCGAGGTCTTCCCGGGCGCGGACAGCGAAAGCAAAACGACGCTCTATGAGGACGACGTGACCACCGTCGCCTATAAGGACGGCGTCTTCCGCACGACAGATATCTCCCTTTCCGGCGGCGCGACACAAACACTGACGATTGCCCCCACCGCAGGGACATTTAAGGGCAGCCGCGCGTTTTCAGAGCGCAGCTGGACAGTGCGCGTCCACAGCCGCGACGGCTGGGGCAAGCTGCTCGAAGCGACGCTGAACGGCAAGCCGGTTGCATGGAAAACAATTACGCAGGACAAAGCCGCCGCTCCGCTCGCGATCACGGGCGGCGCCATAGACGCGGACGTCTATGAGCTGACCTTCGACGCGCCCGTCAGGGACGCGCAGACGCTGACCTTTACGTTTGAGAAAGCGCCGCGCGACGGCACAAACGCAGACTACGACCGCAGAGAAGCCGCGCTGTCGGTCTCGGCGCAGAAGCTCGAGAAAGAAACTGCCGCCTTCACGATTGCCGAAAACAGCCGCGATTTCGCCGCCTTCGGCATCAACCGGGAATTTGAGCAGGTGCGCAAACAGAACGGCGACGGCAGCATCGGCGACGTCGAGACTGCCGGAGAGAAAAACCTCTTCGACGACAACTACCGCATCAGCTGGACGGACGGAGACAGAGACGGCGTGAACAGCACCACCTGCGGGCTCGTTTCCAGCCGCGCGTTCACCCTGACGCTGCAGGCGAGCGGCAAAGAGCGCTTCACACTCTATGTCGGCGGCTATAAAAGCATCGGCTCCCTGACCGTCCGCGACCGCAGCGGCAACGTCAGGACCGTCACATTCGGAGATATGGACAGCAACTTCTACCGCACCGTCACGATCGACGCGGACGGAGAGAGCGAACTGGAAGTAACCTACCGTCTGCTGAGCGGCAACAACATCACGCTCGCTGCTTGTACAGCACAGTAAAGGTTGGCGTATTTCGCGAAGAACAAAAAGCGCAACGAAATAAAACAGGATGCAGCTTTTGATGCGTCCTGTTTTCTGCTTTAGCAGCATAAAATTTCTGCGCGGCACATTGACAAGCAGGCGTTTTCGTTGTATCATAGATAGAACTGTTTTTTGTAAAGGATGAACTCTGTATGGAAAACGTACTGACGATGCTGCGGCGCTTTGTTTCAATGGTTCTGGCGTTCTTTCTGGCGCTGGTCCCGTTTGCGAACGGCAACAAAACGAAGGATCCGGGCGAAGTGCGCTGTAAAGTCGCGTTGGTGTCCGACGTTCATATCGACCGCAGACTGCCGGCAGGACAGCTCGCGCTGCGTAACTGCTATCAGGATATGCTGGGCCTGTCCCCCGACGGGATCGCCGTTCTGGGCGATCTGACGAACTACGGCGACAAGGCGACGCTTGAACGGTTCTTTGAGATCACGAAAGAGGAGATCCCCGACAGCGTGACGCCCGTCGTCATCGCGGGCAACCACGACATCGGGCACGCGAAGGACGCCGACGGCGGTCGAATGAACCCCGAGGCGCTCGCGGACTTCGTGTCGCTTTGCAACGAGTATCTTGACTACAATCTGGAGCATCCGTTCTACACGATCGAAGTACAGGGCTATCCGTTCATCTGTCTCAACGACGAGAGCGCCGACAACTGGGACCGTCCGGAATACAGCGACGCGGCGCTGCAGTTCCTTTCTGACGAACTGACGAAATACAGCGCGAGTGGCAAGCCGATGTTCGTGCTGATACACGTACCCCTCGCCGGAATCCACGGCGAAGCGAACTTCTATCCCGACGGCGGGACCGAAGAGCCGTGGACCAGTCAAATCCAGACGACGCTCGAACAGTACAAGAACGTGTTCTGCCTGTCCGGACATCTGCACAAAGGGCTTTCCAACAATGTGGAAACGCCGACCTGCACCAACGTCAACGGTGTTTATTATCTGAATCTCCCGTCATATCTGATGCCGAACTGGCCGGTCGATTACGCGGTCAACGGTCTGGGATTTCTGATGGAGATCAGCGACACGGCGGTGCTTTTCCGCTGCCGCAACTACTATCTGCACAACTGGGTCGACAACTTCGATTATCTGTGCAAGCTGTCCTGACCGGGACGCGCACAGAAACACAAAGGAGCAACGAGTATGGATAACTATCAGGAAATCGGCGCGCGCCTAAGAGAGCTGCGCGAAGTCAGCGATTATTCCATCGAAGAGCTGGCAAAAGAACTGAACCTCACGCCCGAAGTCTATGCCTCTTACGAGGAAAACGGCAAGGATGTCCCGATCAGCGTGATCTATGAGATCGCGCAGAAGTTCAACGTCGATTTTGCCGAGATCATCACCGGCAACACGGCGTGGCTGGACACCTATCAGCTGATCCGGCGCGGCGGCGGCAAAGAGACCAACCGCAACCCGGAGTATCACTTTGAAGACCTCGCCTACCGCTACGGCAACAAGATCATGCAGCCGCTGCTCGTCACGCTCGATCCGTCCGACATCCCGGCAAAGCTGATCACTCACCGCGGGCAGGAGTTCAACCTCGTGCTTGAAGGCGTGGTCATCATCACGCTGGGCACGAAGGAAATCACGATGAACCCCGGCGACTCGATCTATTTCAACCCGACGATCCCGCACGGACAGCGCTGCGGGTCCGACGTCAAGGCGCGGTTTTTGACCGTCATCGCCGAATAAGCGCCGCGAAAAGGAGTGTTCTCACTTGGACTATCTGTTGAAAAAGTATCTTCCGCAAATCGAATTCTCCAGCTATGAGGAGTTCCGCGATAAGTTCACGATCAACGTCCCGGCGGATTTCAACTTCGGCTTTGACGTGGTGGACGCGTGGGCGGACGCGGAGCCGGACAAGCGCGCCCTGCTCTGGGTCAACGAAGCGGACGAAGCGCGTTCTTTCACCTTCACCGACATCAAGCGCCTTTCCAACCGGGTGGCGAATTTCTTCAAAAGCCTCGGCCTCAAAAAGGGCGACGTCGTGATGATGATCCTGCGCCGCCGCTGGGAGTACTGGGTCTGCGCCACGGCGCTACATAAGCTTGGTGTAATCCTCATCCCCGCGACGCTCCAGCTGACGAAGAAGGATATCGTTTTCCGCGGCAACGCGGCGAAGGTCAAGGCGGTCGTCTGCGTCGATGACGACTTTGTCGTCAGCCAGATGGAAGCGGCGTTTCCGGAGATCCCGTCGCTCGAAAACAAGATCCTCGTCGGCGAAAAGAGAGACGGCTGGCTCGACCTGCACGAGGAGATGGACAAGCAAAGCGACGTGCTTCCCCGCCCGACGGGAGAAGACGCGACAAAATGGGACGACGTCATGCTCGTCTATTTCACGAGCGGCACCACGGGTATGCCGAAGCTGGTACAGCACAACTTTGCGCACCCGCTCGGGCACATCGTCACAGCGAAGTACTGGCAGCATGTGGAGGAAAATAAACTGCACATGAGCGTCTCCGACTCCGGTTGGGCGAAATTCGGCTGGGGCAAGATCTACGGTCAGTGGATCTGCGGCGCGACGATCTTCTGCTACGACATGATCGGCCGCTTCAACCCAAAGAATCTGCTCTCCAAAGTGGAAAAATATCAGGTCACAACATTCTGTGTCCCGCCGACGATGTACCGCTTTATGCTGCAGGAGGACCTTTCGCAGTTCGATCTGTCGTGTCTGCATCACTGTTCGACGGCGGGCGAACCGCTGAATCCGGAAGTCGTCAAACAATGGAAAGAGCGCGTCGGTCACCAGATTTATGAGGGCTTCGGTCAGACCGAAGGTCCCGTGCTGATGGCGAACTTCGGCAGCGAATGGTTCGAGCCGATCCCCGGCGCGACCGGCAAACCGAATCCCCTCTTTGATATCCAGCTGCTCGACGCGGACGGCAACGTCTGTGAAGACGGCGAAGAAGGCTCGCTGACAATCATGGACGTCAAGCATAAGCCCCCGGTCGGCCTCTTCACGGGCTATTACAAAAACCCGGAGATGACCGAAGAGAAGCTCGGCGGCGTCGGCTACAACACCGGCGACGTCCTCTGGCGCGACAGCGACGGCTACTACCGTTTCGTCGGCCGCAACGACGACGTGATCAAGTGCTCCGGCTACCGCATCGGTCCCTTCGAGGTGGAGTCCGCCCTGATCGCCCACGACGCCGTGGTGGAGTGCGCCATCACCGGCGCGCCCGACCCCATCCGCGGCCAGATCGTCAAGGCCACCGTGGTGCTGGCCAAGGGCTGGA
>JAFYDS010000132.1 GCA_017544665.1 Clostridia bacterium | reverse complement strand
GGAGACCTTCACCATGAAGACCTTGCAGTCGAGGCCGAAGTAGGAGCACGCCATGGAAAGCGCTGTGCCCCATTGACCGGCGCCGGTTTCGGTGGTGACGCCTTTGAGGCCCTGCTTCTTGGCGTAGTAGGCCTGCGCGATCGCGGAGTTCAGCTTGTGGGAACCGGAGGTGTTGTTGCCTTCGAATTTGTAGTAGATCTTGGCGGGAGTGCCCAGCTTCTTTTCGAGGCAGTAGGCGCGGACCAGCGGCGAGGGACGGTACATTTTGTAGAAGTCCTTGATCTCGTCGGGAATCTCAAAGAAGCGGGTCTCGTTGTCGAGTTCCTGCTGGATCAGTTCGTCGCAGAAGACGGGGGAAAGGTCGCTCGCGGGCATCGGCTCGTGCGTACCGGGATTCAGCAGCGGCGCGGGCTTCGTTTTCATGTCGGCGCGCAGGTTATACCATGCGGTCGGCATCTCGCTTTCGTTCAGGTAAATTTTGTACGGGATCTTGCTCATCACGGTCATTCCTTTCTTTATTATATTTTTTGAACCGTTTCGGCGCGGAGGCTTGAGCGTGCCGTCCGCCGCCGTTGCCGAGACAAGAAAAAACTCCTGTCCCTGCGTTTGCTGGGACAGGAGGTAAAAATCTTCCTGCGGTGCCACCCGGCTTGGCGCGTCTGCGCCCTCTCACACGTACTGTCATACGCTGACTTTTGTTAACGGAGACTCCTGCTCCGGCGCACATACTTGGCATTCGCCGTTCTGCTTGCCCTCGAAAGTCCATTCAGTCTTGTGTTTCCCGCCGCGCTTGCACCGTCCGCGGCTCGCTGAGGGGAAAGGGAGAAGACCTACTCACTCTTTCTCATCGGTTTGAAAGCATTTTAGCACGCGAAAGCACGATTGTCAAGTACTTTTTGAAAAAATATTTTGCGAAGCGGAATCACAGGTCGAGCTTCAGCGGGTGTTTCGGCTTCTGGAGTGTGCCGACTTTGCCGGAAAAGCCGCTGACGCTGCACCAGACGGGATCGCTGTCTGCCGCCGAGAAACCGAGCCGCACGAGCGTCCCGTTCACGAAGTACAGCGTCGTCACTGTGCCGTCCTGCGCCGTGACAGTCTCGACGGTGCAGGTCTTGCCGTTCCAGGTCGTTTTGCCGGTTTCAACATTTATGGGGTCGCGCAGGTCGGCGAGCCGGAACACGTCAAGCTCCGACGCCATGCCCTTCATCTCGTCGTCGTCCATCTCGATCCAGATACCGAGCACTTTGCCGTAGAGCATCTGCGCCTCGCTGTCGTAGTAGAGGTCCGCGTCGTAGGAGACGCCGTCCTCCGTCATCGTCATTTCCATGTAGTAGTCTTCGCCGCGGCGCGAGAGCTTGTAGCTCGCGTCCGGCGCGTCGTCAAAGGTCAGCTTCGCCGTATAGACGCCGGTTGTCAATATTTTTTGCACGTTCTTGTAATTTGGCGTCGGCGCGGGCACGGCGGTTGTTTTGACGGTCAGAAGCTTGCTGTACGCGCCGTAGAGGTTGCCTTTGGACGTTTTGGTGTAGGCGCGGACAGCGAAAGTGTAACTTGTTTCAGGTGAGAGCCCGCGGACGGTCAGCGTCGTTTTCTTTGTGCTTTTCTGCTTTTCGTAGCTGTCTTTCGCCTTGTCATAGCGATAGACGACGTAGCCCGTCGCGGTCTTTGCGCCCGTCCATTGGAGCGTGACGCTGTCGGCGGTCACGGCGGACGCGGCTAACTTGCCCGGCGCTTTCGGCAAAATCTTGAACGTCAGCGTCTTGCTGTCTCGGTAATTGCCGCGCAATGTCACCTTGACGGTGTGGCGTCCGCTGGCGGTGCGTCCGGCGGCATACTTGACGGTGTAGTCCGTGCCTTTTTTGAGAACGTTGCCCTTCTTGTCCGTCACGGTGACGGACGGCGTCTTTGCCTTGCCATTATAGACATAGGACGTTTTGGACAGGGCGATCTTCTTCACCGCGGGGATCGCGGTCGTTTTCTTCTTGCCGCAGACAGTGCAGGTGCGGACGATTTTGCCGCTTTTCGCGGTCGATGCCTTCGTGACGGTCTGCGTATAGCTGTGGGAGTGACTGCCCGCTGCAGCGGCGGAAACGCCGGCACAAAGAGCAAACAGCAGCGCCGCGCACAGCAACAGGGACAGGATGCGTTTTTTCATGGGATGACCTCCAAAAAGATATTGCAGTCTCAATCTACCACGTTTGGACGCGAAAAGCAAGGCACAAATATTGGAAGGGAATAAGGGATTAGGGATTAGGGACCAGGGACAAAGGGAATAAGAAAACCACCCGCGCGGTTGCACGGGTGGTTGGTTGCGTTCTTTCAGATCTGCGCTTCGAGGGCGGCGACTTCTGCCAGTACGCACTGCGGGGCGGGCGCGCCCTTGACGATTCTCTTGTTGACGCAATGGTCGAGGTTGATTGCGTCAAAGACGTCGGCGTCAAAGAGGTCGCACGCCGCTTTGTACTGCGCCAGCGGGAGCGTCTCGAGCGTCAGGTTCTGCGCGATGCAGGACGCGACGAGCTGTCCGACGCATTTGTACGCGTCGCGGAAGGGGAGACCTTTATACACAAGGTAGTCCGCGCAGTCGGTCGCGTTGATGAAGCCCTTTGCCGCGGCGGCGCGCAGATTGTCTTTGAGCACGGTCGCGGTCTCGAGCATGGGGGCGAAGGTGTCAAGGCAGATCAGCACGGTATCGACCGCGTCGAAGACCGCCTGCTTGTCCTCCTGCATATCCTTGTTGTAGGCGAGGGGCAGACCCTTCATCACGGTCAGCATCGTCATCAGATCGCCGAAGACGCGGCCGGATTTGCCGCGCACGAGTTCCGCAATATCGGGATTCTTCTTTTGCGGCATGATGCTGCTGCCGGTGGAAAACGCGTCGTCGAGCTCGACAAACTTGAATTCCCACGAGCACCAGAGAATCACTTCCTCCGCAAAGCGGGAGAGGTGGACCATCAGGATCGACAGGCACGAGAGCAGCTCGAGCACATAGTCGCGGTCGGACACGCCGTCGAGACTGTTTGCGCTGACGCCGGCAAGGCCGAGTTGTGCGGCGACGAAGTCACGGTCAAGCGGATAGGTCGTACCGGCGAGCGCGCCGGAACCGAGCGGGGAGACCGCCATCCGCGCTTTGCAGTCGCGCAGTCTGCCGCGGTCACGCAAGAGCATCTGGGCGTACGCCAGCAGATGGTGTCCGAAAGTGATCGGCTGCGCGCGCTGGAGATGGGTGTAGCCCGGCATCACATAGTCGGCGGTGTCTTTCGCTTTCGCCGCCAGAACGCGCAGCAGACGGTCGATGCTCTCTTCGAGCTTTTCCGTTTCGTCGAGCAGATACAGCCGCAGGTCGAGCGCGACCTGGTCGTTCCGGCTGCGCGCGGTGTGCAGCCGCTTGCCGCTGTCGCCGATGCGCTTCGTCAGCTCCGCTTCCACAAACGTGTGGATATCTTCGGCGGTCATGTCGATCGCGAGCGTACCGCTTTCGAGCTCCGACGCGATCTGCCGCAGCGTCTTGATGATCAGGTCGCTTTCCGCTTTGTCAATGATGCCCTGCTTGCCGAGCATGGCGGCGTGGGCGATCGAGCCGCGGATATCCTGCTGCGCCATCCGGCTGTCAAAGGAGATCGAGGCGTTGAAATCGTTGGTCTGCTGGTCCAGTTCTTTCTGGAACCGTCCTTGCCAAAGGGGCATAAGTCATCCTCCCGTGCGGCAAAGCGCCGCGTTTGATGCGATTTGTATTATCATACACGATTCTTAAAAAAAGTCAAGGCGTTTTTGAATATTTATTCATTTGTCTGCCAGCGGTACGCCGACATATCCACCGTGCCGTCGGCGGTGAAACGAATTCCTTCCGCTTCCAGCATCGCCTTTTGCACGTCGGGACCGCCGAACGCGAAGCCAGGGGCAGGGCGTCCGTCCGCCATCACGACCCGGTGACACGGGATCACGCCCGGTTCGGGGTTGGCGTGCAGCGCGTAGCCGACAACACGCGCCCAGCGGGGATTGCCCGCCAGCGCCGCCACCTGACCGTAGGAGGCGACGCGGCCGTACGGGATCCGCCGCACGACTTCGTAGATCCGCTCAAACGTCGTCATGGCAGATGCTTTCGAAGTAGGTCTTCGCCGCGAGCAGATGGTCGGTTTGGACGATGTCGAAGCCCTTGTCGCGGTACCAGCCCCAGCCGGTCGCCGGATCTCCCGTGACCGCGACGTCGTCGGTGTGCCCGGCGGCGATCACGTCTTTGTAGTTATAGACGATGGGGTTGCCCCAGATGCAGAGTCCGTTTTGGTGCAGCCACGCGATATGTTCATCGCTGACAACGGGCGCGTCGTCGGTCTGGAAGATCGCTTCGATCCCGACAAAGCGCAGCTTGCGCTCCAGCAGCCGATCGGAAACGTCGTCCTGCTCGCGGACCATCGCGAGGAAGGGGAGGTCCGAAGCATAGGCTTCGACCCGCTTGAGGTCGCCTTCGCCGGTGCCGGTCTTGATTAGTACCTGCTCCTCCATCCCGTGGCGGCGGACGCAGTCGGCAATCGCTTTCGGCGCGGTCCAGAACTTGTCGAGGTTGACGAGGCAGTGTCCCTTGAGCAGCTCCAGCGCGTCGTCGAGCGTCAGGATCGGCTGGGTCGTCTTCGCGTGGTCGGGGTTGCGAAAGCGCAGCGCACTGATCGAGCGGTCGGACCGCGTCAACAGAAAGCGCCTGGTGCCGAGATGCGCCGGCTCCATGCCCGGATGAAACACGAACAGAGAGCCGCTGCGCGAGAGCGACACATCGAGCTCCACGATATCCGCGCCCTGCGCGATCGCAGCGCGGAACGCCGCCTCGCTGTTGCAGGGAATGTTGCCGCCGGTCACGCCGCGGTGGGCGGCAAGCAGCGGCATTTTGCCGTTTCGAATCAGATCCATCGTCATCCCTCCGCCGCGAGCAGCGTCTGCATCAAAGTTTCGATCGTGTCCGCCGACATGGCGCCGATCTGCGTGTGCAGATAGCTGCCGTCCGGTCCGATCAGCACCGTCGTCGGGATCGAGCCGACGCCGTAAGCGAGCGCGGCGCTCTCGTCGCTGTCGTAATAGACCGGGAACGTGTAGCCGTTTTCTTCCACAAAGGCGCGGACGCCCTCGACGGTCTCGCTGCTGCCGTCGGTCAGATTGATCATCATGAACTCAATCCTGTCGCCGTAGGTCTTGTACGCTTCGTCGATGTCGGCGAGCTCCGACCGGCAGGGCGCGCACCACGTTGCCCAGAAGTTGATGAAAACGGGTTTGCCCTGCTTGGCGCTGAGCGTGACGGACGCGCCGTCGCCGTCATAGACAGTGAAGTCGGCGGCTTCGCTTTGGGAAGAAACGGGTTCTCCCGCTTCGTTTGTTTCAATGGGGACGGTCGGATTCGTCATCTGACCGAGCAGGCGGTAGGCGACCGAACCGCCGACGAGCAGCACCACGATCGCGAGCAGCAACAGCAGCCAGCCATAGTTCTTTTTCATCGAATACGTCTCCTTTTTACATCAGTTTGCCGATCACCCGGGTCATCAGGCCGCACGCCATCAAAACGCCGACCACGATCAGGAAGATCCCGCAAACGAGGTTGATGATCTTGTAATGCGATTTGATAAAGCCGAACGTGCCCTTGAGCTTGTCGATCAGCACCGCAGACAGCAGAAACAGACTGCCCATCCCGAGCGAATAGCAAAGCAGCAGCAGTACGCCGCGCCACGCCGTCGCGGACGCGGAGGCGAGCATCAGCGCCGAACCGAGGAACGCGCCGACACAGGGCGTCAGGCTGACGGAATAGATCACGCCGAACAAAAACGCCGACAGCACGCCGCTGATCTTATGCCCGCTTTTCATTCCCTTGAAAAACGGCAGTTTGAACAGCTCAAGATAGTAAAGACCGAACAAAATCACGATCACGCCGCTGACGATGTCGACCACGACCTGATAGCGCCTTAACAGCGCGCCGAGCGTCCCGGCGAACAGACCGAGCAGACAGAAGATCAGTGTGAAGCCGCCGACGAACGCCGCCGCGCGGGCAAAGATCTTGCTCTTTTTTTCCTCTCCCGCCGCAAAATAGGAGATGTACAGCGGCAGCATCGGGAGCATACAGGGCGAAATGAATGAGATCACGCCCTCTAAAAAGGTGACCAGATAATGCATAGCAAAACCTCCTGAAACGTCGATTGTATTATACCATAGAAAGCCGGAGAAATGCAAGGATTTTTCTTGCCGGCGCGATTGACGAAAACACCTTTTTCATGTATAATATATTAGTTATTGAAAAAACGGTGACAGAAAGAAGGGATCGGATGTTTGTTGACAAGGTGGGGATCCACATCAAAGCCGGCGACGGCGGCAACGGCGCGGTGGCGTTTCACCGCGAAAAGTACGTGGCTTCCGGCGGACCGGACGGCGGCGACGGCGGAAAAGGCGGCGACGTCGTCTTTCAGGTGGACGACAATTTGTCCACACTCGCCGATTTCAAGTATAAGCGCAAATACAAGGCGCAGAACGGCGCCGACGGCTCCGGCGCGCGGCGCAACGGCAAAAAAGGTGAAGACCTCGTGATCCGCGTCCCGCGCGGGACGATCATCCGCGAAAACGAAAGCGGCGCGCTGATTGCGGACCTTTCCGGCGACGAACCGTTCATCGCCGCGAAGGGCGGCAAAGGCGGCTGGGGCAACGTCCATTTCGCGACGCCGACCCGCCAGACCCCGCGCTTTGCGAAAAGCGGCGCTCCGGGCGAGGAATGGGACGTGACGCTGGAGCTCAAGCTCCTCGCGGACGTCGGTCTTCTCGGTTTCCCGAATGTCGGCAAATCGAGCTTCATCTCCGTCGTGAGCGAAGCGAAGCCGATCGTCGCGGACTATCACTTCACGACCATCACCCCCGTCCTCGGCGTGGTGTCAATGGGGATCGGCAGTTCCTTTGTCATCGCGGACATTCCCGGTCTGATCGAGGGCGCGAGCGAGGGCGTCGGGCTCGGACACGCGTTTTTGCGCCACGTCGAACGCTGCCGGTTGCTGCTGCACATCGTCGATGTCGCCGGGAGCGAAGGGCGCGACCCGATCGAGGATTTTGAAAAGATCAACCTCGAGCTGAAACGGTTCAACCCGGAACTCGCCGAGCGACCGCAGATCGTGGCGGGCAACAAGATCGACCTCGCGACGGACGTTCAGCGCGCGGCGTTCCGCGGCTATATCGAGGCGAAGGGGCTGCAGTACTTCGAAATGTGCGCCCCGATCGCCGAGGGCACGCGCGAAGTGATCAACGCCGTCGCGGCGAAGCTCGCGACGCTCCCCGCCGTGCGGCAGTACGAGCCGGAGGAGATCCCGCTCGAGGTGCTGCTCAAAAAGCAGAACACCGGTTTCACCGTCACGCACGAGGACGGCGTCTATATCGTGGAGGCGCCGTGGCTGCTGCGGATCATGAGCCGCGTGAATATGGACGACTACGAATCGCTGCAATACTTCCAGCGGGTGCTGCTCTCGAGCGGCATCATCGACGCGCTGCGTGAGCAGGGCGTGGAAGAGGGAGACATTGTCAACATCTACGACTTTGAGTTTGAGTTTGTGAACTGATATGGAACGATTCTGTTTTGAGCCGTGCGACCCGGCGCAGCTGAGCGCGCTGAACCTCGCGTTTGTGGGCGACACGGTGTTCGACCTGTTTATACGCGAGACGCTGGTGTGCGAAGCGAACCGCCCCGTCAAGCAGCAGCACGCGATGGCTGCCGCGCGCGTCAAGGCGGCGGCGCAGGCGGAAGCGGCAAAAATTCTGTTGCCCGCGCTGACCGAAACGGAGCTGTCTCAGTTCCGCCGCGGACGCAACGCGCACACGAACCATAAGGCAAAAAACGCGACCGAAAGCGATTATCATTACGCGACCGGGCTCGAGACGCTGTTCGGCTATCTGTATCTGAACGGCGAGATCGACCGGCTGCGCGCGCTGATGCGGCTGCTGGAAAGCGCGCAGACGAAAGGAGACGAAACGACATGAATTTCAAATCGGTGGGCAACGGGACGAGCGAAGGCTACTGCATCGTCAAGACCGTTGAGCAGAAGCTCAACGTCAAGGGCGTGCCCTATCTGGATTTTCTGCTGTCCGACGCAACCGGCGAGATCGTCGCCAAGCTTTGGGACTATAAGGAAAGCGTCCACGGGACGTTCGAGGCGGGCGACTTTATCAAGGTGCGCGGTACGCTGTCTGTCTATAACGGCACCGACCAGTTCCGGATCGAGCGCATCCGCTTCGTCAACGAGGACGACGAGGTGGATATCACGGACTTCGTTCCGTCGGCGGAGTACCCGGGCCGTATGATGCTCGACAAGATCTATTCCTACGTCGATTCGATGAAGGACGAAGAGCTGCAGAAACTGACCCGCGCCATTTTGCAGGACAACGAAGAAAACCTGCTGTTCTGGCCGGCGGCGTACAAGCTGCACCACGCGATCCGCGGCGGTCTGTTGTACCACACGCTGTCGATCGTCAAGCTGGCGTCAGCCGTCGCGCGGCTGTACCCGGCGGTGGACCGCGATCTGCTGCTTGCCGGCGCGATCCTGCATGACATCTGCAAGATCGACGAGTTCGACGTCAACGGCGTCGGGATCGTCAAGAACTATTCCGTCAAAGGCGAACTGATCGGGCACCTCGTGATGGGCGCCATGGAGATCGAGCGCAAGGCGAAGGAGCTCGGCATCAGCGAGGAAACGGCCATGCTGCTCGAGCATATGGCAATTTCGCACCACGGCACGCCGGAATTCGGCGCGGCGGTCCGTCCGATGTTCCTCGAGGCGGAGATCCTCAGCGAGCTGGACACGCTCGACGCGACGGTCTATGAAATCACGAACGCGGTTTCGGCGGTGGAAAACCACGGCTTTTCACAGCGGCAGTGGGCGCTGGACAACCGGAAGCTGTACAATCACGGCAGAAAGCCGTCGATTCCGAAGGCAAATTTGGAATGACGGGCAAAAAAACAGGCGAAATCGCAGGGAATTTCTGACAAAACAGAGAAAATGCGCAATACCTGTTGCAATTTTTTAAAAAAAGTGGGATAATAATGTAACCCCATAATGAATGGG
>JAFYDS010000131.1 GCA_017544665.1 Clostridia bacterium | reverse complement strand
GCCGAAAGATCGTATACTATCCCGTCTTGAATAGTGTGACCATTGACGGTATTATGGCGCTACCAAAGAAAAGGAGGCCACAGAAAATGGCAAACAACTGTTTTTACACCATGCACGTCAAAGGCAAAAAGGAAAGCGTCGACGAGTTTTTCACGGAGCTGCGCGACTACGAACACATCCCGCACTTCTGGCGCGTGTTCTCCGCCGACAGGCTCGACCTGCAGACCGACCCGGACGGCACGGTGGTCGCGGAGATCATCGGCGACTGCGCTTGGTCGGTGTACTGCTGCATGCTGGACGGCGCCGGCACATACGCGCACGATTGCCCGGAGGTCAGCACATCGCTGCAGAAGGAATCCGAACGGCTGTCGCTCGCGATCGAGGTTTTTTCCGAAGAACCCGCATGCGAGTTTCAGGAGCATTACCATTACGAAAACGGTGCGGAAATCGCGAACGAAGACGTCAAATGGGAGAGCTACTGGTTTGATGAAGACAGATACGACGCGCCGACGCGGGAGGAGAAGTTCGCCGCTTTTCTGAAAGAAAACGACCTGAGCGCAAGGGATTATTCTTTGGAAGACCTTGACGATTGCGACTGCGTTCACAGCGGCGGATTCGGCTATTACGGCGATTTCGCTTTTTAACGTCAGTCCGGCACGGAGAGCCCTTCGGGGCTTTCTGTCGTTGGGGCGTTTCCGCAAAAAGGCCGCCCTCCCAGCATGTGTGATTATATCATAAAAGTCCTTATTTATCAACAAACATTATACACGTAATACCACCAAAGATACACCCGAAAGATTGGTGGATATCCCGACTTGAATAGTGTGAAACATGACGGTAATATGTGCTCACAACGAAGGGCACACAGCCCTCGGAAAACGAAAGGAGCGCATTTACTATGTCAATCAAAATCATCGAAGACAGACTGAACGACCTGTTTGAGGAGCTCGTCCCGGCGTCGGGAAAAGCCGACACGCTTGCCGGAGAAATCGTCCGCGCGATTTGCCGGATCGGGTACCGCAACTGGAACGACGGCGACCACCTCGGAGTCGGGTACGGCCGCTGGACAACGAATCCCGCCGGACGCTTTCTTGCGAAAAAGTGCGATGACGCGGTCGCACACTGCGTCGGGGACGCTTGGGGCATTCGCGATGACGACGCCTACGACGAGGCGCTGGACGATTTGGAGATCGCGGTCTTGAATTACCTTGACGCGAACCCCGAATTGAAAACGACGCCGAACGACGAGGACATGTTCGACAGCCGCGATCCTTACGAGGACACCGACGACTACGACGATGACGACGAGGATTGGGATTGAAGGGAGGGATGCGAAATGATCAGGCTCAAACAGTTTTATCCGCTGCTGAACCGCAACGCGGTCGTGACGATCTATGACCGCAAAGGCGCGACGGTTCTGTTCGAGGGAATGGTCATGGACATCCCTGATCGGTTCGACGGCTGCGGTGTCACGGAATTCCAAGCGCCGTGCGGCGAAAACCTGTTCTTCCGCGTCGCGGCGGAGCCGGACTTCACCGGAACCGACAAAGGCCTGTGGCACGAAGGTTCGCTGCGCGTCAACGGCGTCATTTTTCACTACTGGATGAAGCAGTACGACGAAGGATCCGAATTCGGCATCAACGGCGACGGCCGCATCAGCAAGCTGCTCATACAGCGTGACGGCAAAACCGTCTGCCACTACGAGCGCGGATGGGACATCAAGCCGACCGACCCGGACGCACAGCTTGCGCTGGACATCCTCGTGCACACGGAAAACTACTGATCCCGCCGCGCGGCGCGGAGAGCCCTTCGGGGCTTTCTGTCGTAGGAGCGTTTTTGTAAAAAGAACGCATTCCCATCGTGTGCGATATTACCATAGAAGCCAACACAAGTCAACGAATAATATACACATAAAACCAACAAAGATTCATCAGAAAGATCGTTCAATTTCCCGTATTGCTATTGTGTGAAAGTGACGGTATGATGTGCTCACCAAAAGGGCACACGCCCGGAAAGAAGGAGCAAGCAACATGAAATTTTTGAGAGCGGACACCAGCATCTACCTTGACCCCAGACCCATCGATCGCGATGATCCGGAAGCCGCGCGCACGGCTATCGGGTACGACCTGCCGACCGGCTTTTCGATCAAAGCGAAACGCTTCTGGAAATACCTTGAAGGCGCCGCATACATTTTTTCCTACTGCGGTCGCCTTGTGGTGACGGACGAATCGCTGGAGCTGACCGACGGCGGCGACGGAACGCGCGAAAACCCCACTCGCTGCATCCGCGGGAGCTTCGACGATTGGGACGCGCTGGAGCGCTGGCTCGAAGCCGAGTACGACGCCGCGATCGCGGAAGGCTGGCTGTAAGCCGGACGCCGGGGAACGACCCTTCGGGGTCTGTTTCTCGTGGACGCTTTTCGTAAAAAGGCCGCTCTCCCATCGTGGCTCATTATAGCATAAAAGTCCTTATTTATCAACGTTTTTATTACACATAATACCACCAAAATATACACTAAAACATTGTGTACTATCCCGACTTGATATAGTGTGAAATAGACGGTAATATGGAGCCACAACGAAGGGGGAACAACCCCGAACAGAAAAGGAGAAACGACCATGACACTGCACGATTTCATTTTGGAGCACGCCGACGACCTGCTTGACCTGCCGGAGGAACCGCAGCGCGAGGATTTCGAATTTTGCCGGTTCGTAAACGCGCCGGGCGCTTGGTACGGCTACCGCGAAGAAAGCGGATTCGACGAGGAAGCCTACGAAGAAGCCTACCGCGATTGGGAACGCGAATGCGAACGGATTTACGACGAAATCGAGTTCAACGACATGAGCGACCTTTACATTTTCGTCGACGGCGAAACGATCGAGGACTTCGATGCGATGCGAGCCTACCTTGACCGCCAGATCGAAAAAACGGAAGGCTACAGCGTTTGGGTCGCCTGACCGAAAACCGAAACCCCAGCCCAGCACGGAGCCGAAAGGCTCTGCTGCTCGTAGTACGGATCGCGAGAGGCGGTTCTTTTTTTATGCTTTTCACACGGCGCGACACGGCGCGAACGTGGGGCTTTTACGGCTTTTTGCGGTAAGTACCCCATGATGCGGAAAACGCGACACGGGCCGTCTGTGCGCGTCACACGGCAAGGCGCGGACGAAAAAAGCCGGACGGCATGATCGTGCGGATCAGACCTCCAGCATAACGCATGTTACCATACAATTCCGCGTTTATCAACTGTTATTTCTATCATAATTTACACGATCATTTTGAAAAACAGGCGCGAATCATTGTGTAAATTATGATGC
>JAFYDS010000130.1 GCA_017544665.1 Clostridia bacterium | reverse complement strand
TTCTTTGAAGATGATTTCTGCTCGAAAGGAGAGCGGAAGACATGAACAGCGTTGAGACTGATTTCAGAACACCAGTCACAGCGGGTGACTTGAAAGACGCCCTCGATCAGTTTTTATATCCTCGTCAGGTCATCGTTCGACCGCGGAGATCTTACATGAACACAATATACCGAGGATGGCGCATATACAACATGTTTGACGTTAACGAAAGGGCATCAATGGCGATGGCTATCGTTGCAGATTACTATCCGAACCGGCGTGTGGTCTGGCTTGCAGATCACCATCCGAAAGAGCGCGTCCGTAAGAAAAACTACCGTCGGATCTTCAAATGGGCAGAAAGGCAGGGGATACTATGAAATACCGCATCACCGCCGTCCGCGTTGCCGGCGCGAAGCCAAGCAAAGCAGACACCGTGATTTTTCATCAGGTGATTGTGACCAGAACGCACAGGATCAAGACTGATGGCGATGTAACAGTCACGCTGCGAAAACTGCCGGAAATCTTGACACAGGCTTTTCAAAGACTGTTCAACGTTCAAAGCTAAGAAGGGAGCGAGCAAAAATGAACGCCAAAAAGTGTGATCGCTGCAGGTCGTTTTTTGACCTTATTCCAAAGAAGACAGGCGGAGCGCTTTTGTTTGAAAACAAGAACGACAATACCTACGACATACTGAACGCTTCAAAACGAGACTTGTGCCCAGACTGCATGGCCAGCCTTCAGGAATGGTTCAATGCCGGCAAAGATACGGAGGGAAGTGAAACATGATAATAATATCCTGTAGCACTGGCCTTGTTTTGCTTCTGTTTTATGGAACAGCGTTTATGTATTCAAAGAGAGGCTGGTTCAGCAAGTTTTACCATGATCTTCTTGGATGGCATCAGCCAACGAACGAGCTGGAATTGCATGGAATAAACCTTTGTTCTGTTTGTAAATTCTGTGGAAAAAAGATTATCCAAGATTCACAAGGGAATTGGTTTGACACCTTCATAGATGGGGAACGTGAAGAACATGACTTATAACAGATTTGTGCCGTGCATTTATCCGGCCAGTGGCAACGCTCTCGATAGTGTGACGATCAAAGAGCTGGAAGAGCCGAAAGTCCTGCAGCCTCTTGAATGTAAAAACTGCGGTGCTCCGTTGCATGGCAGACGATGCGAATACTGCGGGACAGAGTACGACAGCGCTCCGGTGCTGATCATGAAGAACGTGGATCCAGAAGACTTGGAAAAACTCAAACGGATGCTTGCAACGACCGGTGCGGTGCCGGTTAAGGGCTGAACGGAGGCAATGTAATCTATGGACTTTTCCGATCTTGTCATCTCAATGCAATACTTGACGCCAGAACAAAGAAAAGACATATACCAACAAATTCTTAAGCAACTCTACGATGGTGAAACCAGAATAACGATCAGGTGGCCAATACCGCTTGAAAAGTTATACATGACAGTAATCATTCCCGACTGAAAGGACGTGATGCGTTATCAGAGATTATGCGTACAAAGGAACAGGCATCTCATTTGCCCGCTTCAAAGAAATGCGTGGATTCTGCGAACAGTACGATCAGAAGAGACGCGAAGCCAACATGATCGATCACGGCATGACATCTCCGGCGTTCGACGAAGCTCCGACGCAAGGCGGATTGCCGGGAGATCCAACACAAAGAAAGGCGTTGAAGGCTGCGCCGCTGTGGGCGGACGTACATCTGATTGAGCAATGCGCATTGAAAGCGACGCAGGGCAAACCAGATCTGTACGAAGCGCTGCTGCTGAGCGTGACCCTGCGCCAGGGCGAACGACGTGCCGGCGAGGTCGGACTGCTGTACGAACGCGCAAAGAAATACCGCAAAAGGTTTTTCGTTGCGCTGGATCTCGAACTGAGGAAGCGTGGCCGATGATGCAGACACAAGAAAACGCTCGACCGCCGCCTGAATGTGGTGCTATGACATCCGTTGTGCAATTTAACGAATAATAACAACGATTGTTTTCCTGGGAAGTGAACAGTCGCCGGTGTGCTTACAGAGGACGCACCGGCGATTTTTCGTTTTTCCCGCATGGGGCACTTTTTTCGAGTAAAATGTGTATTGTGGATAATTGGACATTCCCGTTTTCCTCCTATGCAGTCGCCGGTTTTTCACTTCCTTTTCCGGCGGCTGCGCTTTTGTTGAAAGAAGGTGACCGCATGGCGCTGAACTATCGAGAGGAAGCATTCGTCGATGAGTATTTTAAGCATGAAGGCAACTGCTATGCGGCTGCCATTGCTGCAGGGTATGCAGAAAAGACCGCAAAGGAATCCAGCAAATGGATTAACGAAAATACCCTAAAAAACCCAAATAAAAAATCAATGTATAAGCCGGAGCTCGTTGCAGCGATCGAAGAGCGCCGGGAGCAGCTGAAGAACGAGCGCGTCGCTGATGCGCAGGAAATTCTGGAGTTCCACACCCGCGTGCTGCGAGGGAAAGAAACAGAAGAAACGCTCGTGATCGAAGGCGTCGGTATGGGTGAGACTACGGCGTCATTGAAGGAACGACCGGCGACGCTCAAGGAAAAGCAAAGCTCGGCTGATGCTCTGGCAAAGCTGCTCGGCCTTGTGAACAACAAAGTAAATATCGAAGGCGCCGTTCCTGTTGTTTTTGCGGGAGAGGATTCTCTTGACGACTAAAACGAAGAACATCTGGCTGCCGGATCTGATCGGCGGCGGGTACCGGGACTTCTGGTTCTTCCGCGGGCGCTATCGGGTGTGCAAAGGCAGCCGTGCCAGCAAAAAGAGCAAGACAACCGCGCTCTGGTATATCTACAACATGATGAAATATCCGGCGTCCAACACGCTGGTCGTCCGCAAGGTTTTTCGCACGCTGAAAGACAGCTGCTTCACAGACCTGCGCTGGGCGATCCACCGCCTGGGCGTCGATCATTTATGGACGATTAAAGAAAGCCCGCTCGAAATGACATACACGCCGACCGGGCAGAAGATTCTCTTCCGCGGCCTCGACAGTCCGCTGAAGGTGACGTCCATCACAGTCGGCACCGGCGTGCTGTGCTGGCTCTGGATCGAAGAAGCATACGAGATCAGCAACGAAGCGGACTTCGATATGCTTGACGAATCTATCCGCGGCGCCGTGCCTGACGGCCTGTTCAAACAGGTCACGCTCACGTTCAACCCGTGGAACGAGCATCATTGGATCAAGCACCGTTTCTTCGACATGACCAGCTCCGAAGTGCTGGCAAAGACGACGAACTACACCTGCAACGAATGGCTCGACGACGCCGACCTGAAGCTGTTCGAGCTGATGAAGCAGAACAACCCGCGGCGCTACCGCGTGGCCGGTCTGGGTGAATGGGGCATCGTTGACGGCCTTGTCTTTGAAAATTGGGAAGAGAAGCTCTTCGACATCGACGAAGTGCGCCGGATGCCCTCAGTGCAGTCGGTGTTCGGTCTCGACTTCGGCTATACGAACGACCCGTCGGCGCTGTTCTGCGGGCTGGTGGATCCGAAAGCAAAAATCCTCTGGGTGTTCGACGAGATGTACGAGCGCGGCATGAGCAACGAGATGATCGCCGAAAAGATCACCGCGCTCGGCTACTCGAAAGAGCGGATCCGCGCCGACAGCAGCGAACCAAAGAGCATCGACCGCCTGCGGACGCTCGGCATCGGACGCATTGAAAAGGCACGCAAGGGCCGAGACAGCGTCAACAACGGCATCGACCACCTGCAGGACTATAAGATTATTATTCACCCGCGATGTGTGAATTTTATCACAGAGATCGGCAACTACACCTGGGCGACGGACAACAAGACAGGACGCAAGCTGAACGTGCCGATCGACGACTTCAACCATCTCATGGACGCCATGCGGTACGCGATGGAGTTGTTCTCTATGCCGCGTACTTTTGGATTTGATTGATTAGGGGATTAGAAGACATGATAGAGCTATTTTATGGTGAAAACAAATTCGGATCTATCACCGACAAGCGCTTTCTCGAAATTAACATCAGTGAATGGATCAACAGTCCTAAAAGAATGGCGCAGCTGCTCGCCGAGCGTTACTATCGCGGTGAGCATGACATTTTGAAAAAGACGCGTGAAATGATCGGCAAGGACGGCAAGATGCACCCGGTGAAGTATCTGCCGAACAACCGGATCGTGGACAACCAATACCGCCGGCTGGTCGATCAGATCGCCAACTTTGAAGCGGGGCAGCCGATCACATTTGACACTGATCTGAGCACCACCACAGGCCAGAAGTTTGCAGAGCTTCTCGGCAAGCTGTTCGGAAAACAGGCGATGCGCCGAATCAAGTACGTCATCCGGCACGCAGTCAATGAGGGCATTTCCTGGCTTTACGTCTGGGAAGACAAGAAGAATCAAACGCTTGCTTTTTCTATTTTTCAGGCGTCGGAAGTGCTGCCGTTCTGGGCAGACAGCGAGCACGAAAAGCTCGACTGTGCGCTTCGACTGTTCACCGTTGAAGATTACGGCGAAGACGGCAAAAAGAAGTTCGTCAGCAAGGTGGAGGTTTTCGACAAGGTCGGCATTCATACCTACAATTACACGAACGGCGCCCTCATAGAAGACTACGACACGCCGGTTGTGCCTTATTTGCAAGTCACAGTTGGCGACAACGTCGTTCCATACACCTGGAAGCGCTGCCCGCTGATCCCATTTCGGCGGGGGGAGTTGGAGCAGACGCTACTTTCTGTTTGCAAACAGCTGCAGGACACGCTGAATCAGACGCATTCCGACTTCCATGACGCATTGCAGGAAAACTGCAAAAAGAGCACGCTGGTGGTTAAAAACTACCAGGGTACCAAGTGGGATGAATTTTTGCACAACCTTCACACGCTTGGCATCATTCCGGTGCGCACAACGGAAGGCGGCGAAGGCGGCGTCGAAGTACTCAAAATCGACATCGACGCCAACACCTACAAATCCGTCGTCGATCTGATCAAGCGGTCAATGGTTGAGGCGTGTGGCGGTTTCGACGCGAAGGACGACCGGCTCGGCAGTAACCCAAACCAAATGAACATCGAATCGATGTATGCTGATATTGAGATCACCGCCAACGATCTCGAAAGCGAGTTTTCCGCCTCGTTTGAACAGCTGCTGTGGTTCGTGCGTCAGTACCTGGCGCAGACCAACAAGGACAACACGGAAGGCATCGACTTCCAGAACGAAAAGGCCGAAGTGATCTTCAACCGCGACATGATGGTGAACGAATCCGAAGTCATCCAGAACTGCGCGAACAGCGTCGATCTGATCAGCCGCGAGACGATCCTGAAGAACCACAGCTGGGTGGACGATCCGAAGGCAGAGGTGGACCGACTGCGCGATGAACGTGCAGAAGATCAACAGGCTGCGGACAGTTATAACGATGCTTTCGGAAACCACAATCACGACGACCAGAAGGGCGAAGTGACCGGCGATGAAGAAGAACAATAAGAGCAAGATCTATTGGGCGCAGCGCATGAAGCAGTCCCAGGACGCGATCCTGGACGATGTGCAGGCGGAATACGTTGCACACATCGAGCGGGGATACAAAGCCGCGATCCGGGACATCGACATGAAGATCCGCGCCTGGTATCAGCGCGTCGCCACGAATAACGGCATATCCTACGCGGAAGCCAAGAAACTGCTTTCAAAAAGCGAGCTGGAAGAGTTTCGCTGGGACGTGCACGAGTATATGCGGCACGCATGGGACAACGAAGACGGCGCCTGGAGTAAGATGCTCGAAAACGCATCCGCCCGGGTGCACATCACGCACCTTGACGCGCTGAAGGTTCAGCTGCAGCAGCGCGTGCAGGAGCTTGCAGACAAACAGATCGGCACAATCCAAAAGGCCGCCACAAAGGCTTTTTCGGAGAGTTACTACCATACCGCATTCGAGATCCAGAGCGAGGCGCAGCTCGGCGTTATGATGCAGGGCGTAGATCCGAAGCGTCTGGAGGTTGCTTTGAAGCGACCGTGGACCGTGGACGAGCGCAATTTCGTTGCCCGGTGCTGGACCGATAAGAACCGCCTGGTCAACGTCCTGAACCGGGAGCTGACGCGCATGATCGCCACCGGGGCACAGCCAAAACGAGCGATTGACACCATTGCCAAGGAATTCGAGACCAGCAGACGCAACGCCGGGCGCCTGGTCAACACCGAGGCGGCACACGCTGCATCGGAGGCGCAGCTCGAGACTTTCAAAGAGCTGAAAGTCGAACGCTATATGATCGTGGCAACGCTGAGCGGTACGACCTGCGAGGATTGCGGCAATGAAGACGGCGTCGTCAAGCCGCTTTCGGAATTTCAGCCGGGCGTCACGGCCCCGCCGTTTCATCCAAACTGTCGGTGCGTGACAAAGCCCTTTGATGAAGACGTCGAGAAGTTTGCGACGAGGATTGCAAGGGACGCAGAAACCGGCGAAACCTTCTACATGGAACCCGGCACGACCTATAAGGACTGGAAACGGCTGCAGGAAGAGTTATACGAAGACCGACACGGAAAACCACGAAAACAACGATGATTCAAGCGCCCTCATGGGTGCTTTTTTCATACCCCAAAATCTACCGCTGGCCCGGCGAAATAAACAACGGGTGCTGCAGAACCGGGACTGGCCGGATAAAAAGGACAGCAGCAGGAAGGAGAACACATGGCAATCAACTGGAAAGACATCCTCGGAGATGCCTACACGGAAGACCTCGAAAAGGCGATCAACACTGCAGTCGACAAAGACTACATCTCAAAAACTGCAGTCGGCAAGGACTTTGTTTCCAAAGCGGATTTTAACGCGAAGGTCAAGCAAATCGGAGAGCACGAGAAAACCATACAGAGTCAGACAACAGAGCTCGACAACCTCCGTCAGACCAATGTTGACGCTGCCGCTATGCAGAAACAGATCGATGAGCTCAAAGCCGCACACGCCGCTGAGATCGACCAACTTGTGAAACGTCAGATCGCGTACAACGAAGCCTTGAAGGCGGGCGCGATCGACCCGGAAATGGTTGTGCTTCTGATGGAGCCGAAGCTGGCGGACGCGCCGCTCAGTGAAGACAGAAAAACCGTTGACGGCTTGTCCGATGCGCTGCAGGCGCTTGTGGAAGGCAAGGGAACAGCCGGAATGTTCTCCAAGAAAGACGGCACCAAACTGGAAATTGACGGTGCAGAACCCGCCCACCCGGGCACCAAAGGCGGCACAGATAAGGTTGACCTGAATAACGGCACCTATTCGCAATACATTGCCGCACATCCTAACAACTAAAAGAAAGGTGAGACACAATGGCAAAATTCGATTCCAAGGAATTTAATCCCCAGGCTTTTGGGGCATACGTCAACCGAATTCCGAACACGAAGAAGACGGAACTTGCCAAGAGCGGCGCCGTCGGCGCAAACGCGCAGGCCCGTGCTGCGCTTGCAACACAGACCGGCTCGCTCTATGCGAGGATCCCGTACTTTGGCCGCATTGACGGCAGCACCTCGCAGAACAACGACGGTGCGACGAACATCCAATCCAGCAACACTTCGACCTTCTCTCAGGGCTACGTGACGGCCTCCCGCATGGACGCCTGGACCGAGCGCAGCTTCTCGAAGAGCATCACTGCCGGCGTTGACTTCATGGATAACGTCGCCGCGCAGATTTCCGAATACAAGCTGCAGGTCCGTCAGGCGCTTCTGCTTGCAATCCTGCAGGGCGTGTTCAGCATGGACGGCACCGCCAACACCGTGGCCGGTCGTGCAGCTGCTGCGTTCATTGCGGCACACGTCTACAACGTTGCCGGCAACGGTGACGGCTGCGTCGGCGCTGCCACCCTGAACACCGCAATGCAGAGAGCTTGCGGCGACAACAAGGACATCTTCAAGCTGGTGCTCATGCACTCCACGGTTGCGACGAACCTGGAGAACCTGCGTCTGATCAAGTACCTGACCTACACTGACAGGGACGGCATCACCCGTGATCTCGGCCTTGGCACCTGGAACGGTCGCACGGTCCTGATCGACGACGGTATGCCCACCGTTGACGTTGCCGCCGTGTATGAGCTGACCGGCGACACCGACATCGACACCAAGAAGACCTACTACACCCGCAGCGGTTCCGGCACGGACGCCAGCCCGTACACCTACACTGCGGTTGCTTCTCCCGCGAAGGCGAACATCGGTACTTATTACGAGATCACCGATGAGGCGCACGTCGAGTACAAGACCTTTGCTCTTGGCCTGAATGCCATCAACCTGGATGACATCGGCGACGACAAGCCCTACGAGATGGTGCGCGAAGCCATCATCAACGGTGGTCAGGACACCCTCATTGTCCGCGATCGTTATATCGTCGGCGTTGAAGGTCTCGACTTCATCCTGCCGGTGGCCTGCACAGCTTCCGCGACCAACGCAATGCTGGCCGACGGCAGCAACTGGGTCATCATCAACGACGGCACGACCGCGATCGATCACAAGGCGATTCCCATCGTCTGCATCATCTCCCGCGGTTAAGCAGATCGGAGGCGGACAGCATGGACGACATCTATTCGGCGGTGCTTGACCGCCTTTCGACGCTCGGCGTTGATGGCATCGGCAGCAACGACAATGCGCTGACATTTGCAATCGCTCGTGCGAGAGAGCGCATCCTGAACGACATCAATCATCAAGAAGTGCCGGAAGAACTGCGGTACACCTTCATTGACATGGCTGCGGGCACCTACCTGTATGACCTGAAGGCAATGGGGCTGCTGCAGCTTCACGAGCTCGACTATGCGACAGCGCCGGCAAAGCAGATCAAAGAAGGCGACGTGCAGATCACTTTCGCGTCTGCTGCAGACGGCAGTCTGACACCGGAGGCGCGGCTGGATCGCCTGATCCATACGCTGATGCACCCGGACCCGGCGCTTCTTGCGTCTTTCAGAAGGATGGTGTGGTGATGATTAAGAATCCGACATACGGCGCAGCACTCAAGAGCCTGTGGCATGACAGGTGCACCGTTTCGACCATGCAAAACAGCGGAAAGGTCAACTCTGCTTTTACACAGCAGACGGAGACCGTGCTGTTTGCCAACGAACCGTGCAGACTGAGCCACAAGACCGTCACGATTGCAACAGACGTCGCAAATGCCGCCCGCACTTTTCAGCAGACGGTTCTTTTTCTGGACAGCTGGCTGAGTGTTCCGCCCGGTTCCAAGATCGTCGTCACGCATGAGGGCGTAACCAGAACCTATGAGAGCAGCGGCGTTTCTGCTGTTTTTTCGTACCACCAGGAAGTGCCGATCACTCTTCGGAGGGATTGGGCATGAATTGGGGCAGCGTTGAGTACAGCGGGTTGAAAGAATTTGCTGACAAGATCCGCGCGGTCGTTGACGAGAAAAAGGTTGACGAGCTCGCGGAAGATCTGATGCGTGACGCTGCTGCGGCTCTGCTTGAGCTCGTGATTCCGCTGACGCCGACCGGCGAAAAAGCGGACCTCAACAGCGTGCTCGCCGGCGCAACCGGCGCAGAAGCCGAAAAGAAGACCGCAGCGTATGAAAGAGCGTGGGGCGGTTATGTCGGCGGCACTCTCAAAAGAGGGTGGACAGCCGGCGAAGACCGCAAATCAGAAGAGCACGCGAAAACGCTGGACGTTGAGAAAGCCGGCACAGTTTTCTCGATTGTTGTGGAAAACATCGACGAAAAGGCGCTCTACGTCGAAGAAGGACACCGGCAGACGATTGGACGCTATGTGCCGGCGATCGGCAGGCGTCTGGTCAGTCCGGCGGCACCCGGCAGACACTTCCTTGAACAGGCTGAAATGAGCTTTCAAGCCGGCGCCGGGGAAGCCAAGATGCAGAAACGCTTTGATCAATTTATGCAGGAGATGTTCGGATGAAAGAGATCAGTCAACTTGAAATTCTGGAAGGCATCGCGTGTGCGCTGCTCTCAGGATTTCCGAACAGCCACGTCTATAAGCACCGCGTGCCGCAGGCGCTGGAAGAAGGCGATTTCACCGTCCGTCAGATCGTTGCAATGCGGCCCGAACGATTCAACGAAAGGGTCATGAACCTGACGTCCTGGGAGATTGTCTATTATGGTCGCGAGGATCCGAACGACCCCGACAGTCTGACCGACGATCTGATGAAAGCCGAACTCATCCTGAAGGCGGTTCTGCATTCCATCACCACACCAAGCGGCGCCGTGATCCATGCGCTGAACGATATTTCGATCACGCCGCTTGAGGATCGGCTGCACATTACCGTCCGCTATCGGTGTCATGTGCTGGAGATGCGGCTGGTTCAGATGGTCGATGATCAGGGCAACCCGATGTATGACGAAGAAGGGAATCCCATCGGAGTGGACGAGCGGGAGCTGCAGGACGCGATGATGGAGATCCTCGAACGCGGCGGCTGCCGGAAAGGAGAAAACGATGGCGAATAAAAACGCAAAAAAGCAGCAGGCACAAGCACCCGAAGTCGCAGCCGACGTGCTGCGCTATACGAAGGCGGACCTGCTGAATTCTAAACGATTCCGCCACCAGCGCGATCTCATCACTGCGCTGCTGGACGAAAACAAAACCTATGCGATCGAAGAGGCAGAAGCCCTCATCGGTCGTTTTTTGAAAGGACAGGTGAACTGACATGGCACATGGCGGCGGCACCTGGGTGAGCCAGAACAAGCGGCTCCCCGGTACTTATGTCAACTTTGCGTCTGCGATCCGCGCGAGCGCGACGCTTTCTGACCGCGGCATTGCTGCGGTTCCGGTTGCCCTGAGCTGGGGCCCGGTCGGTGAAGTACGCCAGATCACAAACGGCGACTTCCAGAAGAACAGCTTCAATCTGTTCGGTTTCGATTACACCGCCGACGAAATGCTCCCGCTTCGCGAGCTGTTTCTGCACGCGACAAAGGCATTCGTCTACCGCCTCGGCGGCAGCGGTCATGTGGACGAAGACACGGACGAGAACGTCAACGCGGCTGCAGGGGCTGCCTGCACCTATGCGACGGCGAAATATCCCGGCGCACGCGGC
>JAFYDS010000129.1 GCA_017544665.1 Clostridia bacterium | reverse complement strand
TGGATACTATGGCTGCCGTCTGCAGGGCTCATCAGACCGAGTTTCTTGTGCTGATAGCCGCGCGCGGCGAAGACTTCGTTGCACGCCTTCGGGAACGGGACCGGCTCAGCTGTGAAGCTTTCGCTCACCACACGCTCAAACGGCATATAGAAGATCTGGCAGAACAGCAGATTATCGGCGTCGCCGAACGGTACGTCGCAAAACGAGAGATTCCCGTTGGTTTCGATATATTCTTTCACTCCCGGCATAATGTTTTCCTCCAAAGTTTTGTTTTTCTTATTGTAACACAATGTGCAAATACTGTCAATCAAAAATGTGGTTGACATTCCTTTTTTTCAGCATTATAATGATTGAAGAAAACAGGGAAAGGACTGTTGAGATATGAAACGAATCATCTCGATCCTGCTTGTTGCCGCGCTTCTCTTTGCGTCTGTCGCGCTCTGCGCCTCTGCCAAAGATGAACCCGCCGCCAAAGCGGAGAATCCCTATCCGTTCGTGCTGATCCGCGGCATGGACTTCGGCGGACTGCAGATCGCGCCCGGGACCGAAAACGCCGAGACCGTCGTCGGTTCTCCTGACGTGAAGCGGACGATCAAAAACGTCGCGGAAGCGCTGTTCAAGGGTCTGCTGCGGCGCGACTGGGACACCTTCGCTGACGAAGTGCTCGAAATCGTGGACGATATCATGGGCAAAATGGCGCTGACCAGAGAGGGCGAACCGCAGTATGACACCGGCGTCGTCCAGTACCCGCAGTCGCTCGCCCATTATCCCGAGTATGTTGAAACGCTGGGCAATGGCGTAGAGGAAGGCTTTCTCAAACGGACGGTCGAAGACTACGGCGCGGATATGGTGTACTACTACAACTATGACTGGCGGATCGACCCGTATATTCACGCTGAACGGATCAACGCGCTGATCGAAACCGCGAAAAAGGATCACGGTGTTGACAAGGTCAACCTTGCCTGCTGCAGCATGGGCGGCATCCTGACGGTCTCCTATCTCTATAAATACGGCGCGGCGAGTCTGCACCGCGTGCTGTTCATCTCATCGACCTTCTGCGGCACCTATGTGACCGGCGACCTGCTCAACGGGCGCGTCAAAGTCTATGGCGATCTGCTGTACGAATTCATCATCACACGGATGGGCGTCAGCAAATCGACGGCGTTCTTCCTGAAAATCGCGAACCGCTTGGGTCTGTTCAAGGCGGTCGCGAAGCTGGCAAACAACGTGCTGATTCCGAAGATCAAGGATCATGTGTTCGACGCGTATATGCGTGATATGTTCGGCACGATGCCGGTCGTCTGGGCGCTGACCCAGCCCGAGGACCTTGACGGTGCGCTCGAATACATCTTCGGCGGCAAAGAAGATCAGTATCAGACTGTGATCGGCCTCGCGAAAGAGTATAAAAAAATGAACCTGCAGCGCGACGATATGCTGCGGGAAATGCAAAAGAACGGACTGGAAATCATCGTCGCGGCGAGTTATGAGCTGCCCGTCGTGCCCGTGTATGAAAGCGGCAACGTGCAGGGCGACACTGTGCTCGAATCGTCGCTGATGCTCGGCGGCGCAACCATGAGTCTGCTGCACGAGACGCTGCCCGACGATTATACGCCGCTCGATAAGCGGTACTTCTCTCCCGACCGTGAAGTCGATCTTTCCACCGCCGTCTTTCCGGACTACACCTGGGCGCTCAAAAGTGTTCCGCACGTGTTCACGTCCTATAAGACCGAATGTCAGGAAATGCTGATGTGGATGCTCAACGCAGAAACCTGTCCGACGGTATTCACCAACGCGCAGTATCCGCAGTTCCTGCAATCCAACGGCGCGTTAGAGCTTTCGCCGCTGGAATAACCGCTGAATGAAATTGAAAATGAGGTATCAAGCTATGAAAAAAGTATTCTCTGTTCTCCTTACCGTTTTTCTCCTCGGTCTGTTGACCGTTCCGGCGTTTGCGGTGTCTCTTTCCGACGGCAGCGACGCGCTGCATGCGGCGTTCCTTGACGGTACCACCAGCAAAGGACACGACTATGTCTATTACAGCCCGGTCAAAGACGAAAACGACACCAACAAGTATCCCCTGTTCATCTGGCTGCACGGCGCCGGCTCCGGCAAGAATCCGCGCGATCAGATCATGTGGTATGATATCGTCCACTTTGCGTCAGTCGAATATCAGGCGAAATTCACCGCGGGCGGCTGCTTTGTCTTTGCGCCGCGTGACCCGGGCGTAGTGATGAGTTCCTGGGAAGCGAACGATACGAGCACGCTGAAGAGCACGATCGACGAATTCATCGCCGCGCAGAAAGGGCACGTGGATATGGACCGCATCTATATCTCCGGCTATTCCACCGGCGGTTCGATGGTATGGAACATGGCGACGGCATACCCGAACTTCTTTGCCGCCGTGATTCCCGCATCCGCACTGCTGCAGCCGTCTACAACGGCGATGCAGCTGTTGAAGGACGTTTCCGTCTGGATCTTCTGCTGTGATCTTGACCCGTATGCGACCTCCGGTACCGTCTCGGCAAAGCCCGTCTTCAACGCGCTGAAATCCGTCACCAACCGACCGGCCGGCGTCCGGATATCGACGTTCTCGCAGGCGGTCCTGCCAGACGGCAGCAAGAAGCACGAAAACGGCGTGGTCGCCTGGGACTGCGAACACTATACCTGGATGGCGCTGACAAACGACATGCACATGTACGACGGCAGCGTATATGCTTATCAGACGACGATCGACGCAACCGGCGCTACGATCCAGTTCCCCGCGGACGGTGGCTTCATCTGCTGGCTGACCGAACAGTGCCGTACGACGGCACAGTCTGATTCCGGCGGCGCCAAAAAGAACGTCTTTGCCATCTTCTTCGGCTATATCCGTTCGTTCTTCATCCGTACGTTCAGCACGATCCGCGGCTTCTTCACGTTTTCGAGATGACTCATACAAAAAAGGAACGCACCCCGAGGGGTGCGTTTTTACTTTGAAATAATTACTCTGCTTCGGATTCGTGCAGGACAGTCGCGCCGCGTTCGAGCGACACAATACCGGTCCGGCACATCTCAATAATGCCGATCGGCTTGAGCACGTCGATGAACGCCTGAATCTTCAGCGGCTCACCTGTCACTTCGATGATCATTGCGTCGGTCGAATAGTCGATGATCTTGCCGCGATAAACGTCGGCAGCCGCCATGATCTCGCTGCGCGTCGCAGGCTGATTCGGCACCTTGACGAGCAAAAGCTCGCGTTCCACGTTCTGCGCGCTTTCGAGGAGCTTGACCTCCTTGACATTGTGCAGCTTCTTGAGCTGATTGATCAGCTGCTCGCGTGCGTAGTTGTCGCCGTTGAGCGTGATCGTCATACGGGAATACTCGGGGTCTTCGGTCTCGCCGACGGTCAGGGAGTCGATGTTGAACCCCTTACGCATGAACAGACCGGCGACGCGCGTCAGCACGCCGTATTTGTTTTCCACATAAACCGCTATGACACTTCTCATTTTGTATCCTCCCCGTCAAGTTCCGTTATCATGTCTTCCATCAAACCGCTTTTCGGCAACATCGGCAGCACGCAGGCGTCGCGGTCGATCTGCACCTCGATGAGATACGGCGTCTTTTGTTTCAGTGCATTTTTCAGCGCGCTTTCAAAAGCAGCAATATCACTGACGCGAGCGCCGTCCGCGCCGAACGCCTGTGCCAGTTTGACAAAATCGGTTTCCCGCTGCAAATTCGTACCGGCATAGCGCCGACCAAAGAAGAACGTCTGCAGCTGACGCACCATACCGAGCGCGCTGTTATTGAACAGAATGATTACGATCGGGAGCTGACAGCTCACTGCCGTTGCGAGCTCGTTGAGGTTCATCCCGAAGCTGCCGTCTCCGGTCAGCAGGATCACGCGCTTGCCGGTACCGACCGCGCCGCCGATTGCGGCGCCGAGTCCAAAGCCCATCGTACCAAGACCACCGGACGACAGGAACGACCGCGGACGGGCTAATTGGATATTCTGCGCCGTCCACATCTGATGCTGACCGACGTCGGTCGCAATCAGCGTCTCGTCGTCCTTCAGCCGGTTGATGACCGCGAACAGGTCGCGCGGATCCATACCTGCCGGCACGGACGGTTGCTGCTGTGCGAGCCGTCGCTGTTCTTCCTGCAGCGCTTCGACCGTCTTATTCCACGCGGGGTGCGACTGCTGTGCCACACGGGACAGAATTCTGTCAACCGCGTCCCGCAGGTCGCCGACAAGTCCGAGCGTGACCTTGACGTTTTTATTGATCTCCGACTGATCCGCGTCAAGCTGAATGATGACGGCGTCCTTGCAGAATTTAGCCGGATCGCCGGTCGCGCGGTCGGAGAAACGAACGCCGACGCCGAGGATCAGGTCCGCCTGCAGATTTGCCATCGTAGAGGCGTACGCGCCGTGCATACCCTCCATGCCGAGGAAGCGGTCAAACGAATGCGGGATCTCGGAAAGCCCCATCAGCGAACAGCCGATATAGCCGTCCAGTTTTTCGGAAAGCGCCATCAGCTGCGCGCCGAGTTCACACCTTGCCGCGCCGCCGCCGATATAGAGATACGGGCGCTGCGCTTTGGAAAGCAGATCGACGACCTGATCGATCTGCGCGTCGGAAAGCTTCGGCTGCGGAAATGCGGAAACGACCGGCTGCGGCGTAAAGGGACAAGTCGCGATCTGGATATCCTTCGGAATATCGATCAGCACAGGACCGGGCCTGCCGCTCTTCGCGATCTGAAACGCCTCACGAATGGTGTCCGCCAGTTCGCGGACGTCCTGCACAAAGTAGTTATGCTTGGTGATCGGCAGCGTGATGCCGGTGATATTGATCTCCTGAAATGCGTCTTTGCCGATCAGATAGGTCGGCACGTTACCTGTGATTGCGACGACGGGCACGGAATCGAGCATCGCGGTCGCGAGCCCGGTCACGAGATTTGTTGCGCCGGGACCGCTTGTCGCGAGCACAACGCCGACTTTCCCTGTCGCGCGGGCATAGCCGTCCGCAGCGTGAGCGGCGCCCTGTTCGTGTGCCGTCAGAATGTGCCGGATACGGCCGCGGGACCGATACAGCGCGTCATATAGATCGAGCACCGTACCGCCGGGATAGCCGAACAGTTCCGTCACGCCCTGTTCGATCAGCGTTTCGATCGCGATCTGCGCGCCGGTCATTCGGTTTTTCGCGTTCTTCTTCATGATCCGTGACCCTTTCGTACGAAAAAGTTAAAAACGAGATTTCGGGATGGTGTCATATTTTGTGTATTATAGCACCGACGCAAATCCTTGTCAACTTTCCTCGCTTGATTTTGTTGTTTTTGGATATTGAAGAATCGGAAAAAATGTGGTATAGTTATTAAAAATGCAAACCTTTTCCCGATGGAGGTACTTGTTATGAAGCTTTCCAAACGTCTATTCTGCATTTTGCTCGCCTTACTCATGCTGACTTCGACCGGTATCCTGACCGCAGCCGCAGAAAGCGCTGCCCCGGCTTGTCCGACCATCTATGTCCACGGCTTCATGGGCTCTGACATTCTGGAGGACAGAAATGATCCGAATTCGAAGGTGATCTGGCCGCCGGATATGAATGATATGACCGAAGATATCAAAGCGCAGATTCCTTCCCTCGTCGGCACACTGCTCACGGACAACTGGGAGACCTTCGGCACGATCGCAATCGATCTTGTCAAGCCCTATTTTGAGCCGACCTATCTCGCCGATGACGGCACCTGTCCGAACACCAGCGGCGTTTATTTCCGCTATCCGAGCCCGAACGCGATCCCCAAAAACGGCACCGTCCTGTTCCGTTACGACTGGCGTCTTGATCCGTTGGTGACTGCGGAAGAGCTGAACGATTTCATCGAATATGTTTGCAGCAGCACCGGCGCCGAAAAAGTCAATATCATGTGCCACAGTCTCGGCGGCATCGTCGTCCTGACCTATCTTTCCAAGCACGGCGACAGCAGAATCAAGGGCGCCTGCCTGAACACAACGGCGATTTACGGCGAATCCTATACCGGCGACCTGATGCGCGGCGACATCGTGTTCGACGCGGATTCGATCGACTACTATATGCGTTACGTGCTCGAGGGCACCGATTATGACACGCTGCTGACGGAACTGATTTCCGCCATGAATCAGGCGGGTCTGCTCAAGCTGCTCGCGAAAAAGGCAAACAGCCTGACCAACAGCCAGAAGGAACGGGTCGTCCGCGAGGTGCTGCTGCCGATGTTCGGCAACTGGCTGACGATCTGGGCGATGATCCCCGATAAAGACACTGAGGCAGCGCAGGAAATGGTCTTCGAAACGCTTTGTGCAGATCAGGACCGCTCCGTACTGCGCGGGAAGATCGACGAATACAACAACGACGTCCGCAAGAATAAGGTCCAGACGCTGCAGACGCTGAACGACGACGCGAATGTCTATGTCATTTCCCGTTACGGCTATTCTTCGATCCCCGTCACCTCCTCGTTCCGGACGCTCAGCGACGGTACGGTCGATACCAAATACACATCGTTCGGCGCAACGACCAGCGATTACGACAAGACGCTGACAAAGGATCAGATCAAGAACGTTCCCGCGGAATACATTTCGCCCGATCAGCGCGTTGACGCCTCCACCTGCCTGTTCCCCGAACAGACATGGTTCGTCCGCAACATGAAGCACAGCTTGCAGGCCAAATCGCTTGAAGTAATGATGAATCAGCTGCTGGCGCAGGACGAGCAGGCAACGGTCAACACCTTTTCGCAGTACCCGCGGTTCCTCGTCTATGACGCTGCGACCGATACGCTTTCACCCGATGTGAAACAGGCGGAGAGCGCTTCATCCGTCACATCCAACGTGTCTTCCTTCTTCGACAAGCTGAAGCGGATCTTCGAACAGCTCAAGCTGCTGTTCTCCAAGCTTCCCGATCTTCTCAGCAAGATCAAGAAATAATCTCATAAAACAGAACGTGCCCCGCCGAAAAGCAGGGCACGTTTTTCATATTCAAGTGTTAGTTTCGCCATTTGTCGAGCGCTTCACGCAGCCAGGCTTCCAGCGGCTGCATCCCCTCGCCCGTTTTTGCGCTGACGGGAAACACGGCGATCTTCGGGTTGAGGAACCGCGCGCGTTCGATACAGCGGTCCATATCAAAATCAAAATAGTCCAGCGCGTCGGTTTTCGTGATCACGAGCACGTCGCTTTCGCGGAACATCAGCGGATACTTGAGCGGCTTGTCGTCGCCCTCCGGCACGGAGAGAATCATCAGATTACACCCGGCGCCGGTGTCGTATTCGGCGGGGCAAATCAGATTGCCGACGTTTTCCAGAAAAACAAGGTCGTGCGTCCCGCCCATCTCGTCGAACGCCGCTGTGGTCATCCCGGCGTCCATGTGGCACATCCCACCGGTGTGGACCTGGATGGCGGTCGCGCCGAGCGCTTCGATTGTTTTCGCATCGACGTCCGATTCGATATCCGCTTCCATCACGCCGATATCAAAATCAGGCAGATCGCAGATTAGTCTTGACAACAGCGTCGTCTTGCCGGAGCCAGCGCTGCTCATCACATTCACAAGCAGCGTACCGCTCTCCTTTAGACGCGCGCGCAAAGCGGCGGCGTCTTTATCGTTGGACGCGGTGATGGACGCGCCGAGCTTGATAATTCTCATGCCTGCGCCCTCCTTTGTTCCAGCTTCTCTTTCAACAGCGCCGCAACAGGTTCAAACCCGTTGCCGGTCTTTGCGCTGACCGGAAAAACCTCAATATCGGGATTCAGAGCTTTCGCGCGCGCTGTCGCTTTTTCAACGTCGAAGTCAAATACCGGCAGCGTATCCATCTTATTGAACAGCAGGATATCGCTGACCGAAAACATCAGCGGGTACTTCAGCGGCTTATCGTCGCCTTCCGGCACGGAAAGCAGCATCAGCCGCACGTCGGCGCCGATCTCGAACTCCGCCGGGCAGACAAGATTGCCAATGTTTTCAAGAAAGATCAGATCCAGTCCGTCGATACCCATCGCTTCGAGACCGCGGCGGGTCATGTCCGCGTCCATGTGGCAAAGCCCCGCGGTGTGCAGCTGGATCACTTTCACGCCGGCGTCCGCCATCGTGCTGGCGTCCACGTTGGAATCCACGTCGGCTTCCATCACGCCGATGCGGTACTTGTCCCCGAGCAGACGGATCAGCTGCAGCAATACGGATGTTTTGCCCGCGCCGGGAGATCCCATCAGATTGACAAGCAGCGCGCCGCTGTTTTTCATCCACGCGCGCGTTTTTTCCGCCGCTGCCTCATTGTCGGCAAGGACGTGCTCTTTCGTTTCCAGTATCTCGAACAAAAGGAACCCTCCATTTCGAATCGTCTGCATCTCATTATAAAGCTATCTTGCAAAGCTGTCAAGAAAGCCGCATCCTTTTTGCTTCTATTCAAGAAGAATTCTTCATAAATACTTGACAAAAACACTCATTTTTTGTTATGATTATTAAGGAATATTACACGTAAATTCTGTATGTATTCCATAAACACAGCGATACATATCACAAAAATGAAGGAGAGATGATATGGCAGATAAAATGTTAGGCTATGCACCGGAATGGACGTATGACGATTCCATTCCCATGCGCGAACCGATTGTAAAACTCGGCAGAATGATCACCGACCGGATTCCCATCGTGCTCGGCATCCAGAAGATCACGAAGCAGGACCCGGAATACTGGGCGGTCGCGACTATCTGCCCGACCGACGAGATGGCGGAAGTCGCCATGCGGATGAAAAAACGTCACCCGCGCACCCTGTCGGACATGAAGAAGCTTGTCAAGGACATGGGCATGACAGAAGAGTATCTTCTGAACCTGCTCGAGCAGATGAGCGAAAACGGTCTGATCGAATGGAACTATGAAAATGAGCAGCACGAAAAACAGTGGGTGCTGCCGATGTTTGTGCCCGGCTCCGGCGAATTCTCCAACATGAACAAGGCGCTTTTGGAAAAGCATCCCGAGCTCGGCCGGTTCTTCGAACGCATGACGCGTCTGCCGCTGGAAAAGGTCACCCCGATGGTGCCCCCGGGCGGCGGCGGTATCGGTATGCACGTCATTCCGGTCGAAAAAGCGATCGAAATGGAAAACGAAGCGATCAACCTCGAAAAAATCTCCTATTGGCTTGACAAGTACGACGGCAAATACGCCGCTTCCCCCTGCTCGTGCCGCTACTCGCGCAAGACCTACGACGAAGGCTGCGCGGACGATCCGGAGGGCTGGTGCATCGCGATCGGCGACATGGCAGACTACGTTGTGGAAACGCAGAAAGGCGGCCATTACATCACCAGGGAGCAGGCGCTTGAAATCTTCAAGCAGGGCGAGGAAAACGGCTTTGTCCATCAAATCACCAACATCGACGGCGAAGACAAGATCTTCGCGATCTGCAACTGCAACGTCAATGTCTGCTACGCGCTGCGCACCTCGCAGCTGTTCAACACGCCGAACATGAGCCGTTCTGCGTACGTCGCAAACGTCAAAAAGAAAACTGCGTCGCCTGCGGCCGCTGCGTCGAGCACTGCCCCGCCGGTGCGCTCAAGCTCGGTCAGAAGCTTTGCACAAAGCAGGGCGAGATCGAGTACCCGAAGCAGGAGCTGCCTGACACCAATAAGTGGAGTCCCGAAAAGTGGGAAGAAGAATACCGCGACAAGAACCGGATCAACACCCACGAAACCGGCACCGCGCCCTGTAAGACCGCCTGCCCGGCGCACATCGCGATTCAGGGCTATCTGAAGATGGCAGCGCAGGGCAGATACGATGAAGCGATTGCCCTCATCAAGAAAGAGAACCCGTTCCCGGCAGTCTGCGGTCACGTCTGCAACAAGCGCTGCGAGGAAGCCTGCACGAGAGGCACGATCGACGAAGCGATCGCGATCGACGACGTCAAAAAGTTCCTCGCGCACCGCGACATCGACAACGCGACCCGCGTAATTCCGAAGAAGGTCATTCCGAAGATCACCGTGGACGGCGTATTTGACCGTGAAAAGGGCTTCACCGAAAAGGTAGCGATCATCGGCGCGGGTCCAGCAGGTCTTTCCTGTGCGTTCTATCTGGCCGAAAAAGGCTATCTGAACGTCACCGTTTTTGAAAAGAACGCGGAACCGGGCGGTATGCTGCGCTACGGTATTCCGAACTATAAGCTCGAAAAAGAAGTCATCGACGCGGAGATCGACGTCATCCGTGCGATGGGCGTTGAGATCAAGTGCGGCGTGGAAGTCGGCAAGGACGTCACCCTTGACGAGCTGCGCGCGCAGGGCTACAAGGCGTTCTATATGGCGATCGGCGCACAGGGCGGCCGCAAAGCGGGCGTGCCCGGCGAAGACGCCGACGGCGTCATGACTGCCGTTGATTTCCTGCACGAAGCTGCGGAAAAAGAAGCCTACCCGATCGGCGAAAACGTCGTCATCGTCGGCGGCGGCAACGTCGCGATCGACGCGGCGCGCGTCAGCGTCCACTGCGGCGCGAAGAACGTCTCGATGTTCTGCCTCGAGCAGCGCGACGAGATGCCAGCGTCCGATGACGAAGTCGAAGAAGCGCTCGAAGACGGCGTCACAGTCAACTGCGGCTGGGGCCCGAAAGAGATTGTCAAGGACGACAATGGCAAAGTCAAAGCGATCGTCTTCAAAAAGTGCGTCCGCGTCTTCGACGACGAGCACCGCTTCTCCCCCGTCTATGACGAAGAAGACACGCAGACGGTCGAATGTGAAAACGTCGTGCTCTCCATCGGTCAGGCCATCGTCTGGGGCGGTCTGCTTGAGGGTACCGCGGTCGAACTGAACCGCAACAACACCGCCAAAGCAGACACCTTCACCTTCCAGACCGCGCAGCCTGACGTGTTCGTCGGCGGCGACGCGTTCACCGGTCCGCGCTTTGCGATTGACGCGATCGCCATGGGCAAGGAAGGCGCGATCTCGATCCACCGTTTCGTGCAGCCGAACTCCTCGCTGACAATCGGCCGCAACCCGCGCTACTATGTGGAGCTAGACAAGGACAATATCGTTCTTGAAAGCTATGACACGGCGAAGCGTCAGGTCCCGAAGGCGACCAGAACGGTTGACCCGAAGGGCTTCAAAGATGACATGAAGCTGCTCACCGAGGAACAGGTCAAGATCGAAACCTCCCGCTGCCTCGGCTGCGGCGCAACCATTGTGGACCAAAACCGCTGCGTCGGCTGCGGCGTCTGCACCACGAAGTGCGAATTCGACGCGATCCATCTGAAGCGCGAGCGCCCGGAATGCTCTACCATGTATAAGGCGGAAGACAAGCTGAAGGCGATCCTGCCCTACATGATCAAGCGCGAGTTTGCCATTAAGAAGGCAAAGCGCGCCGCCAAGAAAGACAAATAAGCCATGCACGAGCTCGGCATTGTGTTTCACATTATCAAGACGATCGAAGACGTCGCTGAAGAGCAAAACCTGACAAAGGTGTCGAAGGTCGTTTTGGAAGTCGGTGAAGTTTCAACCGTTATCGCGTCCCTGCTGGAAAACTGCTGGGACTGGTCCTGCAAGCGCTCCCCTCTCATGGAGGGCTGCAAGCTGGAACTCCTTACCATACCGGCAGTCACTTACTGCGAAGACTGCGGCAAAACGTATGAAACCGTCAAATACGCAAAAATCTGCCCCTATTGCAAGTCGGAAAACACCTACCTGAAAGAAGGCAACGAAGTCCGGATTAAAGAAATAGAGGCACAATAGCGGTTCTAAGGCTCTTGAAAAGAACCTAAAAATATATTTTATTCTTTGAAGGAGGAAGAACTCATGTTATTCCATCTCTACGGCGAAACCTCGCTTTGGCAGCTC
>JAFYDS010000128.1 GCA_017544665.1 Clostridia bacterium | reverse complement strand
TGCCGACTTTCAACAGTCATATAATTGGATTGATTGAAGTCATAAGGGAGTTTGGCTGAGACGTTACGAAATCTAACGATTTCCTTTGATTTGTAATAATAGCAATCTTTAACCAAGGAAAAAAGCACGCGGAAGCGTGCTTTTTTCAACGATATTCGCCTTCGGCGAGCGATATTGCTTCGCAGCGATATTCGGCTGTTGCCGAGTGATATTGCGCTGCGCGCAGTTTGGATGGCGAATATCATATCGTTTTGCGGCATCGCCGCAAAATATCGCTGATCCGAAAGATCAATATCACTGTGCCGCAAGGCACAATATCACTTGCATGGTCTTTATTCCTCTGAATGGTTGAAAAGTTCATGCTCTTTCGATATAATCAATTTGTAAATAGGAATTTTAGGAGTATTTTACAGGAGGAAATAAACATGAACCCGAAATATGAACCGCTGTTCCAACCCTGGAAGGTCGGAAACGTTGAAATCAAAAACCGCATCGTCATGCTGCCGATGGAAGGCACCAACATGATCCAGTGGGAGGCCAAGCGCGGCTTTGTCAAGGGGATCGACGCCTTTTACCGCGACCGTAAGGACAACAACATCGGCCTGTTCATCCCGGGGCTGATTCCGCTGATCAGCATTCTCGGCGAAAAGTGGATCTACAAGCATCCCGCGGTGTTTGAACCGGTCAAGCCGCTGATCCGTGAAATCCACGACAGCGGGGCAAAGATCTTCTTCCAGCTCAGCGCCGGCGCCGGGCGGTCGATGATTCTGCCGCAGCTGCTCAAGCCCTTTGTGAAGCCGGGGGTTCTGAAAACGCTCTCTTCCAAAGTGGTTATGTCCAGATGGTGGTGGTCCGCGCCCGATCCGGACGAACCCAACGTCTGGGCGCCGGACGTCAAAATGGACCACTTGACCGAAGCCATGATTCATCAGTTTGTCTATGCCTTCGGTCAGACCGCAAAGCTTTGCAAAGATGCTGGTGTCGACGGCGTGGAGATTCACGCGGTGCACGAGGGCTATCTGCTCGACCAGTTCGCCATGCCCTACACCAATCACCGCACGGACGCCTACGGCGGCAGTCTGGAAAATCGCCTGCGCTTTGCCTGCGAGATCGTGCGTGAAATTAAGAAGGTCTGCGGAGAAGACTTTCCCGTTTCGCTGCGCTATTCCGTCTGCTCCATGACGCGCGGCTTCAATCAGGGCGCCGTGCCAGGCGAAGATTTCGAGGAGGTCGGCCGCACGCTTGCGGAATCGGAACAGGCGATCCGCATTTTGGAAGAAGCGGGCTATGATCTGTTCAACTGCGACAACGGCACCTATGACGCCTGGTACTGGGCGCACCCGCCGGTCTACGCACCGCTGAATCTGAATCTCTCCTATGTGGAGCACATCAAGCAGTTCACGACAAAGCCGGTCGTCTGCGCGGGGCGGATGCAGCCCGACGCGGCGGCAGCGTCGATTGCCGCCGGCAGAATCGACGCCATGGGCGTGGGACGTCAGCTTCTTTGCGACCCGGCGTTCATCACGAAGATCAAGGAAGACCGTCCGGAGGATATCCGGCCCTGTATTTCCTGCCACGGCGCGTGTCTGCCGTTCAACGGCATGAACGGGCAGGGGACCGACATCGACCCGCTGCACGTGGAAATGGGCCGCTGTGTGCTGAACCCCTGGACAAATAACGAGACGAAGTATTCCAAAGCGCCTGCCGTGCACCCCAAGAAGATCGCCGTGGTCGGCGGCGGCATCGGCGGCATGGAGGTCGCCATTCAGGCGTCAAAGCGCGGGCACAAGGTAGCGCTCTATGAAAAGACCGGCCGCCTCGGCGGCGTGTTCGTGGCGGCTGCCGCCATGTCGTTCAAGGAGAAGGACAAGGAGCTGCTTGCCTGGTATGAGCGTCAGCTGAAGGCGACCGACACAGTGCTGCATATGAACACCGAAATCGCCGATCTTGACGCGCTCGACGTCGACGTCGTGGTAGTTGCAACCGGCGCGTCGGCGCGCACGCTGCGCATCCCCGGTGCGGAACGCGCGGTGACGGCAACGGATTTTTTGAGCGGAAAGACGGAAGCCGGCGACAAGGTGGTCATCGTCGGCGGCGGACTCACCGGCTGCGAGATCGCCTATGAGCTGGCGCTGCAGGGCAAGCACCCTGAAGTTGTGGAAATGACGAAGTACCTTGTCGGCGCAAGGGGCATCTGCATGGCGAATTCCACCATGCTGCGTGAGCTTCTGCGTTATC
>JAFYDS010000127.1 GCA_017544665.1 Clostridia bacterium | reverse complement strand
TGTCGATCGAGGAAAAGCCCGCGGTCCGCGCGGTGATCGACTGGAACAAAGCCGCCGTAATCTTCTGCGACAGCGCCATCGGACCGAGTGTTGCAGGATTATGATACTCGACCGTAAACACATGGATAAAGCCGTACAAAATCAGCAATGCCGCAAACAGCCCGACCGTCCGCGTATGCAGGCTGAGCTTACCGGTCTGGCGTAACGTCAGAAAATCATAGAACACATAGAAGCCAAGCCCGCCTGTGACAATCAGCGCCATCACGGTGTACATCACCAGCGGCGTACCGTTGAACGGCGCGAGCGACCCGAACGACTGGATCGAGCCGAACAGATCGAATCCCGCGTTGCAATAGGCAGAAACCGCTGTAAAAACGGAAACCCATACGCCTTTCGCGCCCATCTCAGGCACAAAATGCAGACACAGCACCGCAGCGCCGAAGATCTGACAGCTGACTGTCGTCGCAATGATCGTCCGTACGAGCGGCTTGACCTGCGACATGGAATCGAGGTTGGTGTATTCCTGTGCGAGCCGCAGCGACCGCAGCCCGGACCGTTTCTTAAATAAAAAGATGAAGAACGTCGCGAATGTCACGATGCTGACGCCGCCGATCTCGATCAAAAGCAACAGCAACAGCTGTCCCCATCTGGTCAGCGTCACCGCCGGATCAATCAGCGTCAAACCGGTCACGCAGACGGAGGACGTCGCCGTAAACAGCGCCTCCATCGGCGCTAGACCCTTTCCGTCACGCGTCATAAACGGGAGCAGGAACAGCAGCGTTCCCGCCGTAATGATCCCTAGAAAACTCAGGGCAATCTTGCGGGAGGGATGGGTCTCCCGTCTTCTTTTGCCTGTCTCGCGTTTCATGCGGCAGCCTCCTTTCCCGAACTCTACGCTGGATATTATACCATTCCTGCGTCCGGATTGCAAACATTTTTATGGATTTGCATCATTTTTTTATTGACGAATCCCAGATAAAAATGATATGATGTAATCAATTCACAGCGAAAGGAGTTCTGACCATGTTCCAAGATTTCAAGTCCGATCCCTTCATGTTTATGATCGCGGTCGGCGTCATCGTATTTGTGATCGCGCAGTCGCTGTTCTTTTTGCTGCGTGCGATCAAGCGCGGCAAGCAAATCGGACTTACCTCAGAAACCATCAAAAACACCATCAGTTCGAGTGCCCTGTTTTCGATCGCGCCTGCGATCAGTATCGCTGTAACCGTTCTGGTGCTGTCCGTGGCGCTCGGCTATGTGCTGCCGTGGATCCGTCTTTCCGTAATCGGCGCCATTCAATATGAGGTGCCTGCGGCGGAGGCGGCGATCGACGCGGCAGGTCTGTCCGGCGGTATCGGCCGCGATATCAGCGATCCGAAAACATTTACCGCTATCGCCTGGGTTATGTCTTTGGGCTGTATTCTGCCGCTGATCTTGATCCCGATTATTCTCAAGAAAGTGCAGAAAAAAGTATCCGGTACGGTGAATAAAAACGCCAAATGGGCCGACCTCATGTCCGCCGCAGCGTTCATCGGTCTGATCTCCGCCTTCCTCGGCCGCGGCATCGCGGGCATCGGCGAAGTGCAGATCACCGAATCCGGCGAAAAGATCAACGCCGTCATCGGCGACGGCGCCGGCGTCCTTTCCATCACGGCGATCATCTCGTCGATCGTCTTTATGCTGCTTTTGACGCTGCTCAACAAAAAGCTGCAATGGAAATGGCTGGAGGCGTTTTCAATGCCGTTTGCCATGCTGCTTTCCATCGGCGTCATCGTGCTGCTGAATACCGTCGCGCCTGATTTCGCGGCGATCGAATGGAGGTATTGATCATGAATAACAAAAGATCTTACATCGATACCGTCCATATCTCCGGCCGCATCTGGTGCATCGCGGCGCTGATCGTTATTCTTGCCGTTCCGGCGCTGATGTCTTGGCATCTGCACGCATGGCCCGACGTCGGCATTGTCGGCAAAGCGTTTGGCTCCATCGCGATTCTGTTCTATCCGACCGGAGTGATCGAGGTCCTCGCCTACGCGCCGCTGCTCGGCGCAGGCGGCACCTACCTTTCATTCTTGACAGGCAACATTGCAAACCTCAAGCTCCCCTGCGCGCTCAGCGCCATGGAGAACGCCAAAGTCCGCTCCAACTCCGAAGAGGGCGAAGTGATCTCCACGATCTCCATCGCCGCGTCCGCGATCACGACAACGCTCATCATCGCCGTTTTCGTTCTGATCTTCGCGTTCAACCCGAAGTTCACACAGCTGATGCAGTCCGACGCGCTCGCGCCCGCGTTCAAGCAGGTCACCTATACCATCTTCGGTGCGCTCGCCGCTTCCTATTTCGTCAAGCATTGGAAGATCTCGATCTTCCCGATCGCAGCGGTTTCGCTGATCCTTGTTTTTGCCGGCAACATCCAGATCGGCATTCTGATCTTTGTCGGCGTTGTGCTGTCCCTGCTCGGCGCGCATGTGATGTATAAGCTCAAGTGGGTCTGATCGTGTTCAGACGATAAAGGAACCTTACTATGTCAGACTTTTTCAAACGCATCATCAGCGCAATCACTTCGTTTTTCATGACGATCGCCGCGTTTTTTGGGCTGTCTCAGCCGGCGCCGGAATCCCCTTACGGGCAGTGGCTGCTGGAAAATGTGCCGGCGTATGAAGCGGGACAGTATGTGGAAACGCTCTACGACACCGGCACGGGCTACGAATTCGAGGTGGGACGCACGCCGAAGCACCCGAGCAGGATGCAGCTGATCCGAGAGACGACGCTGCAGGACGCGCAGAACTACGAAACCAGACTGCAGTCAAACGGCTACCGGAAGACGTTCTCCAACACAATCGGCGACCTCTACTGTTTCGCCCTCCAAAAGGGCGACAGCGGCGTTTATTGTATCTATGACGGGAAGACGAATCTGACGCGCGTAATCGACGACTGCTGCAACACAGTTTCTCTCGACGCGTTCGGCTACACGGAGTCCACCCCGCCCGAGCCGGTCACGGAACCGACCGGTCCGACCGAGCCGATCGAAACGGAGCCGTTCGACCCGCAGGAAACGCTGGTCAACGAAGACAACGCGCCAAGCGAGCAGTCACCGTCTTCGACCGAATCGACGGAACCCACCGAAACGGTCCCGACGACGGAACCGTATATCGCGCCCGCCGACTTTGTGCTGCACCCGGGCGTGTATCAGTTCAGCTTCCCTTATTACGACGACAATCACAAGGACAGCAAGATCTACGCCAAAAACGGGATGCTCTATGTGATCGTCCTCTCGGACGGCAAGCTAGTCATCATCGACGGCGGCGCGCCGTATCAGTGCGCCGACCAGAACATCAACGCGTTCATCCGTTTTGTCCGCGAGATCACCGGCAAAAGCTCCGGCACGCCGATGGACATTGCCCTGTGGTACGGCACACACTGCCATGCGGATCATATCGACTTCTTCTATAAACTGATCCATTACCACCGCGATGAATTCCGGCTGGAGCGCGTGATGTTCAACTATCAGTCGAACAATGTGATCGCCTATGCCAAGCGCGTCGATAAGTTCCGCAACCTGTTGAAGAAGTACTATCCGAACGCGAAGTATGTCAAGTGCCGCAGCGGTTACAAGTTCTCCTTCCTCGATACGCAGTTTGAAATCCTCTATACGCACGAGGACGCCGTCGATCCTGAAACCGTTACGCTCAGACCGACCAACGCCAACGACTGCTGCAGCGTCCTGAAGGTGACCCTCAGCGGAAAAACGTTCCTGTTCCTCGGCGACGCGAACACTGTCACGCAGGAGGTGCTGCTGAATAATTACGGTAAATCCGTCCTGCACGCAGACGTATTGCAGGCGTCGCACCACATGATCAACGACCTGACGGACCTGTACCCCGTCGTCGCGCCGACCTACGTCATGTGTCCGCAGTCCAAGAGCCGCACGATCAAGCTCTATCCGTCCTATTATACCTTCTTAAAGCTCGCGCCCGCGCAGCGCATGTATTTTGCCGATCAGGGCATTTACGGCTTCCTGCCGCAGGAAAACGGGACGATCAGCGTCAGCTACCAATGGGTCTATTGCGTCGGCTACGACGGCTCCGGTCTGTAAAAATGAGCAAAACAAAAACCACCCGCAGACGTACCGACCAGGACGCCTGCGGGTGATGTTTTCTGAAAGATCAATGCGGAAGGATCCCACTGAGTGGAAAAGACAACGCAAGTCCTGCCACAACTGCAATCGCGGTCTGCTTCGGCGAACTGTACAGCACGACCGCCGCAGCGAGAAAAAACAGGGCGTTCAACACGCCGTCAAAGCTGAAGTACAACCAGCCGACCGAAAAGCAGTAAGAAGCTAAAACAGCCAAAATGACGGCGTCCAAAACGATAGACAAGGCGTGCGTTCCCTTCGCGTACCAACACAGGACCGCAAGCAGCGGCGAAGCCGCCGTCAACGCGTACCAGATCAGCATATAACGCGTCGGCGCAAAGCCGCTGAACGTGATTGTATAAAGGTGATACGCCGCGCACATACCGGCGAAAAACAAAAACGTATGGACTGCCGCCCTGACCGGCGTGCGGCTGAATATGGCAATCGTCAGCGCAAGCAATAGCCAGACCCCGAGCGTGGAAAACACATTGCCGAGATCGAGGCGTTCGATCAAGCGCATCCACCAAACGATGCTGTCAAGACTCAGGTTATCGAGCCATTTTGCAAAAACGCCGAGCAGGATCCCGAACAGCAGGCATCCGGCGGCAGCAAAGACGGACCATACCGGCCCCTTTCCTTTCTTCGGCGTTCTCAATGTCAGAAGCCACGCTTTGATTTGCATTGCGCTCTCCCCTTCCCATCTCCAGAAACGTCATAGCACTTCCGACCCGAAGGTCGAAAGTGCTATTCTTTCATTAATCAGATTCAATTAGATGCGAGCAACGCCGGAATCGATTGCGGCCTGGGCCACCGCCTTTGCAACGGCGTCCTTGACGCGCGGATCGAACGCGGCCGGGATGATGTATTCCGGATTGAGCTCTTCGTCGGAAACGAGGTTGGCGAGCGCATAGGAGGCCGCAACCTTCATCTC
>JAFYDS010000017.1 GCA_017544665.1 Clostridia bacterium | reverse complement strand
TGAAGGCTTCCCAGTTGGAGCCTTCGCCCAGCTCACCGTCGCCGGTGGCGACATAGGTCAGATAGCTCTTGCCGAGAATACGCGCCGCGAGGGCGGTACCGGCGGCGATCGAAGCGCCGTGACCGAGGGAACCGGTGGAGGCGTCCACGCCGACGACCTTGTTGGAGTCAAGGTGCATGCCCATCTTCGAACCGGACAGGTTGAAGGTCTTGAGCATTTCGGGATCGTTGAAGCCCTTGTCGCAAAGGACGGGGGCGTAGGCGATCGCCGCGTGACCCTTGGAAAGGATGAAGCGGTCGCGGTCTTCCCACTTGGGATCGTCAACTTTGATGTTGAGATACTTGTGATACAGCACCGTCAGCAGGTCGAGGATGCTCAGACCGCCGCCGATGTGTCCGCTGCCTGCCCACATGGTCGTTTGCAGCGTGAGCTTGCGCAGCTCATACGCTTTCTTTTCGAGGGCAAGCCATTCTTGTTTTGAAAGTGGCATAATGTATTCCTCCTTTTAATTTAGAACAGTTCCGGGTGGTTCTTCGCGAGAACCTTGAAGCATTCTTCGCCGACTTCAATCGTGTATTTGATGTCCTTGTCGGTGAGGGACGCGTTCATGAAGTGGTTGTGGTGGCTGGCAAGGAAGATGCCGCGCTTGACCATCTCGGCGACCCATTCCTGATGCAGCACCATGCTGTCGTCGTTCGCGATGCGCAGATAGAACAGCGCCGGCGCGCCGCTCGTCACGAGGTCGAAACCGTGTTCGGCGCCCGCCTTCTTGAGCCCTTCGGTGAGCATCGTGCCCTTTTCGAAGAACATCTTCGGGGTGTCGAGCTTCTTCATCTTTTCGATACAGGCGATACAGGCCGCAAACGGAACCGCGCTCAGCCAGTAGGAACCCGTGTAGGAGAGCGAAGACATCGCGCTCTTGAGGAATTCCTTGCCGCAGATGGCGGACATGTTGTAGCCGTTGGCAAGCGCCTTGCAGAAGCAGATCATATCCGCTTCGAAGCCGAAGTAATGGTCGGAACCGGCAAGGTCCAGACGGAAGCCGGCGCGGACGTCGTCAACGATCAGGATGATGCCGTTCTTCGTGCAAAGCTCGCGGACCTTCGGCCAGAAGCCGGCCTCGGGGAACGAGTTATCGTAGAAGTTGCCGTGGTCATAGGGCTGCGCGATCAGCGCCGCGATCTGATCCTTGTTCTCTTCGATCGTCTTTTCCAGCGCGGGAATGTCGTTCCACGGGAGGATGATGTTGTTGCAGACGTCCTCTTCGAGCACGCCGGGATAGTCCTTCTTCATCTGCCACGGGGAAACGCCGTGATAGTAACCTTTGAAGAAGATGATCTTCTTGCGGTGAGTGTGGGCGCGGGCGGCCATCATGGCGCCCTGCGTCGCGTCGTTGCCGTTCTTGGCAAAGAACGCCCAGTCCGCCGTGGCGACGGTATCGACAAGGAGATCCGCGCAGTCGACCATCACCGAGCCGGGGGTCGTGGTGCAGTTGGCAAGATCCATCTGCTTTTTCGCAGCGGCGTCAACGTCGGGGTCGCAGTAGCCGAGCACGTTCGGACCGTAGGCGCACATATAGTCGATGTACTTGTTGCCGTCGACGTCCCACATATAGGAGCCCTTCGCCTTGGTCAAAAACAGCGGCCAGTTGGAAACGGGGATGAACTGTCCTTCCGCCGGGCCGAGGTGGCCGTAGACGCCGGAGGGAATGATCTTGGTTGCCTTTGTGAAGAGTTCTCTGCTCTTCTCGTGGTTTTCAATGATGGGAATGTTAGCCATACGAACGCCTCCTTATGCTAAGTACAACGCAACTCTGTCGAGAATGCGGTTGAGATTGTCGATCATGTTGATCAGACCGCTCATGGTGATCGTGCCTTCGCCGATGCAGGCAACGGCGTTGACCTTGCCGTCGAACAGGTCGCGGGCAAGCTGGATGGAACCGAACTCCATCTTGGAGCGGTAGGACGCCGGCTTTTGCTTGATCGTGACGAAGTGGTTGTCCTTGACGCGGATCGTCGCGGCCACGCTGTCCTTGATGCTCATCTCGATGATGCCGTCGGGGACGTTGGACGCGGAGAACGTGCCGATGCTGTCGTTGTTCGCGATCTGGGAGATCGTCACGGCGATCAGGTAGAACATCAGCTTCGTGCTCGTTTCAAAGAAGACGGGGTCTTTCAGATCGTCTTCACTCGCGCGCAGATACTTCGTCAGGATGTCGGTCAGTTTCGTGAAGTTGTTCAAAAGGAAGCCGATCTTGTGGAAGCCCTTGACCGGAATCGGAGTCACGGTGCCGTCGATCAGGCCGTTGAACTTTTCGCACGAAGAGAACGGCAGCAGCACGGTCGCCTTCGGGTTCGCGCCCTGCTCCATCCGGCAGCGGCCGCCTTTGAAGGTCAGCGTTGCCGCCGGGCCGCCCTTGACGGTAAACGCGATGGAAACCGGCTTCTTGACCTGGGCCAGCGCGCTCGCCTCGGCATCCAGCTCACAGAGATTTTCCAGCGTGCCGAGAATCCCGTAGAGGTTGATGTACGCTAAGGTTTTTGCATCTGTCATAATTGCTCCTCCTTGCCGTTCCCGCCCTTTCTTGAAAAAAGCGGAGAACTTGCCAATATAGTTGTATTTATTGTACCAAAATTATGTCAAAGTGTCAATCCTTCTTTAACAAATATAACAAATCTGTGCAAAAATCCAAATGAAACCTGACAAGTTGCACAAAAGAGATCTGGAGGAAGAGAAACACGCGCGCAGAACACGGAGAGAAAGCCGCGCAAGCCGCGCGAAAAATGCGCTGAAAATAAAAAAAGAAAAGCAAAAATCACGTTTCTGCTTTTCCTTAATTTGCAGCCATCCAGAGGCGTTAAAGTCCGAGCGCCTCCATCTTGTCGCGCAGCGCCTGAAAGTCCGCGAGGGCATCCTTTTTCTGCGCCGAGTTGCGCAGCAGCGCCGCCGGGTGGAAGGTCCCCATGAAGAGGATCCCGCCCTTCTCACGGAACACGCCGTGCTCGCGCGTCACGCGGAAATCCGGATCAATCAGCCGCTGCGCCGCGATCCGTCCGAGACAGACGATGATCTGCGGGCGCAGCACGCGTACCTGCGCGCGCAGCCACGGCAGACACTGTTCGCTCTCCTCCGGCTTCGGATCGCGGTTGTGCGGCGGCCGGCACTTGACGATGTTCGCGATATAGATCCCGCCGCCGTCGCGCGGGCGATCGATCAGTTCGAGGTAACGGTCGAGCAGCTGTCCGCTTTTGCCGACGAAGGGTTCGCCCTGCAAGTCCTCCTGCTCGCCGGGTCCTTCGCCGACGAAGAGGACCTTCGCTGCCGGGTCGCCGACGCCGAAAACAAGGTTTGTCCGCGTTGCGCCGAGCGGACAGTTTTGGCATTCTTCGCACTGCGCTCTAAGCTGCTGCATGGAATCAGACATGGTTGCCACCGCCTTTCGGGTTCTATTATAGCATGTTTTTTCCCGTTTGCCCATGATTTTTTTGAAACATTGTTGAAATCCGCGCAAAATTGATGTAAAATAGTTGCGCTGTGGTTTAACAAAGCGAAATATTGGATTTATTCTTGGAGGAAAAGAGTATGCAGAAACCCGTTTTGGTGGAAACTTCCGCCCGTCACGTCCACGTCAGCCGCCGCGTGCTGAACATCCTGTTCGGCGAAGGGTATGAACTGACCCACAAGAAGGACCTCTCTCAGCCCGGTCAGTTCGCGTGTGAAGAGCGCGTTCAGGTCATCGGTCCCAAGAGCAGCTTCCCCGCCGTGTCGATCCTCGGTCCGGTCCGTCCGGAGACCCAGGTCGAGCTTTCCGCGGGCGACGCGCGCGCCATCGGCGTCAAGGCGCCGATCCGCGAATCCGGCGACCTTAAAGGCAGCGCAGGCTGCAAGATCGTCGGCCCGAAGGGCGAAGTCGAGTTGGAAGACGGCGTGATCATCGCGAAGCGCCATATCCACGCGACGCCGGAAGACGCCGAGAAATACAACCTCACCGACAAGCAGATCGTCTCGGTCAAGGTCGACACCCCGGAGCGTTCGCTGATCTTCGGCGACGTGATCGTCCGCGTGAGCAAGAACTACGCCCTTGCGATGCACATCGACACCGACGAGTCCAACGCCGCGGGCTGCACCCCGGGTCTCATGGGTGAGATTCTCGCGTAACGCCAACCGAACAAATTGCCCAGGGGCGCGCTCCTGGCAATTTTTTTACAAATCCCCCGAACGAAAGGCGGTGATCCCTTGAAAAAACGCTATGCGGTCGTTCTGATCTTTGTGCTCGCGCTCGCCGTGGCAGTCGGCGCGTTCCTCATCATTCAGCAGCAGAAGCCGACGACGACCACGCTCCCGGACGTCAGCGTCTCCTACAACACCACGTCGGAACCTGAGACGTCCGCCGCACCGACAACGACCGAACCGACCACCGCGCCGCCGGAAACGACCGAACCGCCTGTGACGCAGGAGACGGTCATTGACCTCGACAACCTGACGCTGATCGACCTGCTGCCGCTGTCGCTGATGGGCGGAGACTGGGACGTCAAGCACTGTCAGGGTATCGCCGTCGATCCCGCGCACAACCATATCTATTATTCCTACACGTCCGTCCTTGTCAAATGCGACCTCGACGGCAATATTCTCGGCACAGTCAGCGGCTTCACGGGACACCTCGGCGACCTCGCGCTCGACGACGACGGGTACCTTTACGCGAGCTACTACCCGACCGGCCGCGCCGGCTTTTATATCGTGATGTTCGACACAAAGAAGATCACGAAAGAAGACATCAGCTGGAAAAACACAAACGTCGCGCGCAGTATCTATCTCAAAGCGGTGTATGACGACTACCGCTACGACGTCAACGGCAACGGCAAATTTGACGGCGGCAACGACGGCGCCGACCACCGCTTCGGCTGCACCGGCATCGACGGGCTCTGCTTCGGCCCCTCGTTCCAAAAGAAAGGCAGGGGCAAAAAGCTGCTCACCGCCGCCTATATCATCGCCGGCAACGAAAAGCGCACGGACAACGACTATCAGGTGCTGCTGCAGTACGACGTCGAGGGCTGGTGGGACGACTTTGGCAAAGCGACGCCCGGACAGGGAGAAAAGGCGCACCGCAGCGGTCCGGAGAAGGCGAACGGAAAATACTTCGTCTATACCGGCAACACCTATTACGGCGTGCAGACGATGACCTATTTCGACGAGCTGAACGTCTGGATCCTCAACACCTACAAGATGGTGAAATCCTCGTTTGAGCCGTTCTATATCTTCGCGGTCGACGGCGACCTGAAACCGGAGAAGATGCAGCTTAAGGGACAGAAGAAGGGCGTCGAGGGCAACGTGCTCGCGCTCTATCAGGCAGGCGACCACGACAAGAAGCGGGACATCTACGGCTGGCGCACTTCGTTCGGTACAAAGGGCTTTGACTACGCCGGCTCCGGTCTGTTCTATGTCGTCTATCCCTATAAAACGTGGTACGGCACACAGACCGCCGTGGCGTATCTCCATATCTGGGATTCCGGCGCAGACGGTCCGTTCAAGCTTGCCGCGGACGTCGGCACCGATTATATCGTCGGCAAGATCAAACGACAATAAAAAAACGCCCAGCGGGGCGTTTTTTTCGTGCACAGTGCGCAGTGCACAGTGGACAGCGCAGGGGCGCGGGTCACCGATGGCGACCTCTGCCGAAAGTGGAAGCGCCGACCAAGGCGGGAGCCGAGGATCGGCCATTGGTCGCCCGGGGATTGGAACCATCATTACGGAATGGAGACAAACCCTTGCCGTCAGGTTTTGCGCTGCGGCAAATGCGGGCTGCCACACAGGGCAGCCCCTACGCGGCAAAAGAAGAAACGCTGTGCCGTTCCACGGGAAATCGGTTTGCTGTTGCGCGTTTCCTTTCCGCGTCGCTGTGCACTGTGCACTGCGCACTGTGCACTACTAACCACTGAAGAAGCCGCCCGACCGGGCGGCTTTGCTAACGACTATTGACTATTGACTAACGACTGTCGTCTCTTCCGCAGCTGCGGTCGCTTCTCTCTTTTCACGCAGCTGACGTTCGACTTCCGCCATGTGGCTGCGGTCGTCGCGCAGGAAGAGGATCACGATCAGATACAGCGCCGAGCCGATCGCCGGACCGAGCATGAACTGGTGCCAGCGGTATTTCACGATCCGCGTGGCGGGACCGTGGGCGCGAATGGCCGCCGTACCCTCGAGCATATTGCCCGCGGCGTCGGTGATCTTTTCGTTGAAGCCCATCCAACGCAGGAGATAGCCCTGAATGAACTTGCTCATAGCGCCGGTCAGCTTCGAGATGAAGTTCTGCATCGAGAAGGAGATGCCCTCGGTGCGTTCGCCTGTCTTGAGTTCCACCTCGTCGATCGAGTCGGCGATCAGGGCACGGTGGGCGATGTCCTTCATGTTGGTCGGGATGTAGATGATCGACACGAGCGCCATGATGAGGCAGAAGATCCACGGATTGAGGAAGCGGTTGTTTGCGCCGAGGAAGAAGCAGATCGTGCGGATCGAGATCGCGACCACCTCCGCCACGACCAGAATGCGCTTCATGCCGCCGATCTTTTCGGCGAATTTGTTCGCGAAGAACATCGCGAACGCGCCGGGGATACCGGGCAGGAAGGTATAGAGCAGCTGCAGCGTCGCGTGGCTGATCTCCTGGCCGAAGAAGGTCACGGTCATGCCCTGCGTTTCGAAGAAGTATTCCCACGGCAGCGTCAGCGAGAAGCAGGCGACGAACCGCGCCAGACAGATGATGATCAGCGTCCGGTTATAGCGCAGCGTCGCGAGGTTCTTCCAGACGCTGTTCTTTTCTTCCTTGTGCTCATACAATACCTTTTCCTTCATCCGGTAGGCAAGCATCGATACGAGCATACCGCCGAAGCCGAACACGACCGCGCCGATGAAATAGGCGGTCTTTTCGCTGGCGAGTCCGCTGTTGACGATCCCCTGCCGGACCTGCGGAAAGAGGCTCGCGACCGTGGAGCCGGCGCCGGCGCCGATCGAGACCCACTGCGCAACGCGGCCGCGTTCTTCGGAATTCGGGCTCGATAGCGGGATCATGCCCCACAGCGCCACGTCCTGATAGGAATAGACGATGTCATACATCAGATAAGCGGCAATGATAAAGATGATCGTCTGGGTCTGGGAAAAGCCGAAGTCAAAGAACATCAGCATGGTGATCAGACCGATGATCGGCGGCAGATACAGCAAAAACGGGCGCAGCTTGCGGCCGGGCTTGAACTTGCGGGCGTCCACGAGCGTACCGATGATCGGGTCGTTGATCGCATCCCAGAGCGTGGAAAAGCCGGTGATCCAGCCCGTGGCGCGCGAATCGATCTTCAGCACCGTGTTGAGGAACACGAACAGACGGCCGGAAACAAAGCCGTAGTTGGCGTTCTGACCGGCAAGACCGACAGCGTAGGAGAGCAGCCGGTTGTTGGCAACCTTGGTGTCACTCTCTTCGCGGGAAAAGATAAATTTGATCGGGTTCTTCATAGGTCTCTCCCTTTCTCCAAAAGTGGAACCCACAGGTTCCTTTTCTATTATTATAGCGCGCCCGGCGGCGTTCGTCAATAAAAAAGTGTATCCGCCCCCGGGAAGCGTTGACTTTCTTTGCCGGATGTGGTACGATGGTGTCAAAGGAAATGAGGAGGTATCACGATGAAACATCAACGACTGTTTGCGCTGGCGCTTTGCCTGCTGCTTCTGTGCACGCTCGCGCTGCCCGCCGGGGCAAAAAAAGACGCGCCGACGATCAAAAACGTGATCTTTATGATCGGCGACGGCATGGGCGAAAACCACCTTCTGCTCGCGAGAGAACAGGGCTATGAGCTGTTCATGGACACGGCGTACGATCTGCGCGGACAATCCAAAACGCGCTCTGCTTCCGACGAAGTGACCGACTCCGCCGCCGGCGCGACCGCCCTCTCCTGCGGCGTACGCACCAAGAACCGCTTTCTCGCCACCTACTGGTTCGACCCGTCCGGTAAGGTGATGCAGCCGCGCATCATCACCGAGGTCGCGCAGGCGCACGGGATGAAAACCGGTATCGTCACGACCGACAAGACGAGCGGCGCGACGCCCGCCGGCTATTCGGCGCACGTGGAGGACCGCGATATGGTTGCGGAGATCTCGTATTCCCAGTTTGAAAGCGGCATCGATCTGATCTGGGGCGCGAAAGAGTCCGCGGCGGACCGCGCAGCCGCCGAAGAAAACGGTTACACCTATATCACAACGAAGGACGAAATGGAAGCGCTCGAGCCAGGCAGCCGCAGCTTCGGCCAGTTCAGCTCCCATACCTGGTGGGAAAGCCTGCCCGCCGACGATCCCTCCCCGACGCTCCTCGAAATGAGCGAGAAGGCGATCGACCTGCTGAACGCCGACAACGAGAACGGCTTCTTTTTGATGATCGAGGGCGCGCATATCGATAAGAACTCCCACAGTTCGTCCGACGACGGCGTCCATTACCCGAAGAAAGTCGCCGACACCGCCTGGGCGGTCAAGGGCTTCGACAACACGATCAAAATGGCGGTCGAGTTCGCCCGCGCGGACGGACACACCCTTGTCGTTGTCACCGCCGACCACGAGACCGGCGATATCTATGAAGAAAACGGGGTCTATACCTTCCATTCCGCCAGCCACAGCGGCAAGAACGTCCCCATCTTCGTTTACGGCGCGGACGACCTCTTCAAGCCCGGCGAAGCGGTCAAGAACAGCAGCATCCCCGGCAGAGTCGCGCAGAAGCTGGGCTGGCGCCGGACTGAGTTCCCGCACGTTGACGCCGGCAGTATCACGAAAAAAGTCTTGGACTTCTTCACATTTCAGTGGATGGT
>JAFYDS010000126.1 GCA_017544665.1 Clostridia bacterium | reverse complement strand
GCACCAATAAGGCCGGACACGGCCCCGCCTGGTGCAACTCCCTCTTCGAGGACAACGCCGAACACGGCCTCGGCATGTCCCTCGGTCACAACGCAATCCGCGACAGCCTCAAGGCCAAGACCGAGGCCCTGATTGCCCAGCCCCAGACCCGCCCCGGACGCAAAGAGGCCGCCCCGAAGTGGCTCGACACCTACAAGGACGGTGCCACGAACGGCGACGCCACCGACGCCTATATTGCCGCCCTCATGGCGAATATCTCCACGCTCGACGAGACCATCCCGTTCTTCGGCAGTGACGCCGGGAAGGAGTACTTCGGCGCGGAGAAGGCCGCCGAAATGCTCAAACACGCCCAAGACCGTAAGGCCGCCGGCGAACAGTTCTGCGACTGCTCCGCCTGCTCCCTCGTGGCCGAAATCCTCGAAAAGAAGGAGTTCCTCCGCAAGAAGTCCTTCTGGATTTTCGGCGGCGACGGCTGGGCCTACGATATCGGCTACGGCGGACTCGACCACGTTCTGGCCTCCGGCAACGATGTCAACGTCTTCGTGTTCGACACGGAAGTGTACTCCAATACGGGCGGACAGGCCTCCAAGGCCTCCAATATCGGACAGGTCGCGCAGTTCGCCGCCGCCGCTAAGGAAATCAAGAAGAAGTCCCTCGCCGAAATCGCCATTTCTTACGGCTATATCTACGTCGCGCAAATCGCCATGGGCGCCAATATGGCCCAAACCCTCAAGGCCATTCAGGAAGCGGAAGCCTATCCGGGACCGTCCCTGATTATCGGTTACGCCCCCTGCGAAATGCACTCCATCAAGGGCGGCATGGTCAACTGCCAGAACGAAATGAAGAAGGCCGTCGAGTGCGGTTACTGGAACCTGTTCCGCTTCAATCCGGCGCTCAAGGCCGAAGGCAAGAACCCGTTCACCCTCGACAGCAAGCCCGGCGTGAAAGAGAACTACCGTGCCTTCCTGCTGAACGAAGCGCGCTACTCCGCGCTGACCCGCGCCTTCCCGGAGAGAGCCGAAAAGCTCTTCACCGAAGCCGAAGACAAGAGCGTGGAACGCTACGAGCACCTGCTTCGTCTGAAGGATCTCTACGCGCCCGCGGAATAATCCAATTCAAAAAAAAGCGCCTCTGCGGAGGCGCTTTTTTTCGTGCACAGTACGCAGTGCACAGTGACGCGGGGAGGGGAATATTGCAACGGCAAACGGCGTGCCGCGCAGGACGCTGAAAAAATAGACTTGCATTATCTTGCAGAATGTTGTATAATATACCCGATTGTAAATGTGTCGCCGTCATTTTGCGGCCTGCACATGAAAGGAAGATGTATCATGGTACGCAATAAAGTCAAGCTTTCCATTGCCGGTTCAGAGTTTTCCGTCATCACCGAAGACGATGTGAAGTATGTTGCCGAACTCGGAAAAGACGTGGACCTCGCCATCGCGAAGACGATGAAAGAGAACCCGCACGTCTCCGTGACCCAGGCGGCGGTGCTGACCACGCTGAACTACGCCGACGAATACAAGAAGGCGACCACGACCGCGGATCATCTGCGCGAGCAGATCAAGGACTATCTCGACGACGCTTCCAACGCGAAGAGCAAAGCCGACTGGGCGCGGCATGAAGCCGAAAAGGCGAAGCGCGATCTGGAAAACGCGAACCTCGAGATCGACCGGCTCAAGGCGCAGCTTGCCTCCGTCCTCGATCAGATCTCCGGCGTTTGATGAAACCGCAGCCGGAGCTTTTGGCGCCTGCCGGTTCGCCTGCCGCCGTTACGGCTGCCGTGCGTGCCGGCGCGGACGCGGTCTACCTCGGTACCAAAGAGTTCAACGCCCGCCGCGGCGCGGACAACTTTGACGACGCCGCGCTCGAAGCCGCGATACGCTATTGCCGCCTGCACGGCGTCAGAGTGCATATCACGCTCAATACGCTCGTTTCCGACGCAGAGTTGTCGCAGGCGAAAGATGTCATCAGGCACGTTTGCGCTTTGGGCGCAGACGTGCTTATTTTGCAGGATCTCGGGCTTGCAGCGCTGGCAAAGCAGTGCGCGCCCGACCTGGCCCGCCACGCATCGACCCAGATGTCGGTCCAGACGAAGGCGGGGCTGGCGCTGCTGAAGGCGCTCGGCTACAGCCGTGCCGTCCTCCCGCGCGAACTGACGAAAGCGGAGATCGCCGACCTGCGGGCGAGTACCGACCTCGAACTCGAACTGTTTATCCACGGCGCGCTGTGTATGTGCGTTTCGGGGCAGTGCCTGATGAGCGCGATGCTCGGCTCGCGCAGCGGCAACCGCGGGCTATGCGCCCAGCCGTGCCGTCTGCCGTTTTCGGCGGATGAGAGCGAACGCTACGACCTCAGCCTCAAGGACCTCTCACTGATGGACCGGCTGGAGGAGCTCGCCGGGCTCGGCGTCGATTCATTCAAGATCGAAGGGCGGATGAAACGCCCGGAATATGTCGCTGCCGCCGTGACCAATGCGCGCGCCGCGCTGAGTGGCAAACGGGACGCCGCCGCGGCGGAAGCCCTGCGCGCGGTCTTTTCGCGGCAGGGATTCACCAGCGGCTATTACGACAACGCGCGAAGCAAAGAGATGTTCGGTGTGCGGACCAGAGAAGACGTCACCGCCGCGACGAAGCCGGTGCTCTCGTCGCTCGCGCGGCTCTATGAAAAAGAACGCGCCGACGTCCCCGTGTCATTCGAACTGACGATCCGGACCGGCGAAACGCCGACCCTGACCGCGACGGCAAGAGGGGAAAGCGTCACCGTCCGCGGTAATACGATCCCCGAACCCGCGAGAGAAAAGCCGCTGACCGCAGAAGGTCTCACCCAGCGGCTGCAAAAATGCGGCGGCACGGCGTTCTATGCCGACCGTGTGATCGTGTCTCTTGACGAAGGGCTGATTGTTCCCGCAAGCGAGATCAACGCGCTGCGCCGCAACGCCCTCGAAACCCTTGAAAACGCCCTTTCATCTGTAAAGCCTTTAGACTTTACAGATATACAAATTCCGTTACATTCTTCCAATCTGGAAAGAAACGTGCCCGACCGGCGGCCGGACACAAACATAGGCGGCAGATTGCCGCGCTACCGGCTGCGGCTGGAGTCGCCGGCGCAGATTCCACAGGATCTTTCGAATGTGGAAAACTTATATTTCCCGCTGGAATGCGAGGAAAAGCTCGTGGAAAAAGTGCAAAACTGCCCGATTTCACTGGGTGTAGAGCTTCCGCGGGGCATTTTCGGCAGGGAAGCGGAAGTTGAGCGACTGTTGAAACACGCGAAAGAAAACGGCGTCAAAATCGCTTATTGTCCGACGCTCGACGCCGTCGCGCTCGCAAAAAAATACGGATTTGAGATCCACGGCGGCTTCGCGCTGCACTGTTTCAACAGTCTGAGCGCCGCCGTTCTGGAAGGCTTAGGTGTAAAGTCTTTGAGCTTGTCGCCGGAACTGACGCTGGGGCAGGCGGCGGCGATTGAAACGACCCTGCCGCGCGGGCTGATCGCCTACGGGCGGCTGCCATTGATGCTGACCCGCAACTGTCCGATCCGCAATGTCACCGATTGCAGGACGTGCGGACGCAGCCGTTTCCTGACCGACCGCAAGGGGGTTCATTTTCCGGTGCGCTGCCGCTTTGGCTGCGCCGAGATTTTGAACGCCTACCCGATCTGGCTCGCTGACCGGCAGCGGGAATTGCGGAACATGGACTTTCTGACGTTTTATTTTACCGACGAATCCCGCGCGGCGGTCGACGCCGTGCTGGACGCTTACCGAAAAGAAAAAGCCGCGAAGGGCGACTTCACCCGCGGCTTATATTACAGAGGAGTCGAATAAGGAGGAGCAGCTATGCCGAAACGCAGCGACTATCTTTCGTGGGACGAATACTTTATGGGAATCGCCATTCTGTCGTCCTACCGCAGCAAGGACCCCAGCACGCAGGTGGGCGCCTGCATCGTCAACGACCACAACAAGATCATGTCCGTTGGGTACAACGGTTTCCCGATCGGCTGCAGCGACGACCAGTTCCCGTGGGAACGCGAGGGCGACGCCTACGACACGAAGTACCCCTACGTCTGCCACGCCGAGCTGAACGCGATCCTCAACAACGCCGGCGCGAACCTGGCGGGTTGCCGGATCTATGTGGCGCTGTTCCCGTGCAACGAATGCGCGAAGGCGATCATTCAGTGCGGGATCCGCGAGGTGGTCTATCTGTCGGATAAATACGCCGACACGCCGATGACCCGCGCGAGCAAGCGGATGTTCAACGCCGCGGGCGTCAAGCTGACCAAACTCGAGCCGAAGCGCAAGAGCATTGTGATCGACCTTGACGAAACAAAGGTGTAATTGAGTGTGCAGTTTGCAGTTTGCAGTTTGCAGTGTGCAGTGATAATTTGGAATTTGGAATGTGGAATTTGGAATTGGGTGGAGATCCCGGCATTTTTCAATAAAAAACTACACACTTCACACTCCACACTAAAAAAGCCGCCCGACGGGCGGCAACTGTTCACTGTGCACTGCGCACTGTGCACTCAAATTACGGCATGACGACCGAAACGGTGACGACGTCGTCGCGGCTGTTGAAGAAGCGGAGGATCTCCTTTGTGTCAAGACGGTACGACGCACGCAGCGACAGGTCGTAGGAGACATGGCCGTTTTCTTTGGTTGACATTTTCATATCGACCAGGTGGATGGACCATTCCTTGAGCTGTTCGTCCAGCGCGTCCTGAAAATCCTTGCTTTGCAAAACAGTGAACGAGATCTGGTAGCGCGGCATGGATTCCGAACCGATCTTGAACTTGTGCAGCAGGAACTGGAACAGCGCGATCAGAAGCGTCGTGACGATGCCAAGAATATACAGGCCGCTGCCGATGGCAAGGCCGATCCCGGACGTCGCCCAAAGTCCCGCCGCCGTGGTCAGACCGCTGACGGAGCCCTTGTTCTTGAAAATGACGCCGGCGCCGAGAAAGCTGATACCGCTGACGACCTGCGCCGCAAGACGCGCCGGGTCGGTGCCGCGGACGCCTTCAAAGAACATGCCGGTGCTGGTCGCCATATCGGTGAAGCCGTATTTGGAAACGACCATGATCAGCGCCGAAGCCGCACAGACGATCACATGCGTCCGCAGACCCGCGCCCTTGAACCGGCGGCTGCGCTCATAGCCGATGACGGCGCCGCTGCCCATCGCGAGGATGATACGCAGGACGCACTCGAGCAGCATCATGACACTGATGCGGTCGCTTGCATAAAGAGGAAACATACCATCAAGTCCTTTTAGCAAAAAAATCCGCGTGCCGCGGTCTTCTTGGATTACACTTCATTTTATAACAAAACCATTAAAAATGCAACCTTTTTCTGTCGGTTTTTTTACAACCGCCAAAACTTTTCCAAAAGCACTGACAAACGGGAGATACACGATGCACAGAATCTTTTGCTTTTTGCTGTCGCTGCTGCTGCTTTGCGCGGGCGTCACGCCGGCGTTCGCGGCATCGGAGGAGACCGCCCTCGGGCAGGTCCAGAACGTGACGACGTCGCTCGAAGACGGAACGAACGTCGCGCTTCAATGGGACGCGGTCCCGGACGCGACGGGATACAAGGTCCAGCTGTTTCGCGAAAACAGCGGCAAATACAAGACCGTTGTGACGACGACGGCGACGATGGCGGCGGTCTTTTCGCTCGACAAGGGCAAGACGTGGCGCTTTCGCGTGCGCGCCTTTCATAAGGAAGACGGCGTTGTCACCTGGGGCGAGCCGAGCGCGGACGCTTTTGCCGTGACCGCGCCGGGAAAGCTGAAGGGGCTGACCGTGTCCGACCTTTCCAAAGAGACGGTGACGCTCTCGTGGAAGGCGACAAAGGGCGCGACGCATTACGAAGTCTTTCTCTATGACGACGCGAAAGAGGACTTCCGGCTCTACGGACTGAGCGGCTATCTCCAGATGACCGTGAAGAATCTCTCACCGAACAGCGCCTACCGCTTCAAGGTGCGCCCCTTCCGGCTCGACAAGGGCAAATACGCGGCGGGGGAGATGAGCGGAGAACTTTCGGAAACGACTGATACCAACGGTCTGCCGCATACTGAATGGCAGGCGGTCAAGGCGTACAACGCCGCGCTGAACGCCGCAAAGAGCGGCGGCTCTTACCGCCTGACGCAGAAGAAGACCGTCAAGACGACGAAGCACAGCGTTTCGCGCGCCGCTTTCGACGGGACGGCAGATAACCTGATGCGGCTGTTCTCCGGCTCGCGCACGCGCCGTTATACGCTCAAAAACGGCAAAACTTCCGACGGCGACACGGCGCTCTCGCTGCTGCCGCCGTTTGGAAAAACGCTCGCGCTGACGCCGAGCGACCTCAAGTCGTTCACCGCCGAAAAGAAAGAGGGCGGGGGCTATGTGCTGACGCTGACGCTGAACGAAGACGTCTCTCTCTTTGAAAACGGAAAGACGAGCCGCCCGCAGGTCCTTTCCAAGGCGACGGACTATCTGCGCTTTGAAAAGCTCGACACCACGCCGATCCGCCTGACTTCGGGCAAGGTGTTCTACGACGCCGCGACGCTGGAACTGACGCTCGACCGCAGCCACGAAATGACGGCGCTGAAGACGCGGGTGCGCGCCGCGCTGCAGCTCGATTGCTATGCCGCGTCCGTCCCGTTCACCGCCGCCGTCGCCTACGACTGCAAGGAGCAATATACGATTGAAAAATAATTTCGCTTTTTTTGCGTGAAGTATTGCAAGAAGGCGCAGAATTTGATAATATAATGAGTGGTATGCAAGTCAGGCGGATGCGTCTGCCTGTGCCAATTCTAAAGTCCGAAAGGAGAAAAAGCAACATGAATTATTCACATGAAGTCGAAAGAATGTGCATGGTCGCGAAGGGACCGCACCACGGACCGGCGCCCATCCCCGAAGAGGGCAAATGGGTCAAGGCGTATGAGATCAAGGATATCTCCGGTTTCACACACGGCATCGGCTGGTGCGCGCCGCAGCAGGGCGCCTGCAAGCTTTCGCTCAATATCAAAAACGGCATCATCGAAGAAGCCCTCGTCGAAACGATCGGCTGCTCCGGCATGACGCACTCCGCCGCGATGGCGAGCGAGATCCTGCCCGGCAAAACGATCCTCGAGGCGCTCAACACCGACCTTGTCTGCGACGCGATCAACACCGCGATGCGCGAGCTGTTCCTGCAAATCGTTTACGGCCGTTCGCAGTCCGCGTTCTCCGACGACGGTCTGACCGTCGGCGCGGGTCTCGAAGACCTCGGCAAGGGTCTGCGTTCCCAGGTCGGCACGATGTACGGCACCAAGCTCAAGGGTACGCGCTATCTCGAGATGGCGGAAGGCTACGTCACCCGCATGGCGCTCGACTCGGACGATCAGGTGATCGGCTACGAATTCGTTTCGCTCGGCAAGATGACCGACTTCATGAAGAAGGGCGACGACGCGAACACGGCCTTTGAGAAGGCCAAGGGCACCTACGGCAGATTCGCCGACGCCGCGAAGTATATTGATCCCCGCAAGGAATAAGGAGGTAAGAAAAGATGGCTTTGTTTGAAAACTATGAAAGACGCGCGGACAAGATCCTCGCCGTTCTGAAAGAATACGGCATTTCTTCCATCGAAGAATGCAAAGAGCTGACCCTCGCCAGAGGCATCGACGTGGACAAGATCGTCCGCGAGACCCAGCCCATCTGCTTTGAAAACGCCGTCTGGGCCTACACCGTCGGCTGCGCGATCGCGCTCAAGAAGGGCTGCACCAAGGCTGCCGACGCGGCCGCCGCGATCGGCGAAGGTCTGCAGTCGTTCTGCATCCCCGGCTCCGTCGCCGAAAACCGCAAGGTCGGCCTCGGCCACGGCAACCTCGGCAAAATGCTGCTTTCGGAAGAGACCGAATGCTTCTGCTTCCTTGCCGGTCATGAGAGCTTTGCCGCCGCGGAAGGCGCGATCAAGATCGCCCTCAACGCGAACAAGGTTCGCGTAAAGCCTCTGCGCGTCATTCTGAACGGTCTCGGCAAAGACG
>JAFYDS010000125.1 GCA_017544665.1 Clostridia bacterium | reverse complement strand
TGGCGCTGACCAAGTGCGACAAACTGAACAAAACAGAACGGGAAAACATGCTGCTGACGCACTGCGAAGCGATCACAAAGTTTGGCGCGATCCCCGTGGTGCCGTTTTCCGCGACAAAGGGCGAGGGCGTCACGGAGCTGCAGGGAATCATCTCCCGCGCGCTGGAAGCGTGACCGAAAAGAAAGGACAAGGAATGAACAAAGAGCTGTTTTTGCAAAAGCTGCGCGAAGCGCCCGTCATCGCGGCGGTGAAAAAGGCGGAGCAGGTGGACGCGGCGCTGAACGCCGACTGCAACGTGATCTTTCTGCTGTGCGGCAATATCTTCAACCTCGGCGAGATCGTCCAAAAGGCGAAGGAAAAGGACAAACTGATCTTTCTGCACGTCGATCTGATCGACGGCTTTTCCCGCGACGCGGTCGCGCTGCGCTATATCGCGCAGACCATCGCGCCCGACGGCATCATCTCGACGAAGAACAATCTGCTCAAGGCGGCGAAGGAACTGGGTCTTCTGACCGTGCAGCGCCTGTTTATCATCGACTCGCTTTCGATCCAGACGACAGTCAAGGCGTCGGCGCTCATCAACCCCGATATGGTCGAGATCCTGCCCGGCATCATGCCGCGGATCACAAAGCAGCTCGCGCAGAAGCTGGACGTCCCAATCATCGTCGGCGGACTGATCAGCGAGCCGGACGATATCAAAAAGGCGCTGGAAGCCGGCGCCCACGGCGTTTCGACTTCGGCGCCGGAGCTTTGGAGGAAGCGCGTATGATCACTGTTCGACCGTTTCAGGAGGGGGATCTGCCGCGGCTGCGCGAGATCTGTCTCGAGACCTCCTCGTTTAAGAAGAACGACGAAAAGACGACCGCGTTCTTATACCTGATGTTCTGCGACTACTACGCGCTGTGTGAACCCGAAAGCGTGTTTGTTGCCGCGGATGAACACGACAAAGCGCAGGGCTACATCCTTTGCGCGAAGGACTTCAACACCTACCGCAAGCGCTTCCGCGCCTTCTTTCAGCCGGACTGCGACAAGCTCGGTCCCTACTTTTTCGGGATCGTGCGCGGCGAAATGTTCGTTCACGGACTGTTTGCGCGGCAGTACCCGGCGCATCTGCATATCGACCTGTCCGAAACGGCACGGCATCAGGGTGTCGGCACAAAGCTGATGGACGCGCTCAAAGCGCATCTGCGCGCGCAGGGCATTCCGGGCGTGATGCTCTCCTGCGGCGAAAAGAACGAAAACGCCGTCCGCTTCTATCAGCGCAACGGCTTTGTGATCAAAAGAAAGATCGCCGGTTCGTGCCTGATGACCTGCGATTTAAGGGAGGATGTATAATCCGGCGTTTTTGCTCCATACTATCTGCAGAGGTTGATCCTCTGCCCAAGCAAAGGAGTGAAGGAAGATGCTGGATAAAATCGCCTTGGTGCTCACCATTATCGGCGGTATCAACTGGGGTCTGATCGGTCTGTTCCAGTTCGATCTGGTCGCCTGGATCTTCGGCGGACAGGACGCGATCGTCAGCCGCGTGATCTATACCATCGTTGCGCTGGCGAGCATTTGGTGCATTTCGCTGCTGTTCCAGGAGAACCGGCTGGCAAAGCGCGAAGAAGAACGCGACGTGCAGGACCGCGCCGCGTGAGACGAAACCATGCATTGCGCACTTCACCGGAGTGCGCAAGATTTTTTTGCAAAAACGCAATAAACCACAAAAGAGGACGACAACGGACGCTGTTTTTGCCGCAAGGCCTTGCGAAAGAGAGCGTAAAAGCAGAGCTGTCTGTAGATTCGAGGGCGACTGGGCAGACGCCAGATCGTGGGGTGGAGGACGGCGGCAAGGACGCAGACGCAGTTCAGCGCAAACCGCCGTCTTGGTTTCATACCAAACACAGCGGTAGATAGAGTGGTTGCGGTTGGCACCGCAAACCACGTAGGTGAGATCGAAAGAAAAACCGCCGTCGCGGTTGGCCCCTGACGGCAGCATGAGAAAAAGCGGCTGCAGCTGACGCTATAACCGCTTTTTGTTTATTCGGCTTCCTCCGGAAAACAGACCGCACAAGGCTCGTATCCTTCCCGGATCGCTTCGTTCAGCGCAATTTCCTGCTTCGTGTCGTTGAGATGCATACACCCGTCTTTGTGGTACTTCGTGCCCGCGTGGGTGATATAGACCACATCGCTGTCACTTTCCTGTGCAGGCGGCACCGTCTGCGCTGTATAGGCGGCGGGTGACGTCACAGCGGCAGTCGCGCCGCTTTTGTGCAGTGCATAGTCGCACACGAGCACCCCGGCGAACATCGCGCAGGCGAGCAGAACGGCGATCAGCGAGAAGAACGAGAACCGGCGCTTTCTCTGGTCGACGCCGCAGACCGGGCACCGCGCCTTGCGCACGTCGGTTTCTGCGCCGCAGTGTTGACAGAACATGGCAGTCCCTCTCAGTGCCAGATCAGCGTCAAAAGCGCGATTACGATCGCACCCGCGCCGATGAATACGCCGGCAATGATCAACGCCGCGGTCAGCGCGCCGCCGACGGCGGAGCGCCGCTGTTCGTCCGTGTACTGCGGGGCGTCGTCATCCGTTTCCTGCTGCGAGAAGGTGCCGAACTTTTTGAGACTGCGCGGCAAAAACATACTGTCGCGCCGGACGCCGCTCATGTCGGCGATCGTCCTGCCGTCATCGTCGTCATACGTTTTCTGCTGCTTCACTTGCCGTGCCCTCCTTGTCGTAGAGATGGCAGACCACATAGTGCCCGGGTTCGATCTCACGCTGGACGGGCGTTTCTTCTTTGCAGCGGTCCATGCAGTACTTGCAGCGGGTGTGGAATTTGCAGCCCTTCGGCGGATTCGCCGGAGAGGGGATGGAGCCTTCGAGGACGATGCGGTTCATTCGGACCGTCGGGTCGGGGACCGGGATCGCCGAAAACAGCGCTTTCGTGTAGGGATGCAGCGGATTGCGGAAGATGTCCTCGGTCGCGCCGTATTCGACAAGCGAGCCGAGATACATGACGCCGACGGTGTCGGAGATGTGTTCGACGACGGAAAGGTCGTGCGAGATGAACAGATAGGTCAGCTCGTACTTCTCCTGCAGGTCCTTCAGCAGGTTGATGATCTGCGCCTGAATCGACACGTCCAGCGCGGAGACCGGCTCGTCACAGACGATGAACGCCGGGTTGAGCGCGAGCGCGCGGGCGATGCAGATACGCTGCCGCTGTCCGCCGGAAAACTCGTGCGGGTAGCGCTGGCGGTGGTACGGCTGCAGCCCGCAGTTGTCCATCACCTGATCGATGTAATCGTTGAACTCCGCCTTCGGGACAAGCTTGTGCTCGCGCACGGCTTCGCCGATAATTTCGCCGACCGGCATCCGCGGAGAAAGGGACGAGAACGGGTCCTGAAAGATGATCTGCATCTTCGTGCGCAGTTTGCGCAGCTCCTTTTGCGGCAGGTCATAGACCTCCTGCCCCTCGAAGAGCACCTGTCCGTCCGTCTTGTCGTCGTAGAGGCGCAGAATCGTGCGTCCGGTCGTCGTTTTGCCGCAGCCGGATTCGCCGACAAGGCCCATCGTGCAGCCGCGTTTGAGGTTGAATGTGACGCCATCCACGGCTTTCACGTGCCCGACGACGCGCACGCCGTTCTTGATCGGGAAATACTTCTTGAGCGCGTTGACCTGGAGAATGTACTGCGGGTCGGGCGTCACGGGGGTGAACTGTTGCAATACCGTTTTAGCCATTGGATTCACCCTCCTTGTTTTCGTCGTAGTAGCGGTAGCAGCTGACCTTGTGCGTGTCAGTCAGGCTGATCTCACGCGGGTAGGCGCCGCTGCAGCAGTCGAGACACATTTCGCAGCGGTCGCGGAAATAGCAGTAGTCCGGCATATTGACCGGGTTCGGCACCTTGCCGGGGATCGAATAGAGCTTATCGACCTTTTTGCCGACGACTGGCTTGGATGCCATCAGACCGATCGTATAGGGGTGGCGCGGATTGGAGAAGATCTCCGCGGCGGTGCCCTGTTCGACGACCTTGCCGGCGTACATGACGACGACGTAGTCCGCCATCTCGGCGATCACGCCGAGATCGTGGGTGATCAGCATTATGGAAGAATTGATGCGGTCCTTGAGCTGCCGCAGCAGATCGAGGATCTGCGCCTGAATCGTCACGTCGAGCGCCGTGGTCGGCTCGTCGGCAATGATCAGCTTCGGGTTGCACGCGAGCGCCATTGCGATCACGATACGCTGCCGCATACCGCCGGACAGCTCGTGCGGGTACATCTTATAGACGCCCTCGCTGTTCGCGATACCGACCATCTCCAATAGTTCGATCGTCCGCGCCTTGATCTGTTCCTTGGTTCTGCCTTCTTCGTTGTGCAGCTCGAGCACTTCGTTGACCTGGTCGCCGATCCGGAACACCGGATTGAGGCTCGTCATCGGCTCCTGAAAGATCATCGAAACGTAGTTGCCGCGGATGTGCTGCATTACCTTGGTCGGCGTTTTGGCGACGTCGATCGCCTTGTCGCCGAGGTTCAGCCGGATCTCGCCCTGGACGATCTGTCCCTGCGGCCGCTGCAGCAGCTGCATGATCGACAGACTGGTGACGGATTTGCCGCAGCCCGATTCGCCCACGACGCCGATCGTTTACCGGCGGGGACGCTGAACGAAACGCCGTCCACCGACTTGACCGTGCCGACGTCCGTGAAGAAATAGGAGTGCAGATCGTCGATCTCAATCGTATTGTTCGGGTCGTGCATCACGGCGGCGTATTCGCTTTCGGGCACGTTTTTGCGCTTGTGCTGTTCTTCAAACGCCTTGGTCACGCGGCGGTTTTCGCGCGAGATGCGGCGCGATTCCTTCGCGGAAAGGTAGCCTTCGTGTTTTTGTCTTGCCATCCGTATCCTCTCCTTCCTCAGCGTTTCATCTTCGGGTCAAAGGCGTCGCGCAGACCGTCGCCAATGAAGTTGAACCCGAGGACGGAGATCAGCAGGCAGATGCCCGCGGGGATCCAGATGAACCAGTAGTTGGTCATCACGAACGAGTTGTTGACGTCATTGATAATATTACCCCACGAAGCGAACGGGAACTTGACGCCGAGACCGAGGAACGAGAGCGTCGCTTCGGTCAGAATCGTCGAGCCGAGGTCCATCGTACAGATCACGATCAGCTGCGGAATCACGTTCGGGATCAGGTGATAGAAGATGCGGCGCGGAACACTGATGCCGCACGCCTCGGTCGCGGTCATGAACTCCTGCTCGCGCAAAGAGAGGATCTGACCGCGGATCAGTCTTGCAATACCCGGCCAGCTGAGGAAGCCGAGAATCAGCATCAGATAGAGCATCCGGATCCGGGGTTCGACCTGCATGGCGTCCATCGCGGCGCCGAGAATAATAATCAGCGGGGTGGAGGGAATGCAGTAGAACACATCGACGATACGCATGATCAGATTGTCGACCCAGCCGCCGAAATAGCCGGAGATACCGCCGAAGAGCACGCCGAGGAACGCGGCGATGAACACGACGATGAAGCCGATCACGAGCGACACGCGGCCGCCGTACATCAGACGGGTGAGCATATCCATGCCGTTGCCGTCGGTGCCAAGGGGGTGCGCCTTCGACGGTCTGCCGTAGGTGTCCTTGACAAACGTGCTCTTGTCCTGCAGGACATTCCACGTCATGGAGCCGGGTTTGTATTCCAGCGTGTAAACGGCTTCTTCGCCGCTTTCGTCGGTGTAGCGGAATTCGGTTTCGCCGCTGTCAAGCGCGGTCTCCAGCTTCTCTTTGAACGCACGGGTGATATTCAGCCCGGGCTCCGCCGCCTGTACGATAAAGCGGCTGATATAGGCAATGTTCTCTTTGCCTTCCCGGACGTCGCCGTCTTCGGTGACCTTGTAGGTCTTGCCGTCCAGCGAGAAGCGGTCCTCGTGGTTGCAGTAGGCGACGAGCGCGGCGCGCTTGAGTGCGTAAGGGACGGGCGACGTGTCGTCCGCCGCGTTCACGATGTCCTTATAGGCGACCGCGAGCTCCGTGCCGTCCGCGGAGATCGAATAGAAGTCTTCGCCCAGCTCTTCCACAAGATAGGAAACGCCCTGATAGTCGAAGACGTCCTTTTTCTGGTTGTACGCCAGCTGGAACTTCGCCTGCAGCGTCGAGCTGAACGACTGCCCCTCCGCGCTCTGATAGCGGAAAACATCATTCTTTGTCGCGGACACATAGTTCTTTTTCATGTCCGTGTAGGTATAGAAGATCTGGTCCTCGCCGTAGGGACTGATAAAGCCGCCGAGGAAAGAGAACAGGAACATCGCAATAATCATACCGAGACCGACGACGGAAAGCGTGTTGCGGAAGAACCGCTTGACCACGAGCGCGCCGGGGGAAAGCACCTTGACGCGGCGGTCGTCGTTGAGCGAATAGGTCTCGTTCGTTTCGGGAGCGGCGTTCCGGTTCAGATTCTTGTCATCTTTCATCTTTCAGCCCTCCTTTAAGCGATACGTACGCGCGGATCGACCACGGCGTACAGGATGTCGGCAATGAGGTTGCCCAGCAGCGTCAGCACCGCGAGGAACGTCATATAGAACATCGAAAACGGAATGTCGCCGATCACCATCGCGTAATACGAGGCGTAGCCGATCCCGGGAATGCCGAACAGCTGCTCGGTGATCAGCGCGCCGGAAAACAGCGCGGGCAGCGAACCGCCGATAATCGTCACCAGCGGGATCAGCGTGTTGCGGAAGGCGTGGTGGTAGATCACCTTGCGCTCGGAAAGCCCCTTCGCGCGCGCCGTCCGGATGTAGTCCGCGTTGAGCACCTCGAGCATATTCGTGCGCACATAACGCATCGTCGCGCCGATCGACACGATCGTCAGCGTCACGATCGGCAGGACCAGGTGGTTCGCCTTGTCCATGAACTGCCCGAAGGGCGTCAGCTGGTTGTAGTTCCGGCTGACCAGACCGACGAGGTCGAACCAGCCGAGCTTGACCGAGAAGAACAGCTTGAGCAGCGTCGCAAAGAAGAACGACGGCAGCGAGATACCGATCAGCGCAAAGGTGGAGATCGCGTAGTCCGTGCGGGAATACTGCTTCGTCGCGGCGATCACGCCGAGCGGAACGGCAATAATCAGCTCGAAGAAGAACGAGATCGCGCCCATAATGAACGACAGCCAGACCGTGTCGTTGAACTTTTCCACGACGGGGACGGTGTACTTCCACGAGTCGCCGAAGTTGCCGGTGCAGAAGTCCTTCAGCCAGCCGAGGTAGCCCATGAAGATATTCTTGTCGAGGCCGTACATCGCGTTGAGCTGCGCGAGCCATTCCTCATAGGGCTTTGCGCCGGGGGCGGTGGCAAGCTGCATCGCGCGCGATTCTACGAACGACGCCGGCAGGCACCGCATCAGCAGGTAAATGATAAACGTGACGCAGAAGAGGATCAATACCGACAGCGCCAGACGTTTGAGAATGAATTTTCGCATCAAATCACTCCATGCTTTCAATTTGGAATGTGGAATTTGGAATGTGGAATTACGGAATCGGAAAGGGTACATGCATTCCACATTCCACATTTCACATTCCACATTACGTTCGCAACGGGTTCAGCGGGCAGGGGGTTCCTGCCCGCTGAAAAGAGAGTTGCTGTGTTACGCCATTTCGATGGTCTCAACTTCGTTCATCCAGCTCCAATACGGGGTCATATCGGGCGTGAGGGTATCGACCTTCACACGCTGGGTGGAAACGGTATAGACTTCGGAGCGCTGATAGATGGGAATTTCGACCGCCCAATCCATCACGATTTCCATCGCAGCCTTGTACAGACCCTTTCTGTAGGTCTGGTCGCTGGATTTCCGCGCGTCAAGGATCAGCTGGTCAAGCTCGTCGTCATAGATGCCGTAGTAGTTCGTGGAGCCCTTGCTGTGATAGATCTGATACATATCAGGATCGCTCGTGGCGCCCCAGGCCGCGCACCAGATCTCGGCAACGCCGCTCTGATAGGAGGCGTAGAGGTCGCTCGCCTGCGCGATATCGTTCACGGTCAGGGTGAAGCCGATCGTCTTCAGCGCGTCAGAGGCGGTCTTGAGCAGCAGGAACGACGGGTGGTCGCCGGTGCCGTCAGCGCCGATATTCACCGTGTACTCGAGCTTCGCACCCTTCGGCGCGGAAACAAGCTTGCCGTCCTTGACGGTATAGCCGGCCGCTTCGAAGAAGGCAAGGGAGGCCTGCAGCGCAGCTTCATAGCGCTGTTCGGCGGTCATCTGCGCGGTGTAGATCGGGTTGCCGTTCACATCGACGGAGTAAGCCACGGTGTAGCCGTCGTCGGTGACCTGCGGAGCCGCCCACGAAGTGGAGGAGATCGGGTAGTTGATCACAGAAGCGGTCTCACCGTAGTAGGAGTCGATCGCCTCGTCGCGATACGCCGCGATCACAGTCGCGATCGCCTTACGCAGATTCTTGGAAGCGTCGGAATCGATCTTACCGTTGACAGAGACGTTCTTCGAGTTGAGGGCAATGTAGCCGTAGCCGAGGAAGTCATACAGCTTCGTCGTAATCACGTCGCCGGTAATGCCGCCGCCGTTGTAGTCTTCGATCTGCTTGACAACATCCTTGGAGTAGGACGGGTCGGAGATGTCAAATGTGCCGGATTCGATGCCGGGCACCTTGTCGTCGTCCTGGGTCTCTTTGAACTGGAGATACTTGGTCTTCGGTTCGCCCTTGTAGTAGTTCTTGTTCGCTTCAAGATAAACAACGCCGTTGGTGAATTCCTTGAAGATGTACGGACCTGCGCCGAGCGGGGACGTGGTCTTCGCGCGGACGGAGGAAAGGTCGCCCTTCGGGAAACCGAACTGGTTGTTGTCGTAGTCATAGGCGTCCTTGTCGCCGTAGTAGTGCAGCGGGGAAATTTCGATCGCAAGCTGATAAATCAGGTTCGCCGCGATTTCCGTGGAGGTCACACGCATGGAATAGTCGCCGGTCTTTTCAATACCTTCGATCTTATCCGCGGAGTTGCCGGTCTGAATACCGACCTGATAGTCCGCCCAGCTGTCGCCGAGTTCTTCAGCGAGCGCGTCGAGAATGCCGACGTTACCCTTTTCATAGTTGATACCGTCGTCGGTCACGTCGTAGCCGTAGGTGTCAACAATCGTCTTGAAGAAGTCCGCTTCGGTCGCGTCTTCCGCAAGGTCATAGCCCCAGTTGGCAGCCCAGGTCTTCACGGAATCCTCTTCCGTGTTGTAGCCCGCGTCAAGCAGGTACTGACGGATGCCGCCGACAAACGCCAGACCGGCCTTGTCGAACGCTTCCCAGAAGGCGTTGTACTGCTCTTCGGTGTAGTAGTCGTTCGCTTCATACTTGTCCGGGCCTGCCGCCAGGATCAGGTTGATGCGGGATTCCATGCCGCTTCTGTATTCTTCCATGCCCTTGATCGGCTGGCTGTACAGCGTGGAGGAACCGTCATAGGTCGGGTCGCACAGAACGTACATCGAGAAGATCACGTCGTCGATCGTTGCAGGCTCGCCGTCGGAGAACTTGAGGTCGTCGCGCATCGTGATATCATAGGTCACGGTGCCGTCCGCGTTCTCGGTAATCTCGACGTCCGAGGTGCCCTTGTAGGTGTAGTCCGTACCGTTGTAGGAACGGGTCTCACCCTCGATGCCCTTGAGCACAGGCGCGCCCACACGGTCCAGACCGAGGACAGTCGCCGCCGTCATGGAGACAATATTCATGTCTTCGTGGCTCGCCGCAAAGAACGGAGAGAACTTGCTCTCAAAGTGCGCCGAGGAGACGACAAGGGGTTTGCTGTTCGCACCGCCGCCGTTGCCGCACGCCGCAAAGAGCGACAGGCAAAGGACCGCGGTCAAAACCAGCGCAATGATTCGTTTTGCATTTTTCACAGAAAAACACTCCTTTAAAATTTTTATAATCTCAGCTTTCGCTGCAATTACCGTTGTCAGTTTTTATACCGTTTCCCACTTTACGTTTCGCAGGACCTTGAAGCACACGAGCGCCGCCGCGCAGTCCGCCGCGTGAAGCAGAAGATAGACCGCGCAGGGCAGGTCGATCGTCCGCCGCAGCCCGAGCAGCACCGCCGCCGCGACCGCAGTCGCCGCCGCCGCAAGCGCGATCAGCACCGCCAGAACAGGCAGCCGCCGCGCCGTCTGCGCAAAGACGTAGGCGCGCACGAGAGAGCCCTTCAGCAGCAGCCGTACCGCCGCCCAGACGAACGCGACCGTGAGCACGACCTCGAGCAGATAGGGGATCAGCACATAGTAGGTGTTGTCCAGTTCGCCGACATTGAGACAGCCCGCCGCCACCGTGAAGGCGAGCATTACCGCCGAGAGCACGCCGAGCTTCAGACGAAAGACACGGCAGGCGTCGTCGTCCCCGGCGAATTTCATGTGGCTGCCCTTGTAGGCGTACTGTCCGCTGTCTTCAAGCCGGATCTCGTCCAGCCACGGCCGTCTGCCGCGCGGTTTCTTGTCGTCCATCAGGAGATCCCCGTCAGGTCAAAGGCGGACAGCCACTGCTTCGCCTTCGTACACACGCCGCGCAGACACGCTTCGTCGAACGGAGAGCGCAGACCGGCGTTCGCGAGCAGCTCGGTGAAAACGCGGCTGCCGCCCTGTTCGGTGTAGGCCATGTAGTGCTTCCACGCGTCGTCTTTGTCCTTTTGGATCATTGCCCAGAACTGCAGAGCGACCGTCTGCGCGAGGCAGTAGTCGATATAGTAGAACGGCAGTGAGTAAATGTGGTGCTGCCGCTGCCAGCCTTCTCCCTCGGCGTAGAACGGGATATCGCCGTCGAGCTTCTGCCACGGCATATATATGCCGAGCAGTTTTTTCCAGCAGTCGTGCCGCTTCCGCGGCGTCCAGTCGGGGTGCGCGAAGACTTCGTGCTGAAAGTGGTCCACCATCGTCCCGTATGGGATGAACGTCAGCGCGCCCGCGAGGTGACCGTAATAGAACTTGCGGCTGTCGTCGCCGTAGAACAGCTTTGCCCACGGCCACGAGAAGAACTCCATCGACATGGAGTGGACTTCGCAGCCCTCCATGCTCGGCCAGATCGTATCGGTCGGGACGCGATGGACGTTTTTCCAGCCGGCAAAGGCGTGCCCGCCCTCGTGGACCAGCGTTTCGACGTCGTCGCTTGTCCCGTTGAAATTGGCAAAGATGAACGGCACTTCGTAGTCGATCAGCTCGGTGCAGTATCCGCCGCCCTGTTTGCCCTCGGTCGAGAGCACGTCGAGCAGTTCGTTGTCGAGCATCAGGTTGAAGAAGCGGCCTGTTTCGGGCGAGAGCGCCTCATAGAAGCGGCGCGCCGCCTGTAAAATATCGTCCGCGTTGCCGACGGGCTTCGCGTCGCCGGAGCGGAACATGATCGCATTATCGGCAAAGCTCATCGGGTAGGGCTTGCCGAATCGCGCTGCCTTTTCGCGGAAGATACTGTCCGCGACGGGCACGAGGTACGTCCGTACCGCCGCGCGGAACTGTTCGACGTCCTCCTTGGTGTAGCAGTTGCGCCCCATCCGGTAGTAGCCGAGCGCTGTGTAGCCGCCGTAGCCGAGCTTTTTGCCCATCGTGTCACGCAAATGAACGAGCTTGTCGTATAACTCGTCGAGCTGCGATTGGTTGTCCTTGTACCACTGTCCCTCCGCTTTCCACGCGGCGAGACGGCGCGCGTCGTCGGGGTCGAGCTTGAACGGCGCGAGCTGCGCGATCGTATAGGTCTTGCCCTCAAAGGGGATCGCCGCAGAAGCGAGCAGCTTTTCATAGGTCTGCACGAGGTCGTTTTCCTGCTGCAATTCGGGAATGATCTCCGGCGAAAACGTCTTGAGCGCGATTTCCGCGTTGACGAACATCACACTGCCGTATTCTTTTTCGAAGTCGGCGCGGAAGGGAGACTCGAGCAGCGCCTTCGTCCACGCCTGTTCGTATTCCTGCAGTTCCGGCAGCGCGGCGTTGAAGAAATCGGACTCCGCTTCATAGAACGCGTCGCGCGTATCGATCGAATGGCGGATCTCCACCATCACGCTCGCCGTGGAAAGGTGCTTGTACAGCGTCTGTTCCTGTAAAAAAACGTCCTTTGCCGTCGCGTAGTCCGGCGCGCTTTTGAGCGCTTCGGTCAGCGCTTGCAGCTGCTTTTTCACCGCGTCGGTATCGGGACGAGTATAGGGCATTTCGGAAAACTTCATGGCGGTTTAGCCTCTTCTCAATCTTATTTCTATATATTATACCATAGAGAAAAGGGTTTGTTCAATCTATTTTAAAAAGAATTGTTTTTTTGTCTTGTAAGCACAAAAAGAGTCGGAAAAAATCGTGAAAGATAACAAAAAGCCGCCTTTCGGCGGCTTTTTGAGTGCACAGTCGCAGTGCACAGATTAGTCGACAGTCGTCAGTAGCGCCGCCCAATGGGCGGCTTCTTTCGGATTGCAGATGGCAAGAAACTTTGCCGGCTGCCGTTTCTGCCGTTTTTTTCAAGTCGTATATAAAAAGAAAACGAATCAAACCAATTTGTAAAAAAGCGGCATTTTCACCGGCCGCGACAGGATTTCACAAAAGCGATTGTTCCGCGGCGCTGCGGTTGTTTTTACAGCGGGTTTCCCCGCGTAATTCCGAATTCCGAATTCCGGATTCCGAATTGAAAAAGCCGCCTTTCGGCGGCTTTTCTGTGCACTGCGCACTGTGCACTGTGCACTCAAATCACATTGACATTCTCTGCGTTTTCCGCTGCGGCTTCGCGCAAGATCTGCTCGTTAATGTCTCCCTTGCCGCGGTGGCGGTACGGAATGATACACAAAATGACGTACATTATAATTCCGCCCACAAAGTTCATCACGATATCCGCCATCGTGTCCATCAGCGGGAAGCGCTGCGCGAAGAGGGCGGGGTCCGCGATCGGGAACATCTGGAAGATGTCTTCGACTCTGCCGCCCACGGTGTCGATTGCCTTTTGCAGGTTCCAGTGCTGGCAGTCGCCTTCGAAATGGCTGAAAAACTGGTCATAGGCAAACTCGAACAGCTCCCACGCCGAAGA
>JAFYDS010000124.1 GCA_017544665.1 Clostridia bacterium | reverse complement strand
TTCTGCATGATACCGAGGAAGTTGACCATCTGGTTGCACAACGTGGCAAGGTGCTTCGCCGGAGCGGAGGTGATCTTGCCGGTGACGCCGCCGAGACCTTCCTGGATCAGCTGCTTGAGCGACCAGCCGGCGCAGTAGCCGGTGAGCATGGAAAGGTCATGCAGATGGATGTCCGCGTTGCGGTGGGCGTTCGCGATCTCTTCGTCATAGATTTCAGACAGCCAGTAGTTCGCGGTAATCGCGCCGGAGTTGGAAAGAATCAGACCGCCGACGGAATAGGTGACGGTGGAGTTTTCCTTCACGCGCCAGTCGGTGACCTTCACATAGGAGTCGACGACGGCCTTGTAGTCGAGGATCGTGGACTTCATGTTGCGCAGTTTTTCGCGCTGCTTACGGTACAGGATGTACGCCTTCGCGACCTGGGAATAACCCGCCTTGACGAGCACGGTTTCGACGGAGTCCTGGATATCCTCCACAGCGATATGGCCGTCTTTGATCTTGCTGTCGAAATCGGCGGCGACTTTGAGCGCGATAAAGTCGATCAGGTCGTCGTTGTAGTTGACTTCCTGCGCTTCAAACGCGGACTTGATCGCGTCGGAAATTTTGCTGATGTTGAACGGTACGACTTTGCCGTCTCTTTTTCTGACATCGAACATTTTGTTAACCTCTCCTTCACATTTATGTCAAATTCGTTCTTTGAATCGTGCTTGAAAAGCATACCACACAAAAAAGAAAAAGTCAAGAGGAAAACACAATATATTGCGTTTTTTTCTTGACTTTTTTCCATATTTCGTTGTGAAACGCAATCCCTTGTGTTTCACGCAGACTCAGACGCCGCGTACGGCGACAGTTTTGACCGTTTTGGCGACGATGGCGGCGAAGGCTTCGAGCTCCTCCTTGGAAAACGATTCAAACGCGTCGCCGATCATGTCGTCCGCGACCTTGTACTGCTGGATGAAAAACTGCTCTTCGCCCGCCAGCCACTGCGCGATCGTTTCGAAATCCTGTGCCGTGTGGATGCCCTTGACGGTCGTCGTGCGGAACTCGTGGGGCACGCCGCTTTCTTTGAGCAGTTCCACCGAGCGGCGGACTTTTTCGAGGTCGGTCACAACGCCGGTCGCGTTGTCGTAGTTATCCGGCGACGCCTTGATATCCATCGCGACGTAATCGACGAGCTTTTCTTCCAGCAGCGGCTGCAGCCGGTCGGGGAAGGTGCCGTTGGTGTCAAGCTTGACAAGATAGCCGAGCGCCTTGACCTTGCTGAGAAAGTCGGCGATGTCCTTTTGCAGCAGCGGCTCGCCGCCGGTCACGCACATCCCGTCGAGGACGCCGGTGCGCTTTTTGAGAAACGAGAAGATCGTCTCTTCGTCGATCTCGCCGGCGCAGGAGAAGACCAGCGAGGCGTTATGGCAGAACGGGCAGCGCAGATTGCAGCCGGGCGTGAAGACCGTACAGGCGACCTTGCCGGGATAGTCGAGCAGCGTCAGCTTTTGCAGACCGCTGATTTTCATGTCGATTCCACCTTTCCTTCGGGTGCGGGCAGCGGCGCTTTTCCCCTGCCCCAGATCGCACCGTCGAGCTTTTCGAGCAGCGTGTCAAAGAGCACGGCGAGCACGAGCGTCGCAATAAACGAGAGCGTGACGAAGCTGTAGCGGTGATCCGTCATGCCGAGCTTTGTAAAGATCATCATCGGGATGCGCTGCAGGATATAGACGCTGAATACGTGCGTGCCGAACCATTGGAGAATATCGTTGCCGAATTTCACCTTCATCGTCAGCAGCACGAGCAGCGCCATGAACAGCACGCCCCAGAGGTAGTACCAAGCAAGGTGGGTGTCACGCCGCTGATAGCAAAGGAAGTATGGCACGAGCACCACGCCGACCGTCAAAAACCAGACGACGTCGTTTTTCATCACGAACTTGTCGATCTGCGGCTTGAGCAGCGACCACCACATACCGGCGGGATAGAGGATCACGGTGTTGTACCACCAGGTGTCCTTACCGGCGCGGATCATCAAAAACACATAGACGAGCGACAGCACCGTCGTCAGGACCGTCCCGACGTATTTGTTCGCGCGGCAGACAAGGAAGCTGACGAACACGATCAGATACAGACAGAGGATCGCGAAGATGTACCAGTTGCTGTTGCCGATCGACTCCCAGAACGTGAACGCCAGAAGCGTCGTCCTGAGTCCGTACTGCTTACCGATCGCGAGGTCGGTCAGCAAAAACAGTGCCACGGCGATCTCCATGTGCAGCAGCACCTTCGAAAAGCGCTTGCCGGGGATGGACTTTACATACGCCATGCCCTTCTTTTGAATGGATTCGAGCATCCCGTAGCCGGAATAGAACAGGAAGGAGGCGACGATCAGCTGCCGCAGGTAACCCTTGAGCGTCAGATAGGCGTCATCCAGCGGTCCGCTCAGCTCGATATAGGTGACCGCGTGAGAGAGGAACACCAGCAGCACAAAAATGCCGTTGATCGCGGTCGTCTGTTCCTTCGATAGATAATCGGAAAAGAACTCGTTTTTCTTTGCGACCCGGAGACCCGACGCGCAAAGCACAAGCAATATCAGCAGATAGACCAGCACGCGCCGTCACCGCCTTTCTTTTATTTCTTTTTGATCGCCTTCAGGATCCGTTCACTGTTGCTTTGGTCGCTGAACGCGAAGAAGTCGTCCATCCGCTCGAGATACAGCGGCTGCACGGCGCAGTCGTCGTTCACGGCGTCGATGATCGCCTGTACCGTTTCGTCATAGGTCTTGCAGACGGGACCGAAGCCGTCGCGGTCGTAATCGAAATAGCCCTCGTCATAGGTCTGCGCCTCAAAGAACGCCTCTTTGTCGAACTGGGTATAGAGGATGCGCTTACGCAGATAGGCAAAGTCGAACAGCACCGAGGAGTAGTCCGTGATCATCATCGCGGCGCGGTCAAAGACGTCATTGTAATTGACATAGCCCTCATTGACGGCGAACACATCGTTCGATTGAAAGTCCACCGCCTGCTTCATGTGGATCGGGTGGATGCAGAACAGACCCTTGTAGCCCTTCTCGCGCATCACACAGAGCAGCCGCTCGTCATTGATTAGGTTGTTATAATATTGGAAGTATTCCGTGTCCTTGAACCCGGCGAAATAGACGCTCGTCGTGTTCTTGTCGTAGCTTTGCTTGATCGCCTTTCTCCACGTCGGGAGGATCAGAATCAGCTTTTCCTTGTGGTCGGTCAGCTCGTCGAACCGCGCCTGTCCGGTCAGGGCGACCTGGGTCTTGTCGTAATAGTACGCCCCCTTGAGGAACGCCTGCCGTTCGCGTTTGCCCGCCGCGGTGATCAGGCGGATATTCTTATTGTATTTGTTCAGCCACATCGACAGGTCCGCGCAGGCGACGCCGTGCTGCAGATAGTAGAAGCGGAAGCGGAACAGATCCTGCACAAAGCGCACATCGACGCCGAAGGGGTTGATCGTGAACTCGTTCGCGGAGGAGGAGATCACCTTGTCCGCGAGCAGGAAATAGTAGGGGTACAGCTTATCTTCGAAGAAGACGGTCTCCCCTTCGCTTTGCAGCCTTGCGGCGCAGCCGGCTTTTTCGCTGATCGCGAACACCGGGCGGACGCCCTGCGGCGTGTGGGAAACGAGGTATTTGAAGAAGACTTCGCCGTTGTCGCCGGCGTTTTCCGCGCGGTCGGAAACGAGCCAGATCTTCCCGAGCTTTGCCCATTTACGTCTGAGGAACAGCAGACGCAGGCGCAGCAGGAACCACGCGAATTCGCCCTTCTTGAGCAAATACCACAGCGCGCCCATCTCACGCGAGAGATGCGTCAGCTTCAGGTGCTTCGGCTTTTGCAGCAGGATCTTCCGCTTGGCGCAGACAAGGCAGTAGCGCTCGTCGATGATCTGATACGCCTTCTTGAACGTCCGCTTGCTGGGTACCATCCGTCCGTAGCCGAGCGCGGGCACGATCTTATCCGTTCCGAAGCGCAGCAGCAGAGAGATCTTCAGCACGCCCTTTTCGTCAAACATCTCGTCGGTGAGCGCGACAGTTTCTTTGAAGCGCAGGCACTTCGGCGAAAGGGAATAGTAATTCTTCGAGATCTCGTGGGGGTATTCCTTTAATTTGAGCGGCAGCTTTTGCTTGCCGACGCGCAGAAAGAGCTTCTTTTTACGTTCGGGGCAGCATTCAAAGATCCAGCGGAATACGAGCCCCTCGATCGTCAGGACGTTGTCTTCGATATCGAGCGCCATCACGCGGAAGGCGTGGGGGTTCTGTTCGAAGTTCAGGAAGATCCAGTCCTGATATTTGATCGTCTTTTCCTCCGGATCGAAGCGGATCTCGTCAAAGAGCGAGCGGCCGTGCTTCATCTGGAACATCGCGGTCTTGCGCTCAAAGTGGGCGTGGATCTCGTTGACGACGATAAAGCGGTCGTCGATATAGCCGAGGACGTCTTTCAGCATCGCCTCGTATTCCGAGAACAGCGGCTCTCTGCATCTCATCTCGTCGGGCACCGGGGCGTAGAAGCGCCAGCCGACGTCGTAGGCGAGCACGTTCTGGATATACTCGATCACGCGACCGTACTTTTGCTTGCTGCGTTCGATCAGTCCGTAGTAGTGCAGACGAGGTGAGGTGGTGTAATACTGCTCGTTCATGCTCTGCGTCTGGACGGCGGAATTCTGGCTGAGTCGTTTGCGGTAATAGTGGATCGCGGATTCCAGCACGCCGTAGGCGCCTTTTTCGAGGATATAAGAATTGATGAACAGGGAATCCTCTCCGTATTTGACGCGGGAATCGAAGCGGACGTCGCTGTTTTGGAGCGTTTCGTTTTTGAAGAACGCGCTGGTGACGTGCATCTGGATGCTGCTGAAATCCTCTTCGTTGAAGATATCGATCACGCGGTCGCCCTGCTTGTATTTCTTATTGAGGATGTGTCCGCGCTCGCTGGCTTCGAAGTGGATCATCCGCGCCGAAACGACGTCGATCTCGTCTTCGTGCTTTTCAAAAAAGCGCCACACGCGCGCGAACGCGTCCGTCTCCCATTTGTCGTCGGAATCGAGGAAGGTGACGTACTTGCCCGTCGCGTGCGAAAGCCCGTTGTTGCGCGCGGCGGAGACGCCGGCGTTCGCCTGTTTGACATAGACGACGTTGTCCGGGTACTGCTCCTTGTAGCGCAAACAGATCGCCTCGCTGTTGTCGGGCGAGCCGTCGTTGACAAGGATCAGCTGGATATACTTTTCAAAGCCGATCGTCTGCGCGAGCACGGAATCGACGGTTTCTTCGAGATAGTCTTCGACGTTATAGATCGGCACAACGACCGAAAACCGGTAAACTTCCTTTTTTATGATAAACACTCCCCTCGCAGGTATGGGATCTGCACAGTTATAGATATGATACCATGATTTGCCGCGCTTTGCAAGCAATCCGCGAAAAATTAAGAAACGGGACCGACTGTTTACATATTATTCAACACAGCGACACAGCGCGGCAACGAAAGAGCGGTATGATAAGAAAGATAAAGCACCCGCTTTTTTTCAAAAAAATGAAAAAAGTTGTAAGCTTTTACGGTTTTTGACATATATAGGTGAAAGCAAAAAACGAAAGGAGCGTTTCCTATGAAAAAACGTATACTCTTTCTATTCGCCCTTGTTCTCTTGCTTTGCGTATGCTGCTTCTGTTCTTCGGCGGAGGAAGAGAATCGTATCGTTGTGGATCATGTGGTTTATCAGCTAATTCCTGCCAGCGAACAGACTGAGGCCTATTATATTGTTGTGAAGCTTTTCGATTCCGAGGAGGCGAAGGCGGGCGTCAAAAAGATTGTCATTCCGTCTCAGATTGACGGTATTCCGGTTACAAAAATCTATTGTGAAGACAGTTATACAGACCCATATCGATCCTTAACCGTTAAAAAAATCGTATTACCGGACAGCATTCAGGTGATAGGAGAAAAGGCCTTTATCCACATGCTTTCTTTGCGGGAGATCAACATTCCCCCATCGGTTGTTTCTATAGGACCTTTTGCGTTCAGCGGTTGCAAAAAGCTAAAACAAATCACGATTCCGGAAAGTGTGGAAACAATCGAAGAATGTGCCTTTCGCGATTGTCACCCCTTGGAACAGGTCTGTTTTTTGGGTAATGGATTAAAGCGCATTGAAAGACAAGCCTTTTACAAATGCAGAAACCTGAAAAGCATCCGCTTTCCTTCTTCGCTGGAAACGATTGGAGATGAGGCGTTCTCCCATTCGGGGCTGAATACCGTACGGATTTCCGGAAACTGTATTGTGAAGTGGTGCGCATTCGAATATAACAACAGCTTAAAGAAAGTCGTGTTTGAAGACCGCACGGATGAAAACGACATGTTTATACAGTCCTACGCGTTCGGCTACTGTTCAAAGCTCGAAAAGGTCTATCTTCCAAAAGAATCTGTCGGTTTCAATCTTCTGGCGTGCGTCTTTGAAGGATGCGGCAAACTGAAAGCCGTCTATCGGACAGACCACATTCAGTCCATCGGCTACCATACGTTCTATCTTTGCAAATCGCTCACTTCCTTTACAGTCCCGGCGGAGATTCAATCCATCCATCGCTTTGCGTTCTCGGACTGCACCGGGCTCAAGAAGCTGCGCGTACTTGCAACCGATCCGGCGTTTTTGACTGCGGAGAGCAAGAGCGCCGCATTCTTGAAAAAGCCCCCCACAGACTGCAAGGTCTATGTCAAGACAGCAGAAATGAAGCAGGCACTCCTCAACGCCGGCTGCAAGAATAAAGTCATCGTCAAAGCCGACCTCAAATAGTTGCCCCCTTTTCTTTCCCCTCTCGGCAGCTTCGCCCTTTCCGGGCGGGCTGCCGTTTTTGCTTTTCGCTTTGCCGGACGCGCCAAAAGCCACAATGCACAAAATCGCCGCCGTTTTTTCTACTCTCCCGCCGTTGACAAGCCTATGCCGCACGATGTAAAATAATTGTATATGGCAAATACCATAGATAAAGGAGAAAACAGTATGATTTATTGCAACAAAGACAACGTCTTCCATCTGCAGACAAAGGACACCAGCTATCTGCTGCGCGCGCTGCCCTCGGGTCAGCTCGAAAGCCTGTACTACGGCAAGAAGATCCGCAACGCCGACGACTTCACCTTCCTTTACGACAAGCACGAATGCGGCTACAGCAACGGCACGCCCCGCTCGCAGAAGGACACGTCCCTGTCGCTCGACCATATCGCGCTCGAGTATTCCGCCTACGGCAAGGGTGATTACCGCCTCCCCGCCATGGATGTTCTCGCTGCGGACGACAACTTCACGACCGACTTTCTCTTCGCCTCCGCCTCGGTCGGCGAAACGAAGCCGGAGCTGCACGGACTGCCCTCCGCCTACGGCGAAAGCCAGACGCTGACCGTCGTCCTCGAAGACAAGATCCTCGGCGCCGAGCTGCGGCTGTTCTATACCGTCTTTGAGGAGTGCAACGTGATCACCCGCGCGGTCCGCCTGACCAATACGGGCAAGAAGCCGATCCATATCAAAGAGCTCATGAGCATGCAGATCGACCTGCAGCGCGGAGACTACACCATGCTGACCTTCGACGGCGCGTGGATCCGCGAGCGCTATAAGCACGAGCACAAGCTCCAGCCCGGCGTCACCTCGTTCGGCTCGATCACCGGCGCAAGCTCCAACCGCCACAACCCGTTCTTCGCGATCAAGTGCGGCGACTGCAGCGAGCTGCGGGGCGAATGCTACGGCTTCAACCTCGTCTATTCCGGCAACCACATCGCCCGCGCCGAGGTTTCGACCCACGGGCTGGTCCGCATCCAGAACGGTATCAACCCGTTCGAGTTCGACTGGCTGCTTGAACCGGGCAAGGAGTTCGACACGCCGGAAAGCGTCATGACCTTCTCTGACAAGGGTCTCAACGGCATGAGCCAGAATATGCACCTGTTCGTCAAGGAGCACATCGTCCGCGGCTACTGGAAGAACCGCGAGCGCCCGATCCTCGTCAACAACTGGGAAGCGACCTATTTCAACTTCAACGAAAAGAAGATTCTCGGCATCGCGCAGGCCGCGAAGGACATCGGCGCGGAGCTCTTCGTCCTCGACGACGGCTGGTTCGGCAAGCGGAATAACGACAAGTGCTCGCTCGGCGACTGGTATGTCAACAAAAAGAAGCTGCCCTCCGGGATCGACGGCCTCGCCAAAAAGATCAACGACATGGGTCTGATGTTCGGCCTCTGGGTTGAGCCGGAAATGGTCTCGCCCGACAGCGACCTCTATCGCGCGCACCCGACCTGGGCGATCCAGACCGACACCTATGAACCGTCGCAGGGACGCAACCAGCTTGTGCTCGACCTGACGAACCCCGACGTCGTGGAGCACATCATCAACACGATGACCGACGTGTTCCGCTACGGGCATATCGAATATATCAAGTGGGACTACAACCGCCAGCTGTCCGACGTCTTCTCGCACCGCAAGGACGCACGGTCGGGTGAATTCTTCCACCGCTTCATTCTCGGTCTCTATGAGATTTGGGGCGCGCTGACCGAACGGTTCCCGGAGATCCTCTTCGAGTCCTGCTCCTCCGGCGGCAACCGCTTCGACCTCGGCTCGTTCTGCTATATGCCGCAGTGCTGGACGTCGGACGACACCGACGCGCTCGAACGTATCTACATCCAGTCCGGCACATCCTACGGCTATCCGCAGTCCGTTATGACCATGCACGTCGCCTGCACACCGTCGTTCGCCTGCCTGCGGCAGTCGGGCATCGAACACCGCTTCAACGTCTCGGCGTTCGGTCTGCTCGGCTACGAGCTGGATGTGACCATGCTTTCGAAGTTTGACAAAGCCGCGGTCAAAAAGCAGATCGAGTTCTATAAGAAGCACCGCAAGCTCTTACAGTACGGCGAATACAGCCGGATCGGCGACTTCTTCACCGAGAACTTCTGCAAATGGCAGATCACCTCGCCCGACAAGAGCGAAAGCATGCTGGGCTACTTTGTCAACCGCGTGATCCCCAACTGGGGCAACGACGTGATCCGCTTCACCGATCTGGATCCGGAAAAGAACTACGCCCTTTCCGAGCGCGTCCAGCTGTTCTCGATCCGCAACATCGGCGAGATCCTCAACGTCCCGCTGCCGAAGAAGATCGACATCGAAGAAAGCAAGCTCTATGAGTTCCTTGCCGAAAACGTCAAGCTGCGCTGTGAGAAAGAAAACTACACCATCGGCGGCGACGCCCTGATGGCGTCCGGCTTCAAGCCGCACCAGCCGTTCGTGCTTTCCGGCTACAAGCCCGGCGTCAGCCGCATTCTGCTCGACACCGACTCCAGAATGTACTACCTGCAGGAAGTCACCGAATGAGCGCCGTCTATCAAAGTCTGACATTTGAGAAAGCGCCGATCTGGGAACGCGTCCCGGTCGGCGCGATCGATCGTTTTCACTGGGAAACCGCAACCCCCTACCGTCCGCAGAGCTTCTTTCAGCTTTGCTTTGTCAAAGAAAAGGGCGTCTTTGTCCGCCTCTGGACCGATGAAACGGACCTGCGCGCTGTCTGCAAAGAGCGCGACGACCCCGTATGGGAGGACAGCTGTCTCGAATGCTTCTTTCAGCCGAGCCCGGGCGGCGGCTACCTTAACGTGGAGATGAACCCCCGCGGCGTTTTTCTCGCCCAGTGGGGCAGCGCGCGCGACAACCGCGTGTTCACCAAAGCGCTGACGAATGTATCTCCTGTCGTAACGCCGCTGCCGCGAGAAACCGGCTGGGGCGTGGAACTATTCATACCCTGCGCCCTGCTCGAAGCGCTGACAGGAAAACCGTTTACGGCAACTGCGGGCGACTACCGCTTCTGCTGCTATAAATGCGGCGACAAGACCGCGCGTCCGCACTGGGCGGCGTTCGCCCCGATGGGAACCAATCCGCCGGGCTTTCACAATCCGGCACATTTCGCACACCTGCATATCGAGGAGGATCAGCCATGATCGCATTCCGTAAAATCATCGACGTCTGCCGCGCCTTCGGCATTGAGGGCGACCCGGTCCGCTACAAGACCTTCACCGACGGACACATCAACTCGACGTTCCTCGTCGTTTTCAGCGACAAGGGCGAGCTGCACAAGTATCTCGTCCAGAACATCAACACCGTCGTCTTCAAGGACCCGGACGCGCTGATGGAAAACATCGTCCGCGTGACGCACTATCTGCGCAAACAGATCCGCGAAAACGGCGGAGATCCGGAGCGCGAAACGCTGCATTTCCGCAAGACGACCGACGGGGCGCTGTGTCTGCACGACGGGGAGCAGTGCTGGCGAATCTACGCGTTCATCGACCACAGCTTCACCTATGACCTGATCGAAGACAGCGCAATCTTCCGCTCGGCGGGTGAAAGCTTCGGGCGGTTCCAGCGGCTGCTCGCGAACTATCCGATCGAAAGCCTCTATGAGACGATCCCCGACTTTCACCACACGCCGAAGCGCGTCGAAGCGTTCAAGGCGGCTGTTGCCGCGGACTGCATCAACCGCGCGTCGGACGTCCGGAAAGAGATCGACTTTGCGCTCTCACGCGAAAAGGACGCCGGCGTGGCGCTCGAGCTGCTTCGGGAAGGCAAAATGCCGCTGCGCGTAACGCACAACGACACCAAGCTCAACAACATTCTCTTTGACGAGACGACGAACAAGGGGCTTTGCGTGATCGACCTCGACACCATTATGCCGGGGCTGAGCCTTTACGACTTCGGCGACGCGATCCGCTTCGGCGCGAAGACCGCGTTTGAGGACGAGCCGGACCTGTCGAAGGTCTCGATCTCGCTCGACTTGTTCGAAGCCTACACCGACGGCTATCTGTCCGCCTGCGCCGACGCGCTGACCAAGGCGGAGATCGACCACCTCGCCTTCTCCGCGAAGCTGATGACCTATGAATGCGGCGTCCGCTTCCTGACAGACTACCTGTGCGGCGACACCTATTTCAAGATCGACTACCCCGATCACAACCTCGTCCGCGCCCGCAACCAGTTCAAGATGGTAGAAGAGATCGAGCGCGTCATGCCGCAAATGGAAGCGCTCGTGCAGCGGATCTATAAAGAAAAAACTGAAAACTGAACGAAGCCGCCCACTGGGGCGGCTTCTTACATGGTTGCGGTCGACTCCACTGCGCACTCCACACTGCACACTAAAAAAACCGCCCTTCGGCGGTTTTTTTTACAGCGTATATTTCATGATTTCCGGGTAGCAAAGCGTGCCGCGTTTGCCGCAGGTGCTGCAGTAGACGGCGATTTTGGGCGCGGTGTCCCAGTCCATCTTCTGCCAGCCGCTGTGCTCGTAATAGGCAGGCTCCTTGGCGCAGGCCCACAATTCCTTGATCCCGCGCTTTCTCGCTTCGGTGAAGACGACGTTCTGCATCACTTTGCCGTAGCCCTTGCAGTGCAGATCGTTCCGGACGGCGATGTCGCCGAGCGAATACACCCCCGCGCGCATTTCAAGCGTCGAGGCGGCCATCAGTTCGCCCGTCTGCGGGTCGTCCATCCGCCACATTTTGATCACGCGCTCCGGTACCCGGTCCTCGATCGCGACGCCCATGCCGCTTTCATGGAACAGCGTGGACAGCGCGAGAAAATCTTCTGTTTCCCGAATGATATATTCTTCCATTATTTGAACCTCTTTGCCCTTGTTTTGTATAGCCTTATAATTTTATCACAAATTACACAGCAAGTCAATAGGAAATCTTGCCGCCGCGCGGAACGCCGCCGCTGACGGCTAACCGCTGACTGCTGACAGCTGAAAAAGCGCCCCGCGGGGCGCTTTTTTCTGGTGGAGACGGCGGTAATCGAAACCGCGTCCGAAAACCCATCCATACAAGTTTCTCCGGGTGCAGTCAATCGTTTGACATTCCCGCCCCGCAGCGCCGGTTGACAGGCTCAGCGGTTGAGTAGGCTCTGATGCATGACGGCCGCCGAACCGTTCGACCGTTCACGTTCACTGCTGATCGACGCCTGTTACGCTGCCGCAGTCCTCAGCGCACAGACGGGCCGCGTTAAGCAGCCTTTAAAACTGTAGTATTGTCAGTTCAATTTAGAAGTTGCGATTTTTAGAGTGGTACCGCACCACTACCCGCTTCTCATACTTCCGGATCCCCGTCGAAATCCTTTCGTCCCCATATCAACTGTTTGCTTTCATGCCGCGCTCCATGTCGCGTTTCGCGTCCTTGAGCGCCTGCGCTTCGCGCTTGTCGTAGTTCTTTTTGCCCTTGCAAAGCCCGATTTCCAGCTTCGCCCTGCCGTTCAGAAAATAGATCGACAGCGGAACGAGCGTCAGACCCTGCTGCTTCACCTCGGCGTACAGCCGGGCGATCTCGCGTTTGTGCATCAGCAGCTTCTTCGGCCGCATCGGATCGCGGTTGAAGATGTTGCCCTGCTCATAGGGGCTGATATGCATCCCGTTGGCAAAGATTTCGCCGTTCACGATGTTGCACCAGCTGTCCTTGAGGTTCACGCGTCCCTTGCGGATGGATTTGACTTCCGTGCCGAACAGCGCGATCCCCGCTTCAAAGGTTTCCAGCACAAAATAGTCGTGATACGCCTTTTTGTTTTGTGCCACGCGGGGCAGATCTTTGTTTGCCGCGGCCACGGATGCCGCCTCCTTTCTGCGAATTCGGAATGCGGAATTCGGAATTCCGCATTTACAGCTTGCGTCTGCCTTCCAGCGCGCGGGTGAGCGTCACTTCGTCGGCATATTCCAGATCGGCGCCGACCGGCACGCCGTAGGCCAGCCGGCTGACTGTGATGCCCATCGGCTTGAGCAGGCGGGAAATATACATTGCCGTCGCCTCGCCCTCCACGGTGGGGTTGGTGGCCATGATGACCTCCTGTACCGTGCCGTCGGACAGCCGCGCGAGCAGCTCTTTGATGGTAATATCCTCCGGCCCCACGCCGTTCATCGGCGAGATCACGCCGTGCAGCACGTGGTAGGTGCCGTTGTATTCGTGCGTCCGCTCAAAGGCCATCACGTCACGCGGGTCTTCCACCACGCAGACGGTGGTCTTGTCGCGCGCGTCGTTCTTGCAGATCGGGCAAAGTTCCTCTTCGCTCAGATTGCAGCAGCGCGCGCACTGCTTGATGTTTTCATGCGCGGCAAGGATGGTTTCGGCAAACTGCTTCGCCTGCGGCGCGCTCATGTGCAATACATGGAACGCCAGCCGCTGGGCGCTCTTGTGCCCGATTCCGGGCATCCGCTCAAACTGTTCGACGAGCTTTGCCAGCGAGGCTACCTGATAACCGGCCATCAGAACGGAAGATTCAGGCCGCTTTTGAACGCGCCCATCGCCTGTTCCATCGCGTCGTCCGCCTTGCGCATCGCTTCGTTCGTCGCCGCGATCAGCAGATCGGCGAGCATTTCGATATCTTCGGGATCGACCACGTCGGGCTGCAGCTGAATGTCTTTGACTTCATGCGCACCGGTCACGGTGACTTCCACCGCGCCGCCGCCCGCCGAAGCGGTAAACGTGCTGTTTTCGATCTCCTGCTGCTTTTGCTCCATCTGAGCCTGCATCTCCTGGATGCGCTTCATCATCGCCATCTGACCGCCGCCCTGGCCGCCGGGAATTCTTGCTTTCATCGTGATTGCTCCTTTTCTTTAGTACTCGCTGATTCACTCGGTGTGTGAAAACTGGCGAGGAAATTTGTTGTCAGATGTTACGGAAATCTCGCAGCCAACCTGTCGGTTGGCAAGAGATGTCCGTGCAAAATGACGGGAAATTTACCGTCAAGTTTTGCGCACCCGAGTGAGTCAGCGAGTACTATTATTCCTGCAGGACGCCGAGCTGCTGCGCTTTTTGCAGCAGACCCGCCAGCGGATCCTGCTTTTCTTCTGCTTTTTGCTGTGTGACAGGGTTGCTGTAAATACCGAGCCGGTACTTGCGTCCCGTGACCCGCGCGATCGCCTCTTTGACGTCGCGGGCGTTTGTGCCGCTGCGGATGAACGACGACACCGTATCATTTTCGCTTTTGATCAGGATAAAATCGCCGCGCTCAAACGCTGTGGAACCGGTCAGCACGCCCCACATGGGCATGTTGATCTGCGAAAGCTCCGAGAGGACCTGCGGCCAGGCGCCGAAGGTCTCGTCGTCGGTGACGTCCGGCGCGCGGGGCGGAGTCGGTTCCGGTGTGGGTTCCGGCGGCGGCTCCGGCAGCGGCGCTTCGTCCGCCTCTTCCGGCGCCTGTTCTTCCGCCGGCAGTTCTTCCGGCGGGAACAGTTCCGGCTGCGCGGTTTCTTCCGGCAGCGGTTCATCTTCCTCGTCAAACGCCGGGGCTTCTTCCGGCGGAGCGACAGCTTCAGGTTCTTCCGGTTCCAAAACGGGCGGTGCGATCGGCGCCGGTTGCGGGGCAGGCTGCGGCGTCACGCCGCTGCGGACAGCGCGCTCCACCGCCGAAACGCGGGAGAGGACCGCCTTGTTGTCGCTCGAAAGCGACGGGTTCGCGAGGCGCAGCAACGCGAGTTCCATTTCGATCCGGCGGTTGACGCCTTTTTTCATCGTCACCGCCGTTTCCTGCAGCAGGTCGATCGCGTACAAAAGGGTCTCCAGCGTGAACGACGTGCCCTGCGCGCGGTACTGCGCCAGTTCGTCCGCCGTACAGATTAGAACATTGTCGGCGCGGCGCACGGTCTTGACGATCATCAGGTTACGGAAATGCTGCACCAGATCGGCGCAAAGCCGCTCCATATCCACGCTTTTCGCGTGCAGGTCGGAAAGCTGCTCGATCGCTGCCGCGGCGTCATGCGCGGCGATCGCGTCGGCAAGCCGGAAGAGGTGATCCTTGCCCGTAATGCCTGCGACGTCGGTCACAAGCTGCGCCGTCACATGGCGGCTGCGGCCGATGCACTGGTCGAGCGTGGAAAGCGCGTCGCGCATCCCGCCGTCCGCCAGCCGCGCGATCAGCATACCGGCGTCCGCGTCGAGCGTGAAGCCCTCCTGCGCCGCGACGGTCTGCATCCGCGCAAGCATCGCCTCGGGCGACACGCGGTGGAAATCGAACCGCTGGCAGCGCGACAGAATCGTCACCGGCAGCTTATGGACCTCGGTGGTGGCAAGAATAAACTTGACGTGGGCAGGCGGCTCTTCGAGCGTCTTGAGCAGCGCGTTGAACGCGCCGATGGAAAGCATATGAACCTCGTCGATGATATAGACGCGGTAGCGGCAGTTGACCGGCGCGAAGTTGGCTTCGTCGCGGATGTCGCGGATATTATCAACGCCGTTGTTGCTCGCCGCGTCGATCTCGACCACGTCAAGGATGGCGCCGGAGTCGATCCCGCGGCAGACCTCGCATTCGTTGCAGGGGTTGCCGTCCACGGGATGCAGACAGTTGACCGCCTTCGCGAGGATCTTCGCGCAGGTGGTCTTGCCCGTGCCGCGCGACCCGGTAAAGAGATAGGCGTGCGACAGCTTCCCGCTCTGCAGTTCCTGCTGCAGGGTACGCGTGATATGGTCCTGTCCGACGACGTCGGAAAAGACCTGCGGCCGATATTTACGATATAAGACCTGATACATTGCACGCCCTCCTTTCGCGAAAAAAAGGGAGTTCCTTTTGCTTGGTCATGCGGCGGCAGGCATTGGCTGTGTCGCACAGACGTTCCGCTTAATGCTGCTCGGTTCCCCGCCTGACATGGTTCGTGGTGTTCTGTCGCACAGAACCCACCGTCGCATGACCAAACCAAAGTGAACTTCCCGTATGCTGTTGCATACTTTGTTATTATATACGATTTGCCGCGCAAAATCAAGTGGTTTCGGTGAAAAAGTACACAGCAATCAACCGGGCGCCGTGTCCAAAGAAAAGGAACACAGCGCCCGGTCAGGTCTTAAAACAGCTCCAGCCAGGAGAGATCTAAATAGCGGTAATTTCTCGGAATTTCAAACAAACTGTCCGGCACTTTGTCGGTCAGCGTCTGCACAAAAGTTGACGTCACCGTGCCGTCTGTGCCGATCGCATCGATCCGAACCAGTGTTTCGCCCTGAAAATAATAGCGCGTTTCTCCGTCTGCGGTCCGGAAGGCCTCCACGGTGTAGGTTTTACCGTCCAGCTTTGTTTCATAAGCGACGGCGTCCGTCGCGTCGGTCGGCGCTGTGATTTCAACCAGGGAATGCCGCAGATCCATATCGTCCATCATGTTTTCGCTCAGGCGCGTATAGGCGCGCAGCGCGGGGACGAGCAGATAGGTTCGATCCTTTTTGGCGTCATACAGCAGTCTGATCCGGTAGCCTTGCACCACACTGTCCACAACGACGCTGCCGTTCTTCATCGCGGCGGTAATCGGGGCGTCGCCCAGCTCCGGATCGTTCGTCGTGAAGACCATGTAAAACGTTCCGCTCTGGAACATCTTATCATACTTTTGATACAGCGACGGCTGCTTCTCTTCAGACGGCCCGACCGGCAAAGACGCTGTCTTCACTTTGCAAACCGCGCTGTTTTTTCCAAAGACCGTCTTTGTCCCGTTTTTCAAAAACGCGGCGACGCGGAACCGATAAACAGTGTCCGGCGAGAGATCACGGATCGCAGCGCTTCGCTTTTCGGTCGTGAGAACCGTTTTCCACGTTTTGTCTATGTACTGCTGCACCCGGTAGCCTTCGGCGCCTTTCACCTTGTTCCACTGCAGCTTCACCTGCGTCGGTTTCACGCTCTTTGCCGCCGGTTCCCGGACCTGCGCCGGCTTTGTGCGCACGTGCAGCACAGCGGAAAACGCGCCGGTTTCTCCGTCTTTCACCGCGCGGACCCGAAAGGCATATGCAGTACCGGCAGACAGTTTTTTCACGGTTGTTTCACCTTTTGCGGTAATCCGGATCTGGGTCCAGGTTTTCTCTTTGTATTGCTGCAGCTGATAGCCTGTCGCGTTCTTGACCGCCGACCAGCGCAAGGTGATACTGCTTTCCGTGACAGAAGAAGCTTTCAGCGTCTTGACAGGGCCCAAGGCAAACGCCGGCAGCAGCGCCGCCGCGCAGAGCGTCAGGCACAACAGCAGTGTGAGTACGGTTTTTCCGGCGTGTCGCGTTCCGGTATGGTTGTTCATGGGTTTTGCATCCTCCCTGCAGATCAGTTCGCTGTGCGCACGGGATAATTCTCCTGCTTCACAAGCTGTGCGCCCTGTTCGGAGCAGATCCAGTTATACAGCACGCGCTCCGGGCTGTTCTCTTCGGCGGATTTGCGGATCACGACATAGAAGTCGTTCGTCAGCGGATAGCTGCCGTCGCCGATGGTCTCGTTGGAGGGGTCAACGCCGTCCACCGCGAGGATCTTCGCCGTTTCGAGTTTATCCTGCTCCATGTTGGTCAGATAGTAATAGACCGTGTAGCCCAGCGCGTTCTTGCTGTTGTCGTAATCGGCGATCGCCTCGAGCAGACCGATCATCGTCCCGACCTGTCTGCCTTCGGGCGGATCCATCAGATCGTCGCCGAGCGCAATCAGCTTGTCAAACAGCGTCTGGCTGCCGGAATCCGGGTTGCGCTGATAGGCAGCGATCTCGCCCTTTTCTCCGCCGACCGCCGACCAGTCGGTCGTCTTGCCGCTGTAGATCGACTTGATCTGGTCGATCGTCAGGTTGGTCACCGTGTTGTCCTTTGAGCAGATGAACACGAGCGCGTCAACGCCGATCGGGGTCATTTCCAGCTCTTCGCCGCTGTCCGCGATATACTGCTTCGCCTCTTCGCTCGGCTCATACGCCAGCAGGATGTCGAAGGTGCCGTCGACGATCGCCTTATAGTTGTCGGTCGTCGATCCGGCGAAGGTGATCAGATCGTTCGCGTCCTCGCGGCTGATGCCGAGGACGGTCGCCGTCACCGCCTGTCCGAGCGGCAGATTCGCGAGCGAGCCGCCCATACGCGGATAGTTTTCCTTCGTGAAGACAAAGTTGCCGTTGAGGTTGCTCGTGGTGGATTCGGTGACGGATTCCGTCGGCGCTTCGGTCGTTGTGGTGTCGCCCTGCTGCGCGCCGCAGGCGCAAAGGGTCAACAGGCAGAAAGCGAGCAGCAGCGCCGCGATTCTTTTGATGTTCATAGGTCGGTTCTCCTTTCCGGGTCAGACAAGTTTATTGTTTTTCAGGCAGATCAGAACATTGCCTGTTTCGTCCAGTAAATAGCTGTGGGTCGACGTCGCCGCCGCGATCCGGTCTCCGTAGTGCTCCACAAACACTGCGTCGGACAGGAAGCACGCGCCGTCGCTGCGGCGATACAGATCGTAAAACATCTGATAAGAGCCGTCGTCTTTTTCATAGGACAGGGAAAACACATGATCGTTCAGCGCATTCCCCCAATGGCGCGTTTCGGCAGACGCGTACGGCACGCTGGTTGCAAGCCCCGTTTTCAGATCCACGATCTCTATTTCCTTTTCTTTTTTTGCAAAGATCATGTCGCCTTCTTCATTGATGTCGTAGTTGCGTTCCTCCACGCCAGACTTTACCTCATCGTTGACGCCGTCCTCATCGCTGTCCCATGCGTCATACAGCACATCCCGAAACTTTGCCAGCCGTTCGCCTCTGTTGCTGAACACATACAGATCGTCGGTATCCGTACGAACAAGCAGTTTGCAGTCCCCGGGTTCTTCCCAGTTGTACATGCTCTCCACCAGCACGATCTGCCCGTTGTCGACCGTCAGCGGGACCGGTTGAAACGAAGTATCCAGCAGGCTGCATGTTTCCGGATCATACAGATAATTATAATTGTAATCCGAATCCAGCGCGCCGAAGCTATCGTTGCTCCTGTCTTTCAGTTTCTTGCCGTCCGCGTCATAGCACTCCATTTCGCCGTCGTTCACGCCAAAGAAGCAATTGTAATAATCGCTCCACTCCAGTTCCAGATAGTCGTCCGACAGCACTTTGCCGTCCATTGACACGAGCCGGTACCAGTCGTTCCAGCTTCCCATGATCACCACTTCGTTTCCGTGCACGCCGCGCATCATGCCGAGATCTTCCGGAAACGCGGCGATCTCTTTTCCGTCATAGGTTTGGCGGAAATAGCGCGAGACCCCCTCGTTGTCGTCCTGCCGGATCAGCACGCTGTTCTGATCCGCATATTCGATATACACCATATAATCGTTGTCTTCAGGCGAAGACGGATTGTATTCATAGAGCACCTTGCCGGAAAAATCCATCAGCCGCAGCCGTTCGCTTTCGTAGTTGCGAATGAGCAGCAATCCTTTGCCGCTGCCGTTTTCGCTTTCGTCGAACACCCGCAGTTCGCTGTCGTTCTCTGTCAGATGCACACATGAACTGCCGTCGCCGGCGATCAGGTACATTTCGCCGCACATCTCATACGCCTGTTCCGGGAAAGCCACATAGAGCACTGCGCCCGTTTCATCTTCATAGCAGAACAGATCGTCATACAGTCCGTTCGTGATGATTTTACCGTCGGCGGTCGCAAAGCCGAAGCGTTCATAATAGCCGGACTCGTCCTCCGGGGTCGAACCCTGATAGACTTCGCCCGTCTCTTCGTCGGTATATGACCAGTCTGTTGCAAAATATTTTTCCGTCGTACAGTACGGGACGATCCTGCCGTAATCCTTGCGCGGCTCAAACGTGTCGTGCGCCCCGTCGTCGAAGAAATACGCCTTCTTTTCGTCCGAAACAAAGGCACCGATGTCCGGCAGCGTGCGCAGCGAAAAGACCGCTTTCTCCGCGTCCGGCACGGTCGTCGTTTCGGTCGTCGGCACGGTTTCTGTCGGCGCGGAAGAGGCGGTCGTGTCCGGTTCGGCAAGAGGCGTTTTTCCGCAGCCGAACAGGGTCAGGAGCAGGGTGATCGAGAGCAGGATACCGAGGACGCGCTTCATGAAAATACTCCCTTTTTTTGGATTGTATAACGAACGGCGGGGCTTTGTCAATCACCTTTTCAAAAGTTACAATTATTTCACAAATCCGCCTGAAAAAGCCGGCGCGGCGCTTGCTTTCGGCGGCGTGTTCCGCTATAATGAAAGCAGAGAAAGGAAGGTGATTTCATGCCGTTTTCCATCATCCCGCAGCCCGCTTCCATGACGGTCGGCGAAACGCCCGTGTTCCGGCTGACAAAGCTTTGCAATCTGCACGCCGACGACGAAAGCGTCCTTGCAAAAGCGGAGCTTGACCGCTTTTTTGCCGATACGCTTGCGCTCGACCTGCTCGGTACGGGAAAGGAGCATCTCACGCTTTCAGTCGACCCCGCCGTGTCGAAGCCGGAGGGCTATACACTGCGCGTCGAGCCGACCCGTGTCACGGTCACGGGACACGACGCATCCGGAGTCTTTTACGGCGTCCAGACGCTAAAGCAGCTTTTGCTGCAGGAAGAGGGCATTCTCCCCGCGATCGAGATCGAAGACGCGCCGCAGTACGGCTATCGCGGCTTCTTGCTGGATGTCAGCCGCTACTTTTTCGCGCCCGACGCGGTCAAACAGCTGCTCGACGCGATGGCGCTGCACAAACTCAATCGCTTCCACTGGCATCTGACGGACGACCACGGCTGGCGGATCGAACTGGACGGCTACCCGCTGCTGACGCAGATCGGCGCGTGGCGCGCCTACACGAACTTCGGCAGAACGCCTCACGGCGGTTTTTATACAAAGGATGAAATCCGCGACATTGTACAGTACGCGCACGAACGCTGCATCCAGGTGATCCCCGAAGTGGATTCCCCGGGCCACGTCGTCTCCGCGATCGCGGCGTATCCGTTTCTCTCCTGCTTTGACCGCGATCTGAACGTTGCCACCAACAGCGGCGTCCAGCATGACATCCTCTGCGTCGGCAAGGAGAGCACCTTCGACTTCATGTTTGGCGTGCTCGACGAAGTGCTCGAGCTGTTTCCGGACGGGATGTTCCACATCGGCGGCGACGAGGTCCCGACGATGCGCTGGGAGCACTGCCCGCACTGCCAGAAGCGGATGGAAGACGAAGGCTTCACGGACGTCGGGCAGCTTTATCCGTACTACATCGGGCGCGTCACGGCACACCTCAAAGAAAAGGGCGTCCGCGTCTTTGCGTGGTACAACGCGCAGCTCGGCGAAAAGATCGACGCCGCCGTGATCCGCGAGCACTGGGATGTGCTCCCCGGCGACGACGCCGACCTGTCGCACGTGGTGGACGCCGATTTCCACAGCTATTACTTCGACCTGCCCTACGGGATGGTGCCGCTGAAAGCCTGCTATACCCACGACCCGGCGAAGAACGGCACGCAACCCTTCGGCGTGGAATGCTGTCTTTGGACGGAGTATGTGCCGACGATGGAAAAGGCGGGCTACTGCGCCTTTCCGCGACTCGGCGCGTTCAGCGAGACCGCCTGGACGCCGCCGGACGCGAAGAACTACGATGCGTTTTTAAGAAAGCTGCCCGCCTATTTAGCGCTGCTGGACGCCTTCTCTCTGCCGCACGCGACAAGGAAGCAGGCGCTGCCCGGTCTTTTGCGCAAATGGGGCTATCAGGCGTGGTTCTGGAAACGCAACCTGCACGCGCTCGGGTGGAAGAAGAACCTCGACGATCGGCATGTCGCGAAACAGTCGTCAGTTGACAGTCGTTAGTCTATAGCAAAAGCCGCGCGGACCCCTTCAGTCTTTGCGCTGCGCACTGCAAACTGCACACTCCACACTGAAAAACAACATCCCCCGCCGAAGCGGGGGATGCGTTTTTCTTTTTGCCCGGACTCAGCGGAACGCCACGTAAAGATAGGTGCGGTTTGCTTCGTTCAGGCTGCGCAGTGCGCTGTCAAAGGGGATCGTCTCCGGCTGTGTGACGGTGAAGCCGCCGCTCTGGAGCGCGATCAGGCTGTCTGTGACGCCGGTCGCCGCAACGGCGGCGCGACAAAGCAACGTGTTGTGCACCGCGTCCAGCTCCGCAAAGGGCGCGTTCTGCGGCGCGATCAGCACCAGCTTCGATGCAAACGCGAGCGTCACGGTCACCGGGTTGTAGGCGCCGAGCCCGACGTAGGTTCCGGCGACGAACGGCTCGCTCAGCTTCTGCCGCTCGGCGGCGGTCAGATGCAAAGAGGTGTCCAGCACATGCGTCTTGCAAAAGAAGTCGGCGAACGGGAGGATCACCGATTCCGAGATCTGGTACGCCGGACACTGCTCATAGCGAAAAAGCATCTTGCACGGCACCTTCAGCGCCTTGAGATAGTCGTCGATCGCCGCCGTCCCGATCTCGTAGCCCTGCATGATCCCGGAATAGGTCTCGTTGACCTTGGAGAGGACGTCCTCCGCGTGCGCCGCGACCTCGATCGCGTTCTCGCCCGGCGGGGCGTAGCAGTTCATCGAGATCGTCAGCTGCGTGAGCTGACAGGCGTTCTGCGTCCCGTCGTCGAGCAAAGAGACGTTGTCCTGCCCGATCAGAAAGGCGAAGTAGATCTTGTCCACCGGCTGCGGCACCGTCCGGTCGTCGAACGACAAAACGGCCTCCACCGTATCGGTGTCCTCGAGCACATCCTCGTTGATCAGAGAAACGATCTCACGGACGAGATTTGCCGTCGTCATGCGTAAACCCTCCAGTCGTTGTTCTGGTGGACGATCGCCCAGTAATACAGCGGCGTGTCGCCGAAGAAGACCTTTTCGCAATGGTCCACACAGAAGGAGTCTCCGTCGAATTCCAGCCGCGTTGCCGTACCGTCCACGGCGGGGATCGGGACCGACACCGGACAGATCAAAACGAACTTGCGCAGCGTATCGTAGCCGATCTCGGTCAGCGTACCGCTCAGATACATCTTGTTCTTATACCGCAGCGGCTGCAAAAACGCCTTGAACGGCGTGCTGCCGCTCTGATCGACGTAGGTCATCGTCCGCCCGAAGCGATTGAAAAACGGGAGCGTGATGTTTTTACTGTACCGCAACAAAGAACCCTCCGTCCCTGAGAATCGGCGCGGCCTGCGTCAGCGCTTCGTCGCGCAGCGCTTTTTCCGCCGTGACTTCCGCCTTGAGATCGCGCTGAATCGTGATATCGCCCGCCTTGTAGCTGGAAAAGCGTTCCCCGCTTTCGAGCATATCGAAAAACAGGCGGTACCGCGCGAGCGCGGCGGCGGTCGCCGCGATCCGCGGGTCGCTGTCGTCCACGTCGTCGCGCAGTCTGTCCTTCACAAAGCCGAGGGCGCGGATGCAGGCGCGCAGGAGCACGCCCTCATCCGTTTCGTCAAACAGACGGTTGTCGCGCAGAATCGCGAGCACCTGTGTCGCATCCATCGTCCGGTCCTCAGATTGCCAGCGCCTTGGACGCGCCGGTGTAGATCTTGGCGAAGCCCGTGATGCTGGTCACGGCGGCGCGTTCGAGCTGACGGTCGATCAGCTTGTCGAATTCGGTCAGGATGCCGCCGGCCTGTACCTGCTCGAGCGCACAGGTGTTGTCAAGGCCGATCAGCGTACCGGACGTCACGGCGCTGCTCTTCATCAGCTGGGCACCGAACGGGGTCACGAGGTTGCCCGAGGCGTGGAAGTTGAGCCCGGCAGTGCCGTCGCGCATCTCGCTGAGCTTCAGGATCTGCGCCATGGCGGTCGGGGACGCGATGATCGCGTTCATCGTGTAGGGATCGAAGCTGTTCCACAGATCGACAAGGTCGGCGTAGGTCAGCGTGCCGCTCGTGGCGACGTTCGCCGTGGTGATCGCGTTGTCGTTGCCGGTACCGTCGCCGTTCATCAGAACGTCCACGGCGTCCTGCAGCTGGCGTCTGGCGATATACGCGCCGATCTGACGCAGCGCGACCGTGAAGAGGTCCAGACGCTGGAAGCGGATCGCTTCATACGACGCGACGAGCATACGGCCGCGCTTTTTGAGCGTGACAAGGTGCTCGGTCGTGGTGATGTTGGTCGTCGGGATCGTGTCGCCCTCGGCGAGCACGTGCGCGGCGTTATTGTCCTCGTCAGAGAGAGAAGACGTGATCGTGCGGTAGTCGAGCCCTTCGATATCCGTCACGGTCGCCGCGATGTTCGGCAGAAGGTTGTTTTCCTCCACGCCCGCCCAGACGGCGCGGCTGACGTATTCCGGGAACAGCGCCGCGGAATCGGACGTCTTGAAGAACTTTTCCACCATGTCGCTGCCGCGGCCGCTGACCTTGATGTCGAAGCGCTTGAGCTGACGCTGATAGGCGTCGAGCCCTTCGAGCGGCGTACCGATATAGTTTTCGGACGGGTCGAGTTCTTCGAGCGCCTTGGTGAAGGACTTGCCGGTCGTGTAAAGACCTTTTTCGAGTTTGATCGTTTCAAATGCTGCCATCATATTACCTCCGTTAAATACAAAATGCGTGGTTGTCCGTCGTCGGTTTCGATTCCGTCGCGGAGAGCTGCTGCTTTGCGGGCAGCATCGCCTTCGTCTGCTTGTGCAGCGACTGCGAGAGCGTCTCAAGCGCGTGGATCGGCATATCACCGCAGCCCTGCACGAACAGGGACTTGTCGATCTGCGGCAGCGCGATCAGTACGCAGCGTCCGATCTCCGAGAGCAGCTTTTCGCGGTATGCCTTCGCGTCCGCGCCCGCCTGCTCGAGCGAAGCGATATCCGCCTGCAGCGCAGTCAGCTGCGCCTTGGTCAGCTTCAGCTCGTTCTTTGCGCTCTTGACGGTTTCGAGAATGGATTCTGTCATGGGTGCCTCCTTAGAAAAAGCTTTGGTCACGCCGGCTTCACGCTGCGCGGGGACGGCGACAAACGACCATTCGTAAGCGTCCGTCGCGTTCGACAGCACATCGTGGCAAAGCCGGCCGTTGTAGGTGCGGCCCTTAACGTGCTCGCACCCCGTGGTCCTGCGGTCCGCACCGCAGACGGAGCAGCAAAGGCTGCCCATTGCGCAGCCGACGCTGACCTCCTTCTTGATCCCGCCTTCGATCTCCGCGATCAGCCCTTCGTTCTCCTTGGTGCGGACCATATAGGCACGCGCTTTAAGACAGGTGTACGCTTCGCCGCAGGACGTCGCGCGGGTCTTGTCGGTCTCCACCCAGCAGTCAAACAGCCGCGCGGACTGCTGCTCGCTTTTGCAGCTGTGATCAAAGATACCCGTCTTGCCCACGAACAGCGCGGCAAGTTCTCCGAGCGCCGCGGGGGTGAAGCGTTCCAGATCGCGGTCGATCTCGTTGTCGCACAGCGTCAGCGTGAAGCGGTAGACGTCGTCTGCCGTCAGCGGCTTGCGCGTGTAGCGGTTGATCTGTTCGAGTTCCTGTTCGGTGTCAAATGTCATCTTGCGTCTCTCCGATCTCCTTGCGTAGTTTTTCGCGCTGGGCGTCCAGCAGCGCCGCCTGCGACAGCGCCGTGATATCCTGCAGCGTCAGCGGCTCCCACTCGATTTCGACCGGGCAGTCGTACCCCTCGAAGCGCAGATAGGTTTCGCAGATTTGCAGGACGACCGGCTCCAGCTCGCGCCGATAGGCGTCGATCTCGCTGGTGAGGATATCCGCCTGCTGGCTGCTCATCCGTTCGGTGGACGACCAGCTCAGTCCGAGCAGAAACGGCGGGATGCCGAGCTTTGCAACGATCTGTTCCAGCAGCTGGCGCACCGGGATCTCGCTCGAAAGCATCCGGTTGTCGCTGCCGATCGCCTGCACCTGTACGTCGCCGACGGCGATAAAGTCGCGCACGGTGTTCTCTTCGCGCATTGCCCTGCTCCAAGCATCGGCGATCTGCTGCGCGCGTTCGGCGGCATAGGCCTTGTCCAGCGCGTCGTTCTGGGGCTTGTAGGTCACGGCAAAGCGCACGTTGCCCAATCTCTCCCAGTTGATCTCGGTCGTGCGGAAGATCGTCATCAGAATGTTGCTGACAAACGGCAGTCCCTGCAGAACCGACGTGCCGTAGAGCGCGCCCGGCTGCGGATCGTGGACGCTTTTGAGGATCAGCCCCGGATACGGCACGGGCAAAAAGCGCCCGTTATCGGTCTGCGCGCTGACGACGATCTCCAGCGGCGTTTTGCCGTAGGAGAACGCCACGCGGCGCAGATCGGCGTTGAAAAGATCCGTCAGACGTCCGTCGGTGACGACCATCTCGCCCACCGCCGTCCCGTAGGTCAGCAGCTGTTCGAAATAGGTCGATAAAAACGCGTCGATCCCGCAGCGCAGCGACCCGACCGGCACGGTCTTCAAAAACCGCCGCAGCGCGGTCTGCGCCCGTTCGTCATCGCACCGCACGTCGAACGTGCCGAGCAGCCGCACGGTCTTCATGATCGCGGCGTCGATGATCGGCACCCGTTTGCGCAGCAGCCGGTACAGCTCGAGCGACCCGCTGCGGGTCGGCGATGCCGCGCAGAGCAGCGCGCTCTGCTGCAGACAGCCGGTCTGCGGCGCGGCGACAGCGTGGACCGCGGAGACGGGCGTTTCCTTTTTCCTGATTGCCAAACGATTGCTCCTTTCTGTGTGTATTAGCCGTTCTCCCGCTCAACCGCAAGCGCGACAAAGCCGGGCGCTTCCGGCGCGCAAAGGATGGTCGAAACGAAATAACGGATGTCGTCCATCGCGTGGTCGTTCGTCTTGACGACGCAGTCTTTCGTTTCGTTCTCGTCCCAACGGTAGAGCGAAAACTCCCGCAGCGCCGCCTTGCAGTCGGGCGAAATGAACAGCTTCTTTTGCCGGAACGCTTCCTGCACGCGGCGGATACCGGGCAGGACCTCGTTCCTGGCGGGGAGGACACGAAAGCGGTTGTGGCTGCGCAGACAGGCAAGAAACGACGCCGCGGACGGGTCGACCGTCACGCAGTCGATCCTGCGTTCGCCGACCAGCGCGCACAGATCGTCGTAGTATTCCTCATCCGTTTTTTGGCGGCCTTCCGCCTTCGAATCATAGTAGATTTCTTTTACGCGGTACCACGCGTCGCCGAACAGCCCCCACAACCCCATCGACATCGGGTTGACCGTCCCGTAATCGCACGATACGCACCAGCGCGACGCCGCCGTGGCGGGCGGCGCCTTCGTGTAAGCGCCGGCTGCCGCTTCAGGATAAACGAGTCCTTCCGCCGCGACCCAAAGACCTCGCACGAACCGGTCATAGAACGTGCCGCTGTACAGCGATTCATAGCGGCGGATCACCGCTTCGCTCAGTGAGGGGTTGTCCCGCATCAGAAAGTGGAGATACAGGCAGTTCCTTTGCGCCGCCTTGGTGATCCACTCCTGATAGAACCAGTGCTGCGGGTGTTCGGGGTTACAGTTAAACCAGAACTTCGCCCCCTCAACGGAGCAGCGGGCCAGCGCCTGCTCGACAAACGAGCGCGGCATCAGCGCCACTTCGTCGAACAGCACGCCGCAAAGCGTCATGCCCTGGATCAGAGAAGCCGACGCTTCGTCCCGCCCGCCGAAGAGATAAAACACATTCTGGCGGCCGGCGAAGGAGAGCGTGATCCTGTTCTGCGACACCTTTTCCTGCACGCCGAAGCCGAGCGAGCGCAGCAGCGCCAGCAGCGACTCGACGATGTTGCGCCGCAGCGACGTGATCGTCTTGCCGCACAGGGCGAACGTTCCGTCGTGGAACCGAAAGAACGCCCACAGCACGAACGACAGCGCCATACAGGTCGTTTTGCCGCTTCTCACCGCGCCGTCGCAGATGATCGCATCTTTTCCGGCGTGCGGCGACGACGGGTGCCACCACGTCAGAACCGTTGTCTGTTTCGAAGAGAACGACCGGAGCGCGGGGATCATGCTTCTGTCTCCCGCAGCGCGCTTGCGCCCTGCCCGATCGCCGTGAACAATTCCTTCGCCGTATCGCTTTCCCGGCTCGCGGTCAGCGCCTCGAGCTTTTCGAGCGCTTTCAGGCGGTCAAAAAACTTGATCTCCACGCCGTTCTTGCCGCACTTGATCTCGGAGACCGCAAAGAGGTCCATCTCCTCCAGATTGGTTCTTTCGTCTTCCGGGGAAAGCGCGAGCGCAACGGCGTCGCTGACACAGCCGAACGCCAGACGGGCGTAACCGGCGGCAATATCGTTTTGCGACTGCGCGGCAGCGCGGTCCTGTTCGGCGATCTGCGCACGAATATCTGATCGGCGCAAGAGCCTGGCCGCGGTGCGCTGGGCAAAACGAAAGCCGCTTTTTGCCGCCGCCTCCCGTCCGTTTCTCGTCTGCACATAGTAGGTGCAGAACAGCAGTTGTTTGGGTGAAAGTGATTGACTCAAAGAAATGCTCCTTTCGAAAAAGTGTGGTTCTGACCGGTGAGACCGCCGGGGTGCCGGATTTCGATGAAGACGGCGTTTTCTTCGCCCGAAGGCTGTGCTGTTGCACGCCGAGGGCGAAAAAACACCGAAAACCGAAAAAAGAAAAATAAAAAACGGGTATGGGCGCAGCCCATCCTCCGCCAGTGACAGTAATAAACGAACTGTGTTTTCACGTCTCAGTTGCCGTTTGCTCCTGTCATTTTTCTTTTTGTTCTTCGCGAAATCTGGCATCCCGTAAAGGTCACTGAAAAGAAGTCCTCCCATAATAAGGCCCGACAAGCCCTTTTTTCACGCTTTTTTTGCAACAAATCTGCAATCTTCATAAAATGTTCATATTCAAGCGTGCTAAGTGACTTTTTCGGGACCTCAAAATTCGAATTTAGAATTATTATTCGTGTCTGATCCCTCTGTCGTTTCGGGAAAAAGGGCAATAAAAAAGAGCGGTCAAACCGCTCAAAAAGGATTCGTTATCACACTTTTGACAGCTGCTTTCGCAAAAATGATATATCGCTGCGCGATATGATATACGCGGCTGATGCCGCGCATGATATACAGCCGCTTCGCGTCTGCATGATATGCTATCCGTCCCGCCCATGCGCCGCAGGCGCATATCATGCCTGAAGGGCATATCATGCATTTTTGCATAACTCGTCTTTGGCGAGTATGCAAAAATGTATATCACCCGTTCCGGCACGGAACGGATATCATTGAAAAAAGCACGCTTAAGCGTGCTTTTTTCGTGGATGTTACGTACTAAAAAGATCCACTTCGTTTTTGATGAAAAACAACCGAAAATCAATAAATTTTTTATTTTTTGGGGATTTTCTTTCAAAAAAACACTCAAGCATAGGTATTGAATAATTCTAGCAGAGATGCTATAATGAATCCATACCAATCGGCGTTTTTGCGGGTAACTCCGTGTGCGGGTATAAAAAACGGAGGAATCATTATGAAAAAGATTACTGCTCTATTCATCGTTTTTGCATTAACGATCGGTTTTTCCGTACCGGTCTGCTTTGCGCGTGAAACACCTGCGCCGGTCATCGTAAACACGGTTTATCCTACGCAGGACGCTGTCGTCGCCGATATCATCGCCACCGAGGCGCCGTATTATGTTGACAGCACCGGGCAAACGGACTGCACGGCAGGGCTGCAGCGCGCGCTGGATGATTGCGCACGCAGCGGCGGCGGGACCGTCTTCCTGCCCGTCGGCCGCTATCTGATCACCGGCCATCTCTATATCCGGCCCTTCGTGACGCTGCGGGGCGACTGGCAGGACCCCGACGAAGGGACGGATTACGGCACCGTGATCGTCGCCCGGCCGGAGAGCACGGAGGAAAAGACCCCCGCCCTGTTCGACGTGGGCGGCAGCGCCGGCGCGGTGGGCTTGACCGTATGGTACCCGGATCAGTCCATCGACGACGTGAAGCCGTACCCCTACACGTTTTACGTGAACGGTAAGCGGGACTATATGCTCCACACGCTGAAAAATATCACGCTGCTGAATTCCTACCGGGGGATCGGCTTATGCTCCCTCTGCGAGGAGGGCGTGTACCAATGCCACGAGATGACCACGCTGGAAAACGTGAAGGGGACCTGCCTGAAGGAAGGGCTCAACTCCTACAACTCCGCGGACGTGGACGTCTACAAAACCGTATCTATCGAGAACCGTTACTGGACCGAGGCCGGGGAGGCCTACAACGCGCCGCCGGCCGAAGCGCTGAAGGCGTATACCCGTCAGAACGCCACCGGCTTCGTGCTGGGGGATCTGGAATGGCCGGAGATTTCCGACGTGAGGATCAGCGACTGCGCCTACGGGATCCACCTGAAAAAGGGCATCCGGGTGCAGTTCAACGGTTCCTTCTACCGGCTGGATATCCGCCGCTGCGACTATGCGTTTTACGCGGAGGAGGATTCCGTCTGGTCCCGCGGGGCCAACTGGGGCGTTAGCGTGGCGGAGAGCGTGCTGGAGGGCTGCAAAAGCGCCGTCTGCTATCAGGGCGACGCCGTCTTTGAGCTGCACAACGTAAAGCTGCTCGGCAAAATGCTTGTCCGCAACCCGCAGATCACGTCAAGCGCCCCCATCTGCGTCCCGATGGACAAAACGTATCAGAAGCCCGCTCCGGTCCTGTATACCGTGGAGGCGGACCGCACCGGCATGACAGACGCCTCGCCAATGGTGCGGGAGGCGCTGGCCGCCGCGGAGCAAACGGGCGGCGTGGTCTATCTGCCCGGCGGGATCTACCGGTTCAACGGACCCGTGACCGTTCCGGCGGGCGTGGAGCTGCGCGGCTCCTCCAGCGTCGGCACAAGGGACCAGTCCGGCGAAACTAACGGTACGCTGATCCTGTCCTTCTACGGATACGGCGAAGAGGACGCGCCGCTGGTCACGCTGGCCGGGGACGGCGCGGGCGTGAACGGATTGCGCTTCGATTATCCCCTGAGCGCGCCGGAGAAGGAGAAGGAAGTCCGGCTTGCCTCGTCCCCGTGCATCGCGATAAAGGCGGAGGGCAATTACGTCGTCAACAGCTTCGTCAACCTCGCGTCCGTCGGCGTCAGGTGCGAAAACGGCAAAAACGTCTTTATCAAACGTCTGGTCGGAACAAGCTATCTGTCTATGATCCGGATGGAAAACTGCGAAAACGTCTGGATCGAAGCCTGCCTGCAGAACGGCAACACGGTGACCCGCAACGGCTACCGTTCTCTTGACGTCCCTGAGCTTCAGGGCCGGCTCAGAGAAACAGATATCTTCGACGTGCTGTTCGAGCCCGTATTGAAGCAGACCAGCACGTACCTTGACTTCGAAAACTGCGCCGACGTGACCGTGTTTCAGACGTTTATCTACGGTACAAAGCACTACATGCGCGAGCGCGATTCTTCCGTTCTGCTTGTAAATATCGGCTGCGACGGCAACAACGGTTCTCAGCCCATGCTGCAGCTTGACGGCGGCAGCGTCAAGCTGCTCAATTCCATGCGAATGGAAGGCAGAATGTACCAGATTGAAAACAGAACCGATTACCGCTCCTATAACAGTATGCTGATTACAGGAAGGTGTAAGGAGTATTCCGTAATGCTGAACAACTCCGCTTTCTCACTTCTCCCGGATGATCTCCCGGGCTGGCTGCTGCAACCGCTATTCCGCATTTTTGCGTTTATTGAAAAAGTGTTTGATTGAATAAGACAATAATCGCTGCAAAATCCGGTCACAAGGCGTTGGGCAAACGAAAGCTGCGTGACATAAAAATATAAAAGAAACAACAAAAAACAGCAACACCTGAGGCCGGTTTTTCTGTGCCTCTATATGGTGTTGCTGTTTTTGGCGTTGTTTTTGTTTTTTCTCAGTTAGGACTGCTATTTGGAATCATTACTTGCTTAATGAGACAGCCCCATATATAGCTTTGTCAAACAAAATCGGATCCTGTCGATTTTGGTAAAGTCACAAATTCCTTCATATAATAGTCTCAATATCTGACAATAGGTTCATAACACACTTGAAATCCAAAAAATCAGGGTCTGTTTTTTCCACCGAATCCATGCAAATCCTTGACACTGTTTATCTGTGTGTTATAATAGCGAAAAAAATGGCACAGGCGCAATATTATGAAGAATAATGTTAATATGACACAGGGGAATGCACTCGGTATGTTGTTTTTAGTTCATTTTTCCTTTGTTGATTATGAACAAAACTGATTCGAATAGTTTTTGCAACTTTTTTTGCCTGAAAAATGAAAAAAGGGCAGGAATCAAGAGGAAATTCTCTCGATTTCTGCCCTGAAACGGTCGCTTCGGTCGTTCGGATCCACTAAGTTGATCAAGTGGATCACTGAAAACGCACTGCAAAAATTTGCCCGAAAAACGGCGAAAACCCTTGCTGTGCAAGGGCTTTCGGGTGTGGATCTTTTAAGACCGCAACACTTGGTGGGCAGGGGTGGATTCGAACCACCGAAGTCACTGACGGCAGATTTACAGTCTGCTCCCTTTGGCCACTCGGGAACCTACCCATATTCTATTTTGCGAAGAAGGTGGAGCTGGTGGACGGACTCGAACCCCCGACCTGCTGATTACAAATCAGCTGCTCTACCAACTGAGCTACACCAGCATGTCTCTCAACGCTCGAATACTATACCACAGTTTTGATTATTCGTCAAGCCTTTTTTATATTTTTTTCTGTCCTTTTTTCCCGGGGACTTGATAATTGCGCGCAAGTATGCTAAGATAAGATTAATGAATGACTTCCCCATTCATAATTTATGAAAGAAGGCGACCTTCATGAACACAGTCGGCGATTTGATCAACCTGTTCAAATTTATCTTTCAATTGATTCAGGATCTCTTTGGCTTCATTCAGAAAAGCCAGGATCAACCGGCAGAATAAGCCGGCATTCCCCTGTCAAAAGAAGCAATCCTCCGCCCGGGGCGACCCGAAGCGGAGGATGTTTCTTTTATTTTGCCGCAGCCGTGCCCACCTCGCTGCCGTTGACGTTCAGCGTATAGGCGCTGCCGCTTTGCAGCTTTTCACTCGCGAGGACGAGGTGCGCCGCCTGCTTTTCCAGCCTGACCGCGTACATTTCCGCGCCCTGCGCATCCGTGATCGTCAGCGTGTCACCGGCGACGAAGCTGCCGGTCGCCGTGAGGGACGCGACCGAACCGTCTGATACGCCCTGCGCCATTCCCGCCGAACCGATCGCACAAAGGGTGCCGCCCGTCACGATGCAGTTGCCCGTATAATCAAGCGAGCCGTTGCCATCGTCGGTCGGGCCGAAGACGAGGATCGTCCCGCCGGAGACGGTGATATTGCCGTTGGAATCGATGCCGTCGCCGGATGCGTTGACGCGGATCGCGCCGCCGCTGACGGAGATCACACAGCTCTCATCCGGCTGTTCCATGCCTCCCTGCCGCCGGAAACCGAAGCCGTTCCGGCCGCCGTCCGCGTCATCCTGCGGGGGCTGCGCGCCGTCGGGCAGACCGCGGAAGAACGTCATATCGTTCTGGGCGTCCGGTGACGCGGCGTTGATGCCGTCGTCCTGCGCCGTAATATCAAAGGTGCCGCCGGAGATCGTGACGACGTTGCCTTCCACGCCCTCATAGGACGCGTCGATCTCGAACGCGCCGCCCGCGATCGCGACGCTTTCTTCCGCGTGGATCGCGTCGTCGTTCGTGCGGATCCGGAAGGAACCGCCGGAAACCGCAAGGTTTGCGCCTGCGTGCAGCGCGTCGTCGAGACAGTCGAGCAGAAACGCGCCGCCCGCGATCGCGAGGTTGCCGTCCGCCTTGATGCCCTTGGTGGAAACGCTGCTGTCGTCGGCGGAACCGGTCGTGCTTTTCCGTTCGAACCCGCCGAAGAAGCCGCTGCCGCTTTCCTGCGTCTGGATTTCTTCCTGATAACCGCCGCCGCTCTGCAGCCGGAAAGTGCCGCCGGAGACCGAAATATCACCGGTCGCCTGGATGCAGTCCTGTGTGCTTTCAATCGTAATATCGCCGCCGGAGACGGAGATATTGCCTTTTTCTTCGCTGCTTGTGCGGATGCCGTCGCCGCCGCACTGCAGCTTCAGCGTACCGCCCGCAATCTTGACGCTGTCTTTGCCGCGGATCGCGTCGTCCGCCGCTGTGATCGTCAGGGCGCCGCCCTTGATCTGCAGTTCGTCGCGGGAAAAGATCCCCTTGCGGAAGTTCGCTTCGATCGACAGCGCGCCTTCGCCTTCGATCTGAAGATCGTCTTTGCTGTATATGACCGCTGCGGCGAAATCCTTGTCTTCCGCCTGCGCGTCCGCTATCGTCCGCGCGCCGTTGTCGCTCAGCTTGTTTTCGCTGCCTTTCGCCAAAATGAGCTGCGTCTCTTTCGGCGCCTGCGCCACATAGACGGGGGCGCTGTCGGCGCAATAGATCTCCACGCCTTCGAGATAGAGCTTGACCTTGCCGCTGTCGTCATCGGTGTCGATATAGATCTGTCCGTCCGTCAGCGTGCCCTTGATCGAATAGACGCCGGCCTTGGAAACGGTCAGTCTGCCGTCCGCGTAGGCGGCGCCATCGCCTTTGATCGTCGTCGCGTCGTCGTTGAGTATCACATAGGTGTCGATCTGCAGATCGCGGTTTTCTTCATCCACCTGTGCCGCCGCCGTCGTGTACGCGACCTCGTCCGAGAGCGGCGCGGTCGTCGTCAGCACTTCTTCAGGGGCGCTCTCCCTTTCGGTTCCGGCGCAACCGAACAGCAGCAGCGCGCAGAACAGCGGCGTCAGCAAAGCGGCGCATCGTTTGCGCCACGGCCTGTTCATCCGATCGCCGCCTTTCTCAAAGATTGAGCTGGTTTTCCGCCAGACGGGCACAGGTGATCTCCAGATTCCCGTTGCGGGTCCGCAGCGCGTCGAGGAATTCCTTTTCCTTCGCCGCGTCCTTGAGCCGGATTTCATAGCTGAGCTTGAAGAGACTGCCCATGTTGGTGGTCTTGACGGAGACCAGTTCACAGTCTGTGGTATATTGTTCAAACAGATCGCTGAACACCTCGGTGTAGTTGAGCGACTCGGGGATCACGACCGTGAGGCTTTTTTTGTTTTTCGCCGCCTTTTCGCCGAGACCCAGCCCCGCATACACCAGCGCCAGCAGCGCCATCACCAGCACAAACACCGCGGCGAACGCCAGATAGCCCATGCCGGTGGCAAGACCGGCCGCCACCGCGACGAAAATCATGCAGATCTCGCGCGCCGTCCCGGGAATGGAACGGAAACGGACCAGAGAAAACGCGCCCGCGACCGCGACACCCGCGCCGAGATTGCCGTTGACGAGCATGATCACGATCTGCACCACGGCGGGCATCAGCGCGATCGTCGTCACGAAGCCCCCGTTGTGCTTTTTGCAGATCTTCATATAGCAAAGCGCGATCAGAAGACCGAGCACGACCGACGCGCCCGTACAGAGCAAAAACGTCTTCGGCGTCAGCGTTGTTGTCAGAATCGATTGAAAAATGGTGTCCATCCAAGAATCCTCCGTTTCATGGTTCAGGCCGTCACAGCCGCAAGCTGCGGCTGCATCATCGTCTGATAGGCGATGCCGTATTTGGAAAACGTCGCGGGAAAGATCGAAAGCGCGCTGAGCGCTTCGCTCAGCCACTGCGGGAACGCGACGTCGCATTTGATCTCCATCACGATGTTGCCGTCGTCGATGCGCCGGCAGCCGCCGTCGCCGAGTGAAAGGTCCAGCTGACGCGCGCGGAAGCGGATGTTCGAATCGAACGTCAGCCGCAGCGCCTCGTCCTCCTTGCCGACCAGCGCGACCCGGTCGTAAAACAGCGACACCTTCGGCTGCAGCGGTCCGTAACAGGTCCGGCAGTACTCGATCTCGCGGGCGATCTGCGCGTCGAAGGGCGGCTTGTTCCCGTTGCAAAGCCAGTCTGCCGCTTCGTCGTAGCGCATACTGACGCGCCGCTTATACACGATGCCCTTGTATTTGCGCTTGATCTCGACAAACGCCGTGGTCTCCGCCCGCGGGATGCTGTAGACCCGCAGCCGCAGTTTTTCCTTGAACACGGGCTTTTCGAGCGACGCACGGATCAGCCGGTAGTCAGGGGTATCGAAATAGATGTTGCAGACGGTACTTTCACCGTACTCGTCTTCGCGCAGCCGGTCGCCGACCAGAGACAGCAGTTCGGCCTGCTGCTGCGGCGTGATCACATATTTCTTTTCGTAGCGTGAAAAGATCGTCTTGAAGGTTGACACGACTGCCGTCTCCTTTCGTTTGATTGCCCCGATCATACCATGCAGTATTGAAATGATCCTGAAAAATGAGGATGTTTTAAAGCAGGACTCGGAAGAGGACCGACTTTCCGTCCGGGGAAGACGCGCTGATCTTTCCCTTGTGCCGATCCACGATCGCCTTCGCGATCGAAAGCCCGATCCCGTAGCCGCCCGTCTCTCTGGCGCGCGCGGGGTCGGCGCGGTAGAAACGGTCGAACAGATGCGGCAGCTTTTCTTTGTCGATGCTCTCGCAGGTATTGTATGCGTCCAGCGTGAGCGTCTTGCCGCTCTTATACAGCGAGATGCGGATCTCGCCGTCGTCGTCGGTGTATTTCAGCGCGTTGTCGCACAGCAGCGACACGAGCTGGCGGATCTCGCCCTCGTTGCCCTTGATTGTCAGATTCGGCGTCACGTCGAGCGTAAAACGCAGATTCTTCGATTTTGCCATCGGCTCAAAGTTCAGCGCCGTATCGAGCACGGCTTCGCTGATATTGAACTCGATGTGCTCCGCCTCGTTTGCGGTCTCGTCGAGCTTGGAAAGCGAGACGAGGTTGCGCACGAGCGTATTGAGCCGCGCGGTCTGGCTCTTGATCGAGCTGACCCATTCGTTTTCGCCGCCGCACATCTCGAGGACGTCCGCGTCGGCGGAGATGATCGCGAGCGGCGTTTTCAATTCGTGCGACGCGTCGGTGATGAACTGTTTTTGCTGCGCGATACTGCGCCGGACCGGAGAGAGCGCCGAGCGCGTCATCAGATAAACCGGGAACGAGAGCAGAACAACGAAGATCACGCCGACCAGAAACGAGATCATCGCGAGGGTAAACGTCTCTTCGAGTTCCCGCTCAAAGTCCAGAAAGACCATGATCGCGTTGCCGGTACTGCTGTCCTTGACATAGTAGTAGCGGTAGATATCCACGAAGCCGTAGCCCGGCTCTTCGCCGTAGATCTTCGCCGCGTATTCGAACGCCGTCCGGTCGCTGACCGAGGCGATGTTCTTCGTTGAGATGTCCGTCACGGTATTGCCCTGGAGCTTGACGACGAAATACCGCGTCGAATACGGCGTTTCCACCGTGATCTGTGACCGTCCGAACGGATTCCAGCCGGCGCCGAAGACGTCGTCGACCGCCGTGTTCGGCAGCACACCGTCGTTCTGCGCGATCAGGTAGAGGATGCTTTTGGAATCGCTGTCGCGCTGATAGACGTTGACGACGTTGACCGCGAACAGCTCCACAAAGACGACGGTGAACAGCGCGAGGATCGCGATCGCGACAAATTTGCGCTGCAGTTTTTTCAGCATTTGACTTCCTCCAGCGTATAGCCGACGCCGCGGGTCGCCTTGATTTCAACGTTGGCCCCCAGCGTGGCGAGCTTTTTGCGGATATAGGAGATATAGACCCAGACCACGTTGATCTCCGCCTCGGTCTCGTAGCCCCAGATCCGCTCCATGAACTGCTCGGTCGAGATCAGCCGGCCGGGGTTGTCCATCAGCATTTCGATCATCTGGAACTCCTTGTTGCCAAGACGGATCGAGCCCTGATCGGTGGAAAGCTCAAAGGTCTCGCGGTTGAGCGAGAGGTTGCCGAGCGTGAGCAGATTCGGCGTGAACTCCGACTTGCGGCGCGTCATCGCGCGGATGCGCGCGAGCAGCTCGCCCGTGGAAAACGGCTTTGTCAGATAATCGTCGGCGCCCTTGTCGAGCCCGAGGATCTTATCTTCGGTCTCCGCCTTCGCCGTCAAAATCAGCACCGGCGTGGACACGCCCGCCTTCCGCAGCTTTTCGAGAACGTCGAGCCCGTTCATCTTCGGCATCATCAGATCGAGGATGATCCCGTCGTAGTTTTCGTCCATCCCGTAATCGAGGGCGTCCTGTCCGTCATAAACGGCGTCCACGGAATAATTGTTATGCTTGAGAATGGCGCAAAGCGCCTTCGATAATTCCCGTTCGTCTTCAGCGAGTAACAGTCTCATGCATCTACCTCCGCAGTCAAAAATCGGCATACTTTTTATTAGCATACCGTGAAAACCTAAAATCAACAATAAAATGTGAAAAAATTGTGACAAGAAAGGAAACAACGCCCGTGTATTTGCAACGGACGCTGTTCCCAAAACAAAAATAAAAAGGAGAGGGGAGTGCAATGGAGAGGAGGGTTGCAAGAAGAAAAATCGGAAAAAAACATCTTGCATTCCCCATTGCACGCGTTCATTATAGTCGCGTTACCTTAAATGTAGCTTAAATTTGCTTTCACGTATTAAAGCGTGAAACTGTTTTTTATTCAGCGCCTGTTTTGACTGCCTGCCACGCTTCGGTCAGCCTGTCGAGCGACCATGCGGCGTTCGCGGGGCTGGTGGACGGAAGACACACCGCCTCGATACCCGTCAGTGTCTGCAGATAACGGCGGTAGAGCCGGTCGGCGGTTTTGCCGTTGGTAAAAATATGTGTGATCTGCGCCGTGCAGAGGATCACGGAAAGGTCGTTCGGGGCGGCGTCCGTGATGCTGCTGTCGGCGCTGCCTTCGATCTCGCACGACGCAATCACGTCCCACAGCGCGATGTTGTGCCGCAAAAGAAAGGCGGTCTTTTCCGCGGGGGTCTCCCCTGCCGCTTCGCCAAAGAGTGATGACAGCACGCGCCAGAAGCGGTTTTGCGGGTGCCCGTAAAAGAACTGCGCTTCGCGCGACTTCACCGACGGGAACGACCCGAGGATCAGCACGCGGCTGTGTTCGTCAAAGACGGGCGGGATGGGGTGGTGGAGCATAGACACCTCCGGTACAGCGTAGGGGCGACCCTGTGTGGTCGCCCAAATCAGTCGACAGACGAATGTGGAATGTGGAATTTGGAATTTGAATAAACAGTCGGATGGTTGCTCCGTTGAGGTTTCGTCCTGCGCCGCCTGCTTTTTCTCTTTTTTGCGCAAACGCAGGGCGTGGATCACCATCGCGAGCGTGACAAGCCCGGCAACCAGCAGGAACAGCAGCGCCAGCCCGCCGGAGGGATGACCGGGCAAATCGCTGCGATTGCCGAACCACCCTTCCGCCAACAAAACAAGAAACGCCAGCAGAATATCGCACGGTATCTTATACATAATCGTTTTGAACCAATAACGGGAATCGACCGGTTCTTTGTCTTTCTTTTTCATAGGTATCTCCAAGTCAGTCGACAAAAGAATGTGAAATTTGGAATGCGTCAAAGAACGGACAGTTTTATTCTACAACGATTCTGCGGTTTGTCAAGAGAAACGAAAAAAGCCACCGCGTTCGCAGCAGCTTTTTTTGCTTATTCTTCCTCTTTGTCGTCTTCCAGCTGCTTTTCCACCGCGGCGATCTTCACGCACAGGCAAAGCAGCTTTGTCGCGGTCAACAGCTCGTCGACCGGCGGGTAGGACGGCGCGATTCTGAGGTTCTTGTCCTCCGGGTCGATCCCATAGGGGTAGGTCGCGCCCGCCTGTGTCAAAGTGACGCCCGCGTCGCGGCACAGTTCCCACACGCGCTTCGCCGTACCGGGCAGCACGTCGAGGTTGATGAAGTATCCGCCTTTCGGGGTGGACCAGCGGGCAATGTTGTAGCCGCCGAGCTTGTGCTCGAACTCATACAGCACGATCTTGAACTTCGGTCCGAGGATGTTGCGGTGCAGCCGCATGTAATTTTTGAGGCCGTCCACGTCCTTATAGAACTTCACGTGGCGGTACTGGTTGAGCTTGTCATAGCCGATCGTCTGATATTTCAGACGGTTCTTGATGATCTGGATATTGCGGTCGGACGCGGCAAGCGCGGCGACGCCGGCGCCGGGGAAGCTGATCTTCGACGTGGAGGTGAACTCGATCACCATATCGTCGTGGCCGTAGCGGTGCAGCGATTCAAAGATATTGTCCAACACGTCGCCCTTGCTCGTCAGATCGTGGACGACGTAGGCGTTGTCCCAGATGATGCGGAAGTCCTTCGCCGCGGGTTCCATCGCCGCGATCCGTTCCACGGTTTCGTGGGAATAGGTCACGCCCGTGGGGTTGGAATACTTCGGGACGCAGAACATGCCCTTGACGGTCGGGTCCTGAATCAGCGTTTCAACGGCGTTCATGTCGGGACCCTCTTCGGTCATCGCAACGGGGATCATCTTGATGCCGTAGTATTCGCAGATCGCGAAATGGCGGTCGTAGCCCGGGGACGGGCAGATGAACTTGATCTCGCCCTGATCCTTCCACGGCACGCCGTCCGACCCGGTCAGCATGCACTGGGTGATATAGTCGAACATCTGGTTGAGGCTCGAGTTGCCGCAGACGATCACGTTGTCCATCGGCACGTCCAGCAGCGCCGCAAAGATCTCCTTGCATTCGTCGATGCCGGTCAGAAGGCCGTAGTTGAGGTAGCGCAGAGAATGGTTGTTGTCGTCGTCCCAGTCGTGCGAGGTGATCGCGTCCAGAAGGCCGTTGGACACCGAAAGCTGGTCGGTGCCCGGCTTGCCGCGCGACATATCGAGCGTCAGGCCCATGGCCTGATAGTTGTGGTAAGCTTCGAGCAGCTCCTTTTGCTCCTGCAAAAGCTCTGCCTTGGATAGCGCTTTGTAATCCGGCATACTGCCGCACTCCTTTGAAAGTGAATTTTGCTTAGAATTCCGCCGAACCGGTCGTGCGCGGGAAGGGCAGCACGTCGCGGATGTTGGAGATGCCCGTCAGGTACATCACGAGGCGCTCAAAGCCGAGACCGAAGCCCGCGTGCTTGGTGCCGCCGTATTTACGCAGATCGAGGTACCACCAGTAGTCCTCTTCCTTGAGGCCAAGTTCTTTGATGCGCTCCACAAGGACGTCGTAGCGTTCCTCTCTCTGGCTGCCGCCGATGATCTCGCCGATGTCCATCACGAGACAGTCGCAGGCCGCGACGGTCTTGCCGTCGTCGTTGAGACGCATATAGAACGCCTTGATCTCCTTCGGGTAATCGGTAACGAAGACCGGACGCCTGAAGATCTGCTCGGTCAGGAAGCGCTCGTGCTCCGTCTGCAGATCGGTGCCCCACTCCACCTTGTATTCAAACTGGTCGTTGTGCTGCTGGAGGATTTCCACCGCGTCGGTGTAGGTGATCCGGCCGAAGTCGCTGTTTGCCACAGCCTCGAGCCGTTCGATCAGACCCTTGTCGACAAACTGGTTGAGGAACGCCATATCCTGCGGACAGGCGTCGAGCACATAGCGGATGACGTATTTGATCATCGCTTCCGCGAGTTCCATATCGTCGCTGAGGTCGGCGAACGCAATCTCGGGCTCGATCATCCAGAACTCGGCGGCATGACGCTGGGTGTAGCTCTTTTCGGCGCGGAAGGTCGGACCAAAGGTATAGATCTTGCCGAAGGCCTGCGCCATGATCTCACCCTGCAACTGACCGGAGACGGTCAGATAGGCGCTCTTGCCGAAGAAGTCCTGGCTGTAATCGATCTCGCCGTCCGCGGTGCGCGGCGGGTTTTCCATGTCGAGCGTGGTCACGCGGAACATTTCGCCCGCGCCCTCGCAGTCGGAGCAGGAGATCAGCGGCGTGTGGGCATAGACAAAGCCGTTTTCGTTGAAAAAGCGGTGCAGCGCGAAGGCCGCCGCGGAGCGCACGCGGAACGCCGCGGAATAGAGGTTCGTGCGCGGACGCAGGTGCGCGATCGTGCGCAGGTATTCCACGGAATGCCGCTTTTTCTGGAGCGGATAATCCGGCGTGGACGCGCCCTCGACCTCGACGCGCGTCGCGTTGATTTCAAACGGCTGACGCGCTTCCGGCGTCAGAATCAGATTACCCGTGACGACGACGGCGGTGCCGACGTTGAGCTTCGCGACCGCAGCGAAATCGGCGACCTTGCCCGCTTCGAACACGACCTGTACGCCCTTGAAGCAGCTGCCGTCGTTGACTTCCATGAAGCCGAGCGTCTTGCTGTCGCGGTTGGTGCGGACCCAGCCGCAGACCGTGACCGGAGCCTCCGTATAGGCTTCCGGCGCAGCATATAATTTTGCAATTTCGGTTCGTTTCATAAATAGGACCCCCAAACTTTGCCTTTTATGCCAAAATAATAATATGTGCTATTATAGCATACTTTGCATAAAAATCAAGCATTCCCCGGAAGTTTGGAAGTTGCAACAATTTGAGAGAAATACAGTGTGTTTTTTTATACAAAAGAATAAGGCATAACAATCTAGAATAATAGGGCATAAAGAAAGAGCAGTACCAGCCTGCCCTTCCTGTCACTTATTTCATTTTAAGTTTCAGTGCCGATGAATAACCACCATAGTATGATGAGCCGTTTACTTTTGTCAAAGCTCTAACTTTGAAGTAGTATGTTTTTCCAGTTTCTAGTTTTTTCAAACTGTATGCCAGCTTTGCTGTAGTGCCTATTTTCTTATACCCGCTTGTTTTATTCGCTGAACAATACACAACGTATTTTTGTGCACCGTTAACAGCAGACCATGTTAGTTCTCTGCCAGTGCCCTTTAGTTCAGTGACTTTTCCCGGAACAATCTTAAAAGGAAGAACGACTGTTCCCTCGTAATCGCCTTTGAATGTGATAATCACATTATACATTCCAATGGCTTTCCGCCCTGCATCATATTTGACACTGTAGTTTTCCTTTGCGATTGTCTTTCCATTTCGATCTTTTACCACAACATAAGGCTTCTTCGTTTTACCATCGTAGATATATGTTGATTTACTCAACATAACCGTTTTTATCTGCGCAATTGGTGCTGATGACTTTACTTCTCCACACACAGAGCATATAATCTCTTTTGCTCCATCTGCTGTCATTGTAGCAGGAAGAACTTTGTCAATATAACTATGCGTTCCGTTAGCTGGAATCGTCTCGTTTCTCAACAAGCCACAATAGGCGCATCTTTCAATTTTTTCACCTGCTGTTATACAAGCCGCAGGTGTGGTTTTTACCTCTGTAAAAACATGCTCCCCACAACGAAGGCGGAAACCAATTTGCGAAAGTGACATCCCGACCTGTTCCATTAACCACTCCCAGCAAACAATGCTTAAGCCATACAGCGAATTACTTAAGTTCTGAATAGCAGTACTTGACGGTATGTTTTTTACATCGGTTATCATAAAAGAAAACTTAGTATCTTTTGTGACCAAATGAGCATCAATTGTTGCACTTGCAGTAAAATACATACTGTTATCGCTCGATATATAGTTTATCTCAACTAGCATCTCACTTGTTTCTTCAAAATTCGGAACAATGGTCACTTGACCATAATCTTTATACTCACCTATAGTTTGGAACAAATTAAACTCTAATTTATCTGTATCAGCATGGTGTTCTAAATAATAACTCGATGTCTCATATTTCCCGCCTAATGTTTTGTTCCCTGTTTTTGGTATATACCCAACTTTATCTATTTTTCCTTTCAATTCATTGTAGTTGCTTTTAATAAATTCCTCATCATATGTCTCATTTGCTGCCAATCCTATTGTCGGAATCATTCCAATAATAAATACTGCAACAAGCAATAACGATAGTGCTTTTTTCATAAATAAAACCTCCTACTTTTTTTGTCCGCCGACAAGATATAAATATTGTAACACATTTGTGTTCTGTTGTCAACATTTGTATTCATTATAAAGTAAATCATAACCTACACTATCTATAAAGGAGGTGTAGGCATGTTGGATGCAAGGATTGTAGGAAAAGTCATTCAAGAATGCAGAGAGAAAAAGCACCTCTCACAAGAAGTAGTCAGTGGATTTGCTGACATCGGCAGAACACATTTAAGCGCCATTGAGCGAGGAGAAAGAAAACCAACATTGGAAACCTTTTTCAAGCTCTCTGATGCGCTAAATATCAAACCCAGTGAGTTACTAAAACTGATTGAAGAAAAAATAGAAAAGCAAAACGACTGATTTTTAAACTAAATCAGTCGTTTTTTCACACCTGTACATGATTCAAAACCGGTTTTTTCTCCGCTGTCAAATATAATAAGCAGATCATTGGTCTTTACGGCGCAGTGTACGCCGTTCCCGGCGCTCAGGCATACAGCGGATACGCGTTGCACAGCGCGTCCACCTGCGCCCGGATCTCGGCTTTCTTTGCTTCAAAATCGGTTGCTGCCAGCGCGATCAGCGACGCAATCTTGTCCATGTCGGCTTCGTTCAGGCCGCGCGTGGTGACCGCTGCCGTGCCGACCCGCAGACCGGAAGTGACGAAAGGCTGCGCATATCTGCCCGCCGAAAGATTGGCATAGGCTTCCGCCAGACTGTAGCAGTTGTCGGCAACAAAGTTATACTGTGATTCGAACGGCTGTAACCTGATCAGGTCATTCAGATTCTTTGTGTCCACTTCGACAAGCCGGACGTTCCGTTTTGCTGCATGCATGCTCTGTTTTCCTTCCATCTGTGTTTCAGATCTCAACATCTTTGGGTTCATGGGGTGCTGAGATGAAGTCCTTCTTTTGGTGGCACAAGAGGCACACCGTCTCCACATGGCACGAGGAAATGAAACTACTAATTCATACCTCTCGTTGGTAAAGGGAAACATGTCCACAGACTGCTGCCTGTTCGCAATTTTGCGGCCAGGAACATGTCAACCGGTTTTTGAGGGTTGCCAGTTCACGGGAACATATCGACAAACCGGAATTTGTTTTTTCAATTCTTTTTAAAAATTGCGCCGACAGGACAAACGGATTGACAGTTCCCGCAGTGAAGGCAGTTGCTCCGGTGGATAACAGCGGGAATCGTGCTGAAATCAAT
>JAFYDS010000123.1 GCA_017544665.1 Clostridia bacterium | reverse complement strand
GCAGCGCACCGCCGCTCTCGGGCCTTTGGAGTAGGCAACTTCCTTGACCACCTTAACCGTCTCAGAATAAGGATCGAACGCGGTCTGCACGTACGTGAAGCCGTTGATGCGTGAGATGATCATGGCGGCGTCCTTGCCCAGACCGTTCAGGATGACGCGGAGGGGCTTAACACGGACTTTGCTGGCATTCAGCGCGATCTTGATGGCGCCTTCCGCGGCGGCAAAGGACTCATGACCGGCCAGGAAGCAGAAGCACTCGGTCTCTTCGGAGAGGAGCATTTTGCCCAGGTTGCCGTGGCCCAGACCGACCTTGCGGTTCTCGGCGACGGAGCCGGGGATACAGAAGGACTGCAGGCCTTCACCGATGGCAGCGGAAGCGTCCGCGGCTTTGGTGCAGCCTTTTTTGATGGCGATCGCCGCGCCCACCGTGTACGCCCAAATCGCGTTTTCAAAGCAGATCGGCTGGGTGGAGCGAACGATCTGGTCGATGTCGATGCCCTTGGCGAGGGTGATTTCCTTGCATTCATCAATGGAGGAAATCCCGTACTCTTTCAGCGCGGCGAGAATTTTCGCTTCGCGTCTCTCGTAACCTTCAAACTGTGCCATTGCGATATTCCTCCTTTGATTATTCTTTTCTCGGGTCGATATACTTCGCCGCTTCGTCGAACCGGCCATACGTGCCCTTGGCTTTTTCGTAGGCTTCGTTCGGCTCCATGCCCTTCTTGATGAAGTCGGTCATCTTGCCGAGCGAGACGAATTCATACCCGATCACTTCGTCGTTTTCATCCAGCGCCATGCGGGTGCAGTAGCCCTCAGTCATTTCGAGGTAGCGCACGCCCTTGTCCTTGGTGCCGTACATGGTGCCCACCATCGAGCGGGAGCCTTTGCCGAGATCCTCCATGCCCGCGCCGATGACCAGGCCGCCCTCGGAGAACGCCGACTGGGTGCGGCCGTAGACGATCTGCAGAAACAGCTCGCGCATGGCGGTGTTGATCGCGTCGCACACAAGGTCGGTGTTGAGCGCCTCGAGCACGGTTTTGCCGGGCAGGATCTCCGCCGCCATCGCCGCCGAGTGGGGCATGCCGGAGCAGCCGATGGTCTCCACCAGCGCCTCCTGGATCACGCCGTCCTTGACGTTCAGGGACAGCTTGCACGCGCCCTGCTGCGGCGCGCACCAGCCCACGCCGTGCGTGTAGCCGGAGATATCGCCGATCTGTTTCGCCGCGATCCACTTGCCCTCTTCGGGGATGGGCGCGGGATCATGATGCGGGCCCTTTTGAACCACGCACATGTTTTCCACTTCGCTGGAATAGTTCATGATTGAAACTCCTTTCGTATGGTGACGTCTTTCAAAAAACAAAGCTGTTTTCCAAACCGATATTATAACCCATTTCCCCCCTCAATGCAAGAGGAGATTCGCAGAAACCTGCTTGTTTGTTTCGCGGAGCCTCACTTGTTTTGGATGTACTCGTCGATCGCGGCGGCGGCGGTTTTGCCCGCGCCCATCGCCAGGATCACGGTCGCGGCGCCGGTCACGGCGTCTCCTCCCGCGTATACGTTTTTCATGCCGGTGCGTCCGTTCTCGTCCGCCTGGATGCCTCCCCATTTTTCCGTGGGAAGATCCGGCGTG
>JAFYDS010000122.1 GCA_017544665.1 Clostridia bacterium | reverse complement strand
TGCCGAGAAGCTGATACAGGATCGGCAAAAGAATCGCCAATGTCTTTTTCGGCTTTAACGTTTGATTTGTGAGTTTCTTGAATACGGATGCGTGGTGCCCTTCCTCCGCAGCAAGGCGGCGAAACGTTTCGGCGTCGTGTGGATCTTTGACCTTGTCGGCGAGCGTGTTGTACATCAGTACAGCATCCAACTCACCTTGTTGCGCTTTCAGCAGTGTTTTCAGATTGGACTGGTTCATCGATGATATCTCCTTCGTCTTGATAACTGTATTGTATCAAATGCAAAGGAAGCATTCAAGACAGAAGTCCAATCTTTCATGATTCTTAAAAATCACGCGACCATCCGTTTGCAGAGTTCGGCGAACAGCCTCAGCAGCTGCACAAACAGGTGCGCCGGCGCGGCGGACGACCGGTTCTCTTCGAAGGTCAGCGTCACGTTCAGATCCGCCGGCGTGCTGTAGTCGTCAACGAAGCCGCCGGCGAGGGTTTCGACCAGCGCCAGCGCCATCTTTTCCGCCAGCTGACGCGCCCAGACGGAGGTTCTCAGAGATGATACAGCCGCGGCAGCATCGGTCCTGGTCTCCATCGCGCGGGCAAGCAGGCGCAGCGACGCCTGGTCGGGGTCGCTTTGGATCGCGGTCAGAATCGCGCCCTCAAGACACGTGAGCAATAACGCCGCGTCTTCCTTGTTGCCCACGGCGTCCTCGTCTCCGTGGAAGAAGCCGTACATCAGTTTTGCGGCGACTTCATAGGGCTTTTGGTAATCGCTCTGCGGCACCTCGATGTGGTACGGCGCGAGCGCCGCCTCGATGCTCGCACCGGCGCCGGTGTCGTAGATATCCTGTCCGACTGCCGCGCCAAGCCGCGTCATCAACCGCTCCGCCGCAGCGTAGGCTTTCGTGCCTTCCTTGAGTTTGAACCACCGTGCGAGCCGGTTGGGCGAGCCAATGTTGCGATTCAGCCACTTGCAGACGCCGCTGATGTAGTATTCCTTCGCGTAGCCGGAGAAGTCCTCCGTAAGCTTCGCTTTTTGTGCGTCGGTCAGATAGTCTGGCAGCAGCGCAGGGTCAATCTTTGTAATGAACCGGCTTTCGATCTGGACGCTGCCCTGCCCCATCGTCAGCACGCGGTAGGTGTTCGGAGAGGAGATCAGCGCGCCGGTCTGGATATCATAGAGCGTATTGCCGCGGTCGGAGACCGTGGAGGAAATATCGTTCGCGTGGATGTGCCCGGTCAGCACCGTACGAATGTCGTGATCCGCGAACCACCCGGCGAAATACCGCCAGTTGTCGATCATCGGCTGCAGCTCGTAGTGCGGCAGCAGGCTGTGATGCATCATGGCAATCAGGGTTTTGCCGTCCTGTTCGGCCTGCCTGACCTGGTCCTTGATCCAGCGGAACACGGCGGTGCTGATCTTGCCGTCGTCCTCGCCGTAGATACAGGAATCAACGGCGAGCAGCCGGTAGGTGTCGTCCAGATCGACGGCATAGGAAGCGGACGCGTCGTGGCGGGACAGCGCCTGCTGGAAGCCGAAGTCGGCGTAGATCTCCCGGAACTCCTCCATGGAGATCTTGTCGTCGCTGCTCTTGGCAGCGCAGTCGTGGTTGCCGACGGTCACAAAGATCTGCTTGCCGCTTGCTTCTTCTGTCTTGCGCAGGTACTCCGCGAACGCGAGGTGTGACGCCCGCTTGCCGCAGGTCAGGTCGCCCGCAATCAGCAGATAGTGCGCGTCGGAAGCGGTAAACGCCTGCAGCAGTTCGGCAAGGATCGCTTCGGATTCATAGTTCATCTGTCCCTGGGTGGAAGCGTACGCAAAGGTGTCGGGGTCCAGCAGGTATTCCGCGTAAGTGTCGTCCGGCGCACCGAGGTCCGCCGCGCACCGGAAATGCGTATCCGCTGCGACCATAAGCTGCAGCGGGGTTTCCGCTCCAAAGGCGCGAAGCGGGACGGAAACAGCGAGGATACACACCGCCAGCAGGCAGGCAACGATCTGTTTCATGCTGTGATTCATCAGCAGTCTCCCCTTTCTTTGTGGTCATCTGTTTTTCATTATAGCATAATCCCAAGCGCGGTTCAAGCCTTATCTTCCGATCGCCCCGCCCGGTTTGTTGACAAGGCGCGGGAAAACACTTATAATAAAAGCGACGTCGCGGCCGTATATCCCTGCTGCGCGGCAAAACTATTCGACGACAGGCAGGTGATCCGGTGGACGCGCTGGCAAAAGTGAAAGAGGCTGTTCTTGACGTCAAAATGTATTGGCGGCATCCGCGGCCGGGCGAATATGTGCCGTACCGGGAAGTCGTCATGCTCTCGGTCGGCTGGATGGCGATGCTGCTCGCGATCTGCTGGACGATCACCTTCGGCGTGGGAAACGAGTTCACCGGCATGACGCTGAAAATGAACAACGCCGAACTGCTTGTGATGAGCTATATCAGCACGGGCATCGGCTATCTGATCGCGCCGCTCAACGCCTATATCATCGACAATCTGCGTTCGAGCGACGGCAAATACCGCGTCTATATCAAGCTCGCGCTACCGTCGATGATCCTGACGCTCATTTCCCTCTGGCTGCCGTATGAATCGATCCGCGATACGGGGCGCTTCGGCCGCTACATCATGATCATCGTGCTGTTTCTGGTCGGTCAGATCCAGGGCTACGTCAAGAACTGGGTGAACACCGGCGTGACCAACATGGTCCATGTCATGACGCCGAACACGCAGGAACGCACGAAGATCATGGCGATCACCAGCATCATCTACTCGCTCGGCTACACCATCAGCAACTTCTATTTCCCGCTGATGGTCGACGTCCTGTGCAAGAACGGCGACAAATACAATATGCGCTATTTTCGGGGCGCCTACACCCCGCTCGCGCTGCTGATGCCGATCGTCTTTGTCGCGTACTTCGGCACCAGAGAGCGGCTTGTACTGCCGAAGAGCCGGATCACCAGGCTCGGCTTTTCCAATTCGCTGCGGGCTGTTGCCGGCAACAAGATCTTCTGGATCAAATGCGCGGACGGCTGGAACGACTTTCTCGAGGGCGCCAAAGGCAACATCTGGGAGTGGATGGTCTATCGCGCGCACATCATGAAAAGCACGACCTACGGTCTGCTCAACACCATCTCTTACAACGCGAACTTCTGGGGCATGCTGTTCTCGCCGTGGTTCATCAAGCGCTTCGGCAAGCGCAACATCAAGATCTTCAAAAACATCGCGCAGGTCTTTTTGATCGCGTCCTATTTCCTCTTTTATAAAACAAAACTCGCCGCCATCGGCCTTTTCATCGTCTATACCATCGACCGGTTCGTAGATACCGGCAACGTCATCGACTCGGCCATCGAGTCGGATATGCGGGACAACCAGCAGTATCTGATCGGCGAGCGGATCGACGGCGCGTTCGGGCTTATCCAGTCCTACGCGGGCGGCGCCGTCGGCGCGGTGACCGGGCTGTTCATTCCGTGGGTCTATAAGAAAAAAGGCTTTGACGGCAACGATTACTCCGTGCTGGACGTCTACAAATACTATGACGAAACACTCCCGCTTTCGCAGCAGGTCAAGAACCCGAACTGCGTTTTGTTCGACCTGATGGACACGCTGCTGGTGATCTCCGTCGTCGGCGCGGCGATCGATGTGCTGCCGTGGTTCGCCTACGATATTACCGAAACAGGACAGAAGTCGATGATCCGCGTCATCCGCATCCGCACGCTGATCGAAGACCGGAACGCCGAGAACCGGGAAGAGAGCACCTATCTCGAAGGCTGTGAGGCGATCATCAGAGCGCGGGCGTTCGAACACGAAGAAAAGCTGCCCTTGCCGGGCAGAAGCGCCGTTGCCGCGGCAAGACGCCTGCCGCACCGGACAAAAGAAGAAAAGCAGACCCGTTTGGAGGCGATTCGCGCCGCCCGCGCGGAAAACCAGCGGGTAAGGGAGCACAACGAGGAAGTGGAGATCTCCCGCTTTGTTATGCATGAGCTCAACCGGTTCGAAACCGCATTCGGCCAGAAGCAGTATGAACTGTGCAAACGGATCGCGGACGCCGGAATCGACGGCTTCCACAACGATTACGAAGCACTGCTGGCGCTCGCGGAAGCCCTTCCCCACACCGACGTCAAGGAAGAGCGGACGTGGAGAAAGCAGGAGATCAAGCGCGCAAAGCAGATCCGCTCTTCTCATCACCTCTTTTTGCAGCTGTATCCCGACGGGCACTGCACTTACGATCCGGACGCGGCACAGCGGGCCTATGACATGCCGGACGACACGAAAGAGAACCGCAAAAAACGCCGTGAAGCCATGAAGCGCGCCAACGCCGACAGGAATAATTACATTGCTTTCGCAACGCCTTATCTCGACGCGCTGCGCACGCTGGAGCTCTATCACGGCTACCACGACCTCGATTCCATTATCGCGGATTATGAAGAAGTCAAACGCCAACGACAGGCGCAGCACGACGCCGAGCGGGCAAAACAGGAGCAGCTCGCCGCGGAGCGGAAACTGGACAAAGAGCGGTACGCGGCGCAGAAACGGATCGGCAAGAGGTAAAAAAACGGCAAAAACAACGTCCCTCTGGCGGCGTAACGCAGGGATGAAAAAGCCGCAGCCGCAATTGACAGAGCGGCGAAAAAATGCTATAATACGCCAGCTATCAGAAACAGATCCCGCGGCTGAATGAAGGCTGCCGCGGACACAGGATTGAAAGGAGCGGCCCGATGCATCGGAAGAAAAAAAGTACCGCCTGGTTATATCTGCTCCCGGTCACGGTTTTGATCGCGCTGCTTGTGTTTTCCTCCTACCGTGCGCTGCGGGTCTATCTGCCGCAGTGGCGGGAACAGAGAGGCTTCGCCGAACTGCGGGAAGCGCTCCCCACCGAGCCGCCGGAGGCGTCGGAGGCGTCGGAGGAGATATCGACGACCTTTGTGAACCGCTACAAATCCGTGATGGAAAAGAACGGGGACTTCGCCTGCTGGCTGAAGATTCCGGACACCGCCATCGATTACCCCGTGATGAAGACGTCTGAGGACGACCCGGAGTATTATCTTCGAAGAGACTTCAATAAAAAATACTCGATCGCCGGGTGCCTGTTTATCGGCGGCGGCTGCAATCTGGATTCCGATTCCTTCGTCATCTACGGGCACAACATGGATACAGATTCCATGTTCGGCGCGCTGGACCGGTACGCCGACCCGGATTACGCGCTGGAGCACCGTCTGATCCGCATCGGCACGCCGACGGAAAACCGCCGCTACCGCGTGTTTGCCGCGTTCCAGACGAAGATCTATGACGAAAACGCCAACGTCTTCAAATACTACGAACGGATCGGATCGCTGGACGAACCGACCTATCTTGACACAGTGTCGAACATCCGCACCATGTCGATGATCGATCTTGCAGACGCGCCGCAGTATCCCGCGCAGCTTCTGTTTTTATCCACCTGCAGCTATCACACCAAAGACGGACGGTTCGTCGTGGCCGCTTACCGGGTGGAACCCGGCAAAAAGTCTTAAATATTATTAAATCATATCACGAAATTTTCTTTCATAAACAACGCGATTTTTGTGCATAATGACAGTCCAAATCTTTTTATGACTATGGTCTTTCATTGTGTCAAATCGGACTACGCCCCTCCGGGGCGTTTTTTTGTTGAAAACTTACAAAAAAGAAAAAATATAGGGGGTAAAAATCTACTTTTTCCGGAACAGAAATTAACGCATTTTAATTGACGCGCGCGCGAAAACATGTTAATATACGAAAAGATTTTTTGCTGTATATTATATTATAATTAAAGAACTGTTAAGGGAGGCGGTTTCCATGCAGAATTTTGAGCAGCTTGATTCGGTCGAATCCATCGCCGGCGTGCAGATTACCGACGCGGACGCCGCGCCCGAATCAAAAGAAACCGAAACCAAACAAC
>JAFYDS010000121.1 GCA_017544665.1 Clostridia bacterium | reverse complement strand
GATCTTACAGCGATCGTCCGCGTTTTATGGGTAGCTCTGTGTTCGGTTAATGCCGCGTAGGGGCGACCCAATGTGGTCGCCCGGTTTGGCGTTGCACACCATTCAAAGAGTGGAATTTGAAATTCGGTTTTCACAGGCCGTGATGCAAAAGAGGAAAAACAACCGCTGATGGAAAGGATGCGGTTGTTTTTTCATCTCAACTGTGCACTGTGCACTGCGCACTGTGCACTATTTCTTTTCCCGTTCCCTGATCACAAACCGCACGGGGGTGCCTTCGAGACCGAAGACTTCGCGGATCTGATTTTCGATATACCGCTGATAGCTGTAGTGGAACAGGTCGGCGCGGTTGACGAAGCAGACGAATGTCGGCGGGCGCGTGGACGCCTGCGTCATGTAGTAGATCTTGAGCCGCTTGCCTTTGTCGGTCGGCGGCTGGACGCGCGCCGTCGCGGCGGCGAGAACGTCGTTGAGCTTGCCGGTGGAGATCCGCATCGCGTTCTGCTCATCGACGAACTTGATCAGTTCAAAGAGCCGGTCCAGTCTCTGTCCGGTCTTGGCGGAGATGAAGATGATCGGCGCGTAGGACATGAACGAGAAGTCGTTCATCAGCTTCTTGCGGTACGCCGCCATGGTCTTGCCGTCCTTTTCGACGGCGTCCCACTTGTTGACGGCGATGATACAGCCTTTCCCCTGCTCGTGCGCGATGCCCGCGACCTTCGAATCCTGCTCGGTGAAGCCCTCGACCGCGTCGATCATGATCACGCAGACATGAGCTCGTTCGACCGCCATCTTCGCACGGATGATGGAATACTTTTCGAGCTGATCATCGACGCGGCTTTTGCGCCGCATGCCGGCGGTGTCAATGAACAAAAAGTCGCCGAACTCGTTTTGAATCAGCGTGTCGGTCGCGTCGCGCGTCGTGCCGGCGATATCGGAGACGATGGCGCGCTCCTCGCCCGCGATCGCGTTGACGAGAGACGATTTGCCGACGTTGGGCTTGCCGATGACGGCGACGGTGACGGTGGTTTCCTCCTCTTCTTCTTCCTGCGCGTCGGGCAGGTGTTCGAGCACAGCGTCGAGCAGGTCGCCTGTGCCGTGACCGTGGACGGCGGACACCGCGATCGGATCGCCCAGACCGAGGTTATAGAACTCATAAAATTCGAGCGGGAGGTCGCCGATCGTGTCGCATTTGTTGACGCAGAGAATGATCGGCTTGCCGCTCTTCTGGAGCATTGCCGCGACGTCCGCGTCGGACGCGACGACGCCGGAGCGCACGTCCGTGACCAGAATGATCACCTGCGCGCTGTCGATGGCAAGCTGCGCCTGCCGCCGCATCTGCAGCAAGATCACGTCGTCGGTCTTCGGCTCGATACCGCCGGTATCGACCAGCAGGAAATGGCGGTTCAGCCATTCGCAGTCGCCGAAAATGCGGTCGCGCGTCACGCCGGGCGTGTCGTCCACGATAGACAGACGCTGACCGAGGAGTTTATTGAACAGCGTCGACTTGCCGGTATTCGGCCGGCCGACGATGGCAACAACAGGCTTCATGGGGAATACACCTCTTTTGAGTAGTGTGGAGTGTGGAGTGTGCAGTGTGCAGTTGAATGTGGAATGTGGAATGTGGAATGTGGAATTCGGAATTGTGCTGGTAACTGCTGGTAACTCGCTGGTAACTCGCTGGTAACTCCGAAAACCCGCACCACGTCTGGGTTTATAGCTGTTTGGTTACCAGCTACCCAAGATTCTAAAAAAAGAGTTGAAAAGAAAAGATAAAAAGAGTTTGACCCGCTGGTAACCGCGCTGGTAACTCCGCTGGTAACCGCAAATGTATTCCATTCTCCATTCCCTTAATTCCTTATTCCCTTTCTCCTCCGACAATCGCGTCCAAAAGTGCCGCGCCGTCGTTCTGGACGACAACGAGCTCAACGCCGAGTTCGCGCTGTACGTCTTCGGTGGATACGTCGTCGAGAAAGACGTCGCCCTCCGCGCGCAGCATCACCGAAGGGATCAGCAGCCTGCCGTGCAGGTCCCTGCCCTTCAGCTGTTTGATCAGGTCCTGTCCGGTCACGAGACCGGCGACCGTGATCGAAGGGCCGAAGAACTCATTTTCGATCGCGTAAACGTCGATCTGCGCGTTCGGAAACCGCCCTTCGAGCAGCGCCTTGCAGCCGCGCAGCAGCGGAAAGGCGGCGACGCCCGTCGCAAGAGATGCGGCAAATGCCGTATCATCCGGCAGATCGCAGCGGTCAAGCGCGACCTGGAATTCCACTTCAAAGCTCTTCCAGAGTCCGACGCCGTTTTCGATCTGCGGGTAGTCTTCGTAGTAGTCTTCGTCCGGCAGCGGCAGTCCCGCCTTGAGATAGAACTCGTCGGCGGCGTAGGCAAGCCGGGTGCCGTACTGCGCCTTGCACCTTGCGCCGAACGCGTCGATCGTTTCAATCACGCGCTTTGCCGTTTTGGGGGTGTACTCCTCGAGGTGCGGCAGCTTTTCGCGGTACTTTGTCAGTCCGACAGGCACGGCCGCGATCGACGCTATCGCGGGGCGCAGCTTTTCGAGCTCGTTGAGACTGAACACCAGTTCGTCGCCGTCGTTGAGCCCAGGGCAGAGCACCAGCTGGGTGTTCAGCGCGATCCCCGCTTCGGCGATCCGCCGCAGCAGGCGCAGACTCTCCCCTGCTTTCGGGTGCTTCATCATGGTGACGCGCAGGTCTGGATTCATCGTATGGACCGAGACGTTGACGGGACTGATGTGCATCTCGATGATGCGATCGACGTCGGCGTCGGTCAGGTTGGTCAGCGTGATATAGTTGCCGAACAGAAAGCTCAGACG
>JAFYDS010000120.1 GCA_017544665.1 Clostridia bacterium | reverse complement strand
TGGCCGAAGGAGTCGGCAAACACGAAGCCGCAGCCGCTGTCGACCATATCCGCCGCCGCTTCATAGCAGTCGTTGGATTCGTCGATATTGGTCTTGAGGATCGGGGTCACGCCGAGGTTTTCGCAAGCCTGTTTCGCAGCGTTGATGAAGTTAAGGTCATAGGTGGAGTTTTCATCATGCAGGAAGATGAAACCGGCTTTGAAGTCCTTCGCTTCGTTGTTGGTGTTTCCGCCGCAGGCAGCCAGTGCAAGAACGAGCACGGCAGCAAGTAGCACCGCAAGAATTTTTTTCATGCTTTTTTCCTCCGTTTTGAAAGATGTTTTTTATAAATGCACGAATGTGCGATTTACCGGAATTTGATCTCGCCGCCGTCCATCGAATCGATCATGGCGAGCGATTCGACCCGCACGCCCGCGTCGCGCAGTCTTGCGCCGCCGGGCTGGAAGGCTTTTTCGATCGCGATACCGCAGCCGGCGACTTCGGCGCCCGCCTGACGGCAAAGGTCCACAAGTCCCGCGAGTGCGTTGCCTTCGGCGAGAAAATCGTCGATGATCAGTACGCGGTCGCCTTTCCTGAGGAATTCTTTCGAGACGATGACGTCGTAGGTGGTGCCGTGGGTGTAGGACTTGACCTCTGTCTTATAGACCGCCGCGGCGATGTTCTTTGTCTTGGTCCTTTTCGCGAACAGGACCGGACAATGAAAATACTGCGCAGTTATACAAGCGATCCCGATGCCCGAAGCCTCGATGGTCAGAATTTTGTTAACTTCGCAGTCCTGGTATAAACGATAGAATTCTTTGCCGATCTCGTTGAGCAGATCGATATCCATCTGATGATTCAGAAAAGAATCCACCTTCAAAATGTCGCCCGGATACAGCTTTCCGTCTTTACAAATGCGTTCTTCAAGCAATAGCATTTTCGGGTCAACCGCCTTCCGGATTTTGATATATTTATTCTATCAAAACCTGTCGTTTTTTGCAATACTTCTTTTCATTAAACTTAAAAAAATGTGACGTTTTTTTCTTGTATATATTGCACAAGGCGGTCTTTTGTTCACAATATTATCAACTTTTTGGACGCGGCTGGATCCGCACGCGGATGACCCGCAGCGGCTTTCCGCTCGCGCGGCAGCGGTCGATCACGTACTTCGTGCCGCGGCTATAGCCGTCCCAGATCGCGATCACATAATCCGCGTAATCAATAATGCTGTTGTTGCGCATCAGGGGCGCGCGTCTGCCGTAGCGCGCGTAGTCCGGCAAGACCTCGAGAAGCTGGATATGATGCTGCAGCGCGAACGCCCGCGCCATCCGGTCGATCCCGTTCGCAGCGCCGGAAATGATCTGGGTCGTGTTTTTCGGGACCGCGTCTTCCGGGATCGGAACGCGCAGACCGCGCGAGCCGACGATTGCGACTTTCATGTTTTGCCGTCCTTTCTCTTGCCAAACGGACAAGGGTGTGCTACAATAGGCTGCGAGAACCGAAAAGGAGGTCGCGCCATGTTCAATCTGATCCAATGCGCCGCCAACACCTATTATCTCAAATGTTATTCCAACGCCGGCGTCTATGACCTCGGCGACGGGACCTGCGTGCTGATCGACACCTGCGACCACAGAAAGAGCGTCTCCGATCTCAACAAGGCGATCACGGAGCACGGCTGGCGGGTGCGCATGATCCTCAACACCCACTGCCATATCGACCATATCTCCGGCAACCGCTTTTTCCGCGATACCTACGGCTGCGAGATCTACGCGCCGCCGATCGAAACGTTCTTCGTGGAGGAAAACCGGATCGAACCGAGCTACTACTATCTCGGCGTTCCGACGAACCGCAGCCGCAACTTCTTTTTCCGCGACCTCGGCACAAAGGCGAAGGAGCTGACAGAAGACGTGCTGCCCGACGGCTTCGCGCTTTTGCCGCTGCCCGGGCACTGCTACAACATGGTCGGGATCAAAACGCCGGATGACGTCTGGTTCCTCGGCGACGCGGTCGTTGACGCGTCCACCTTTGAAAGCTACCGGCTGCCGCTGTTCTACGATATCAACAAGAGCATCGACACGCTGCGGATGCTCGAAACGCTCAACGGGGCGCTGTTCGTCCCCGCGCACACGACCGCCTCCGAAGATATCTCCGCGCTGTGCCGGCTGAATGCCGACGCCCTCATCGAGAATAAGAAGGAGATCCTCGCCTTCAGCGACGGTCATGTCTTCGAAGACATCTTCGCCGCCGTCTGCCGTCAGTTCGGGATCGTGCTTGACATGGACAAATACGCGAAGCTGACCTTCACTGTGCGGATCTATCTGCAGGCGCTGTTGGAAGACGGAACGCTGACCGCGACGCTCGAAGACGGCAAGCTGGTCTATCACAAACTGTGATTCAATTATACAACAAAACACCCCTCGTTGCAAGACAAGGGGTGTTTTTTATGGCTTTTTTGTCAGGTCATTTCGTAGAGGCCGGTATAAAGCTGATAGTACTTCTGTCCGAGCGCGATCAGCTCCTTGTGGCTGCCGTGTTCGATCACTTCGCCGCCCTCGAGGACGATGATGTCGTCGGAGTTGCGGACGGTGGAAAGGCGGTGCGCGATCACGAGCACAGTCTTGTCCTCCATCAGCTGATCCATGCCGAGCTCGATCTTGCGCTCGGTGCGCGTATCGACAGAGCTGGTCGCTTCGTCGAGCACCAGCAGCGGCCGGTTGGCGACGGCGGCGCGCGCGATGTTGAGCAGCTGCGCCTCGCCCGCGCTGATATTCACGCCGTCGGCGCGCAGCTCGGTGTCGTAGCCCTCAGGCAGTTTCTTGATGAAGGCGTGCGCGTTGGCGAGCTTTGCCGCCGCAACGACTTCCTCATCTGTCGCGTCGAGCTTGCCGTAGCGAATATTCTCGCGCACGGTCCCGGCGAACAGCTTCGCGTCCTGCAGCACGAACGCCATCGACTGCCGCAGATCGTCCTTTTTGATCTCCTTGATTGAGATACCGTCGATCGTGATCTCGCCGTCCTCGATCTCGTAAAAGCGGTTGATCAGGTTCGTGATCGTCGTTTTGCCCGCGCCGGTCGAACCGACAAACGCCAGCTTTTCGCCGCTGTTCGCGTGGGCAGAAACATGCTTGAGAACGGGCTTGTCCTCAACGTAGGAGAAGTTGACGTCCTTGATATCCACGTCGCACTTGACGGGCACATAGGTGAACGTGCCGTCGTCCTGCGGAATCTTCCACGCAAGCGTGCCGCTTTCGTCTTCGGTCTCTTCCCAGCCCATCTCGGCGGCGATGATGTGCGCCAGCCGCACCTTGCCTTCGTCGGTCTCAAACGGGGTGTCGAGCACCTCGAAGATACGCTCCGCGCCGGCGATCGCTGAGATCATCGCGCTGTAGGTGCCCGCGATCGAAACGATCGGGCCGCCGTAACCGGAGGCGTAGCCGAGGTAGGTCGTCAGCGTCGGGACGTCCATATGGCCGCGCGTGACGCTGATCGTGCCGAGCGTGATCGCCAGCACGTAATTGAGACGGGAGATCATGCTCATGATCGGACTCATGAAACCGCTGATAATGTTCGCCTTGACGCCGATCTTCCGGTATTCTTCGTTCAGCTCGCGGAAGCGCGCCTTGCTGCGCTCTTCATAGCAGAACACCTTGACCGCCTTGATGCCCATGATGTACTCTTCGATATAGCCGTTGCAGGCGGCGATCGCCTTCTGCTGCTTTTTGAAGAGAGGCGACACCTTGTTCGTGATGACAATGACTGTCAGCACCATCAGCGCCACGGCAAAGGTCAGCGTCAGCGTGATCTTCCAACTGAAGGAGACCATCAGCACGATCGTCATGATTGCCTGGATGGTGGACGAAATGATGGTCGGGAACGAATCGGCGACCAGATCGTTCACGCGGTTGACGTCGGAGGTAAAGTGGCTCATGATCTCGCCGACCTTGCGTTTGTCGAACCAGCTGACAGGCAGTCCCTGCAGATGGTTGAACAGGTCGCGGCGCAGCTTCTTCACGGTCTTGACCGACACGTTCAGCATGATGCGCGTATAGAGCAGCGAGAAGAACGCGCTCAGCGTATAGGCGATCGCAAGGAAAATCAGATATTTCCCGATGTACGCGATCGCGGCGTCGCCGTCGGTGAGCGTTCCCTGTACGACGTTCTGCACCGTCCGGTAGATCGGACGGATCAGCAGCGCCGCCAGCACGCTGACCGTGGTGGAGAGGATGACGCAGATCGCAACAAAGACCAGCTTCGCCTTATGCTCGCCGATATATCCCAGCAGACGCTTTGCGGACTGCTTGACGTTCTTCGGCTTGTTGCGCTGTTTCTTTTCCCATTCCTCCCGCTCTTCGGGGGTCATGTCTTCGGGGTTCTTTTTCTTTCTGCCGCGGCGGACGGGCTTGGGTTTTGCGTCCGTGTCGGCAGCAGCGGCGGTCGTTTCGGCCGGTTCCGCCGTTTCTCCCTGCTGCGCGTCAACCGTTTCGGGTGCGTCGGGTTTCGCTGTCTCTTCCGGCGTCACAGCCGTATCCTGCAGCATTTCCGTCTCTTCATTTTCCAACTCGGGATGCAGATTCTGATCGCTCATTGTGCCAACACCCCCTCCTGCTGCGAGACGAAGATCTCGTGATAAATCTCATTATTCTGAAGCAGCTCTTCGTGCGTGCCCATCCCGTTGATAACGCCGTTGTCCATCACGATGATGCGGTCGGCGTCCATGATGGACGTGATGCGCTGCGCGATGATGATCTTCGTGATGCCCTTGAACGCGTCTGTCCGCAGCACCGCGCGGATCTTGGCGTCGGTCTCGGTGTCAACTGCGCTTGTCGTGTCGTCGAGGATCAGCACCTTCGGCTTTTTCACAAAGGCGCGCGCCAGACAAAGCCGCTGCCGCTGACCGCCGGAGACGGTGTTGCCGCCCTGTCCGAGCTCGGTGTCGTAGCCGTTCTCTTTCTCCAGAATGAAGTCGTGCGCCTGCGCGGCCTTTGCCGCTTCGATGATCTGCTCATCCGTCGCTTCCGGGTCGCCCCAACGGATGTTTTCCTTGATCGTGCCGGAGAACAGCATCGTCTGCTGCAAGACGACGGAGACACCGTCGCGCAGGTTCTTGAACTTGTAGTTCTTCACGTTTTCGCCGCCGACATAAACGTTGCCTTCCGTGGCGTCATACAGACGCGGGATCAGGTTGACCAGCGTCGATTTGGAACTGCCGGTCGCGCCGATGATGCCGAGCATCTCGCCGCTTTCCACCGAAAGATCGATGTCAGTAAGGATGTTTTCCTCCGCCTCTTCGCTGTATTTGAACGAGACGTGGTCAAAGCGGATGCTGCCGTCCTTGACAAGCAGCGCGGGATCGCCGTCGTAATCGTTGATCGTCGGCTCTTCGCGGAAGATCTCCGCCACACGGGTGATCGACGCGCGGGCGACGACGATGGAAACAAAGACCATCAGCACAGTCATCAGCGACGAAAGGACCTGCGTGATATAGCTCATGAACGCGGTCAGTGCACCGTAGGTCAGCGTACCCTTCACGCCGTCGATCGCGTTGCGGATGATGATGGCGCTGCCGTTTTTGAGCGCGAAGATCGTGCAGGCGTACATGATGAACATAATGATCGGGGAAATATAGATCACAAGGCTCTGCGCACGGATATTGGCCTTTGCCACATCATTGTTGATCTTTTCAAATTCGCCGCGTTCATAGTCCTCGCGGACAAAGCTCTTGACGACGCGGATGCCGCTGATGTTGCCGCGCAGCGTGCCGTTAAACTTGTCCATCTTGCTGAGCATCGCCTTGAACAGCGGTACGGCGAGCGCGCCGAGAACGATCAGCGTGATCGCGATGCCGGGCACGGCGAAGTAGAACATCTTCGACATATCGCTGCTGATCGAGATCGACTTTTTCAGCGCCAGACCGAGCATGATCGGTCCGCGCAGGAAGATTGAAAGCGTCGTGCTGAACAGCGTCTGGATCCGCGCCGTATCGCTGACGGTCCGCGTGATCAGCGAGCCGATCTTGAAGTGGTCGATATTGTCGAACGAAAGATCCTGCACTTTGTTGAAGATCGCCGACCGCATGTTCGCGCCGAAACCCATCGCGGCGATCGCGATGCAGCGCGCGTTGATATAGCCGACGACCAGCGTCAGCAGCGTATAGCCGAGCATTTTCAGCAGCAGCATATTCAGGTCGTGCCTCACGAAGGTATCGGTACCGGCGTTGACCATGATATAGTCGGTCACTTTGCCCATGATCTCGGGCAGCTTCAACTCGATATAGACGTCGAACAGAATCAGAAACGGCGTCAGAAACGTCAACATACGATAGCCCTTCAAAAACGACCAGAACATGGCTGCGCCGCGTTTGAACGCGCCCTTGACGCGCTTGGGCTGTTTCGTTTGCGTTTCCTTCTCTTTTTTAGCCAATCGGCATTCCTCCTTTATGTTGGATCACATTCTAATGAATAAAGACTTTGGCAAAGCCGAAATAGATCAGCAGCGAGACCGCGTCCACGATCGTCGTGATCATCGGACCGGCCATCAGCGCCGGGTCGAGCCGCAACAGCTTCGCGATCATCGGGAGCGTACAGCCGATGACCTTCGCGACCATGACGGCCGCAAGGACGGACAGACACACGACAAAAATGACGTCGTTCGACGCGGCGCCGCCCGTGATGAGCCGCAGCAGCACCATCCGTCCGGCGTTCGCAACGGCGAGCGTGACGCCGACCATGACCGAAACGCGGATCTCTTTCCAGAGCACCTTGAAATAGTCGCGGATCTGGATCTCGCCGAGCGCGAGACCGCGGATGATCAGCGTAGAGACCTGGTTCCCGGAGTTACCGCCGGTGTCCATCAGCATCGGGATACAGGCGGTCAGTCCCGCGATCGTCGCGAGCTTCGCTTCGAAGCCCTCGATGATCTGCCCCGTGAAGGTCGCGGAGACCATCAGGACCAGCAGCCAGACGATACGGTTCTTCGCCAGCGTAAAGACGTTTGTTTTCAGATATTCATCTTCGGAGGGGCGCAGCAAGGCCATCTTTTCGAAGTCCTCCGTCGCCTCCTCGTCGATGATGTCGACGATGTCGTCGATCGTGATGATGCCGACCAGCCGCTGTTCTT
>JAFYDS010000119.1 GCA_017544665.1 Clostridia bacterium | reverse complement strand
GGCCGGAATCGCTGATGCAGATGCTCGTGCCGCGGATCTATCAGATCATCAAAGAGATCGACAACCGCTACCGTGCCCATATCTGGAACACGACGCATGACGCGGGTAAGGTCGAAGCGATGGCGATCATCGCGGACGGCGTGGTCCGGATGGCGAATCTCTGCGTTGCGACGTGCCACAGCGTCAACGGCGTTTCCGCGCTGCACAGCCAGATTCTCAAGGACACCGTCTTCAACGACTACTATAAGCTCACGCCGGATAAGTTCACCAACGTGACGAACGGCATCGCGCACCGCCGCTGGCTTTGCCAGTCGAACCCGGCCCTCTCCGAATATCTCGAATCGCTGATCGGCAAGGGCTTCATCCTCAAGGCGAACGAGCTCGAAAAGCTGGCCGCCTACGCGGACGACAAAGCGGTCCTCGAACAGATCGGCAAGATCAAGCTCCAGAACAAGGCGCGCTTTGCCGATTATGTCAAAAAGCAGACGGGCGTTTCGCTCGACCCGAACTCGGTTTTCGACGTGCAGGTCAAGCGGCTGCACGAATATAAGCGCCAGCACCTCAACGCGTTCCAGATCCTCGCGAAGTATCTCGAGATCAAGGATAACCCGCACGGCGACTATGTCCCGCACACCTATATCTTCGGCGCGAAGGCGGCCTCCGGCTACTTCATCGCCAAGAAGATCATCAGCTTTATCTGCGCCCTCGCGGACGTCATCAACAACGACCCGGACGTCAACGACAAGCTGAAGGTCATCTATCTCGAAGACTACAACGTCACGATGGCGGAGCGGCTGATGCCGGCGGCGGACGTCAGCGAGCAGATCTCGCTCGCCGGGACCGAAGCGAGCGGTACGGGCAACATGAAGCTCATGATCAACGGCGCCGTGACCCTCGGTACGCTTGACGGTGCAAACGTGGAGATCCACGAGGCGGTCGGCGACGAGAACATGATCCTCTTCGGCATGACGACGCCTGAGGTCAACGATCTCAAACAGTCCGGCTATACGCCGATGAACTACTTCAACAACAACGCTGAGCTGCGCCGTGTGATCGAATATATCCAGCAGGGCGTCGGCGGAAAGCCCTTCCCGGAGATCGGCAACACGATCATCCACCACGACCCGTATATGGTGCTCGCGGACTTCGCGGACTACCGCGCCGCGCAAAAGAAGATCGACGAACTCTGGCGCGACCGCGACGCGTGGAACCGGATGGCGCTGCTGAATATCGCCGGTGCGGGCCGCTTTGCCGCCGACCGCGCGATCAACGATTACGCCAACGACATCTGGCATATCAAGCCGGTGAAATAAGTGACAGTCTTCAGACAACAGCAAAGGCCGCCTGCGGGCGGCCTTTTGAAGCAAACGGAAAGGAGAATCTCTATGATCCGCGCGGTGATCTTTGATCTTGACGGGACGCTGCTCGATACGCTCGACGATCTCGCGGCGGCGGTCAACCATGCGCTGCAGACCTGCGGCTATCCGCTGCGGTCGCGCGACGAGGTGCGGTCGTTTATCGGCAACGGCGTGCGCGTGCTGATCCGCCGCGCGGCGCCGCAGGGGATTCCGGAGGCGGAATATGAGCGCTGCTTCGCTTCGTTCCGCGAATACTATCTTTCCCACATGAATGACCAAACCCGCGTATTTGGCGGCATTTTGCCGCTGCTGGATGCGCTGCGCCGCCAGAACGTCAGAACCGCCGTGGTGTCCAACAAGCTGCACCCCGGGGTCGTCGGCCTTTGCCGCGATTATTTCGGCGACCGGATCGACTGTGCTGTCGGCGTGATAACGGAAAGCGAGCGAAAGCCCGCCCCGGTCAACGTCCTGCGCGCGATGGAAACCTTCGGCGTTACACCGGAAGAGACGCTCTATGTCGGCGACAGCGAGGTAGATGTTCAGACGGCGGACAACGCTTCTTTACGCTGTGTCGGTGTCACCTGGGGCTACCGCACAAAAGAGGAGCTGACCGCCGCAGGCGTGTGGGCGCTGATCGACAGCCCGCAGGAGCTCTTGTCGCTCTTGGACGCCTGAAAACCAAAAAAGATGCTCCCTGCGCCTTCACAGGCGGCAGGGAGCTTTGTTGTATTCAGATGAGATTACTGCATCCCGAAGAAGACCATGATCTTTCTGCAGAATTCAATGATCCAGTCGGCGATGCTCTTGAAGAACGAGGACGAGCTGGTCGGCTTTTCGGGCTCGCTCGGATTCGTCACGGACACTTCGGAGATCAGACCCGTGCTGCTGTCGAACGCGACAAACTGCGGATACTTTTCATTGGTCCGGATCGTGTACTGGGTGGGGGAGCGGAAGATCTGCAGGAACAGATCGTTGATCTCCGACGGATAGGCTGCGTGCGGGCAGTTTTTGATGAACCAGGTGTAGTCGGGATACTGACAGGTGCTCGCGTCTACCATGTTGTCGTTCGAGAGATAGGTCCTGCGCGCGATCATCGTGTTGGTGCCGGGATCAAGAATGATGGTCTTGCCCTTGTTGCGCATCGTGGCGACGAAGGAACCCATCGTCGGCGATTCCTTGATCTCATTGATCTCGCTTTGCGTAAACATTTCGCCGACATTTTTGGCGGTCGCGCCGAGCGACATCGTCTTGAGCTCGACGGTGCCGTCCGCCATCATGCTGGAATTCGGGGAAAGCGGCGGCAGCGGGAGGTTGTACTTACAGACGATCGCGATGCGCATGCCCTTCTGGCGGCAGGTTTCCAGCGTCTGCGGGAACTTCGCCATCACGTTGTCCTGATAGCGTTCGACTTTTTTGATCAGACCGGCGTATTTCGCCGAATCGGCAAGGGTGGTCTCTTTTGCCTTCTGGAAGGCGTCCTTCGAGACCATCGCCCAGTGACCCGGCCAGGTGCCGAAGATCGCGAGCGTCAGCCGCGGGAACAGATACTGCTGCATATTCCGCAAGCCGTCGTTCGCGGAGCTGAGGAACCATTCGAACAGACCGAGCTTGTTCAAACCGTCCGCTGCGCTCTGGATCGCTTCAAAGTTGCCGCCCTCGTCGCTCTTGCCGTTCTTGAGGTAATACTGGACGCGGGAGTAGTTGATATCGAAGTCGCTCGAGAAGAAGCCGTCCATCACATAGACGCCGTTGAACGCGGCGGCGTAGAAGATACAGGTCTTGACCTTGGAGCAGCCGTATTCCGTCAGATAGGTGGCGACGACCGTGGTGCCGAGGCAGCGGCCGATCAGCTGGACCTGCGGCTTGCCGGTGACCGTCAGGATGTTGTTGATATAGATGTTGAGCAGACGCGCGTTCTCATAGGGGTCCAGGCGGCTGTCGTAGGTGAACATATAGTCGTGCAGCCAGTAGCCGGAGCCTCTTTCCTTCGCGTAGTTGCGCGGCATTTCCAGCGCCTTGGTATGCGAACCGTTGCGCGGGTTGCCGTTATCGTCCATCACCAGCGGCTCATAGCGCGGCGCGACGGCGTTGTAGATCTTGTCGGCGCAGGCTTTCCAGGAGCTCAGCCCGTTGTTGGCGGCCTGGAAAGCGAGCCAGATAGACGTACCCTCGTCTTTGATGGTCTGCGCGATCGGGGGATCGAGGGGATAGAGCAGCTGCGTTTCGTCCCGGTTCCAGATCTCCGCGTATTTGCCTGCGACATAGACGATCGGCAGGTCGATGATGTTCGCCGCTTCGGCGCCGAGGGCGACCGCGGGCAGCAGCATCAGCAGCGTCAGGGTCAGCGCAAGCAGACGTTTCAGTGTTTTCTTCATGGTATATACCTCCCAGATAGAATGAACTGTGTTAATTGGCAAGTCCGGTGAAAACAGCGAGGATCTTCTGCAGGAAGGCGCGGATCCATTCCGCGATCTTCGAGAAGAAGTCGAGGCTCAGACCGCCCGAAGTGTCTGCGCCGGAATCCGGCCGGGTGATCGGAGAAATCTTCTTGGTGCTGGTGTCATACGAAACAAACTGCGGGAACTTGCTGTTTGTTGTGATCGTGTACTGCTTGGAGGAATGGAAAATCTCCATGAACATGTCGTTGATCTCCGGCGGATAGTCGGCGTGCGGACAGTTCTTGATGAACCAGGTGTAGTCTCTGTACTGGCAGGTGTAGGCGTCCACAACGAGGTCCTTGGAGATGTAGGCATCGTGACCAGAGCGTTTCGCGACGGTCAGATAGGCGCTCGAAAGCGTCTTGCCGATGTCGGCGGCGGTCGCGCCGAGCGACTGCGTCTTAAGCTCCACGGTGCCGTCCGCCTGGATATCAGATTTCGGCGACAGCGGGATCAGCGGGGAGTTGTACTTGCAGACGATAGCGATCCGCAGGCCTTCCTTGCGCAGCTTTTCGAGCGTGGCGGGGAACTTCTGCATCACGTTGGTCTGATATTTATCGAGCTTTTTGATCAGACCGGCGTAAGTCGCGGCGTCTTTTTGGAAGGTAACGGTCTTCGCTCTCTCATAGGCGCTGCTGGAGATCATGGCCCAGTGTCCCGCCCAGGTGCCGAAGATCAGAAGGATCAGCCGCGGGAACAGGTAGGGCGACATCTTTTCGATCACCTGATTGACCTTGCTGACGCCGGCGCCGAGCAGCCCCATCGCCTGGAATACATCCGCGATCTTGTGGACCGATTCAAAGTCGCCGCCCTCGTCGCTCTTGCCGTAGGCGAGGTAGTACTGCAGCATGCCATAGTCGATGTCGATATCGGCGGAGAAGAAGCTGTCCATGATATAAACGCCGTTGAACGCGGAGGCATAGAAGATCGCGCTTTCGACCTTGCTCGCACCGTACTGGGTGAGGTAGGTCGCCATGATGGTCGTACCGAGGCAGCGGCCGATCAGATTGACCTTTTTCTTGCCGGTAACTTCCAGCACCTTGTTGATGTAGGTGTTCAGCAGCTTCGCGTTCTCATAAGGATCGAGACGGCTGTCATAGGTGAAGTTGTAGTCCTCCAGCTTGAAGTTGGAGGTCTTTTTCTTCGGCGTCGCGACCGGCATCACCCTCGTGCCGTTGCGCGCGTTGCCGTTGCCGTCGAGCATCAGCGGTTCATAGCTGGGATACAGCACGTTGTAGATCTTATCGGCAAAGGTCTTCCAGTTGCCGGTGGAGTTGGACGCGTTGTACGCCGCAAGCAGTCCGTCCATGTTGTCCTTGATGACGTCGCCGACCGAGGGATTCAGCGGATAGAGCTGATACTTCGGGTCTTCCCTTGTGGCTTCCTTTGTATAGATGTGGACGTACTTACCGACGACATAGACGATCGGCAGATCCAGCGTGGTGGCCGCGTCCGCAAACAAACACGCGGCGGGCAGAAGCGTCAGAATCGTCATGACAACGGCAAGGATCCGTTTGAGAGATCTTTTCATGCAGTTACCTCCTGAAGATATGATTCCACGTCTATAATAGTATCACAAACAGTCGGCTTTTGCAAGGGCTTGACTGCGATTCCCTGTGGTTTCCAAAAAAATTAAGAATGTGTTCAATCGTTTGACATAGTTTTGGGGAAAAGGGAAGAGGGATAAAGGGATAAAGGGATTGAGGGAATGAGTTAATTAGGAATTCGGAATTTGGAATGTGGAATTGTTTTGTATTGTGGCGATAAACACCAAGAGGTGATTCACGGTTCGTTTCTCGCGCGCACGCGCATGATATATCATTCTTATTTCTTTCATTCTTATATTCTTTATTAGTGTGCAAGTATTGTGCAAGATTTGTGCAGGAATTGTGCAGGATTTGTGCAACTGCCCGGCGCTGATGATGCGTTTTCCCGCGCCGCGTCTGGGTTTTCGCGGCGGTTTCAGTTGTGCAAAAATGTGCGTGCAATTCCAAATTTCACATTGCAAACGCCACATTTTTCATTGCACGCTGCACACTGAAAAAAAGCTGCCCGCAGGCAGCTTTTTCACTGATATGTTTTTCAGCTGAGATACTTCTGGATCAGGGCGAGCGTGTCGCCGACGGTCTCGATGCCGAGGGCTTCACGGTCGGGGATCTCCACCTCGAACTCGTCCTCGATCGCGACGGCCAGATTGACAAGCTCGAGCGAATTGAGGTTCAGGTCGGTGCGGATGTTGGTCTGCTCGGTGATCTCTTCCATCGGCAGATCGGTATATTCACTGATGATTTTTTGCAATTTTTCCAGCATACTCTATTTCTCCTTCTCGCGGCACAAACGCCGGTTTCATTTTCTTTTTCTTATTTGCGGGCGGGTTCCACACGGTCCAGCAGCTCGCCGATCGTGATATCGGGGTTCTCGATACCGGCGAGGATCGTGCGGACGGCGTTTTCGTGCAGCGCGTTGATGTCCTCTTCGGTCGAAAGCTTGATGCGGTACATGTAGTTGATGCGGATGCCCTGCGTCTCCGGATCGGGATGCGTGATCACGTACAACGGCGTGAAGTAGCGGCCGAGGTTGTACGCGGTGAAGTCGATCTTGAACGGCAGATCGTTCATCGGCGGGACCGGGATCCACGAGAACATCATGCAGGCCGGGCCCTGGATCGCCTTGTAGTTGTAGATGTCACGCGAGATCTGGAGTGCGAGCCCGTAGGGGAACTGCGAATGGCGGAAGAGCTGCGTGCGGACGGCGGTGATCTCCTTGAGTCCGTCCTCGAACGTCATATCCTCGGAGAAGATGGTCCGCAGCTGCAGCGGCTGGGCGATGCAGCCGCCCATGTGCTTTTCCTTCGCCGTCGCGCGCTTACTGCAAAGTGACATCATGAACACGTCGGGCGTGCGGTAGTTGATCGCGGCGCAGTAGGTGCGCAGACCGAACTGCAGAATGCTTTCCGGGGCGATCTTGTGCTCGAGACAGTAGGCGAAGATCTTTTTGGAATCCTCGGCGGAAATCACCTTGGAAATGAACGCGCTCTTGTCGTAAAGCGGATTGTACGCCATCGGCACACGCAGGTTCGGATTCTTCAGCTTCTTGCGGGTTTTTTCCAAAAACTCCGGTCCGTGAACGCCGGCGTACATCGGTTCGCCGCCCTTGAGGAAGTAGCGCTTGTAGAAAATAGCGTGCTTTCCAATCTTTTCCTTGTTGGAAAGGCGGGCGAACTATTCCTTGATATAGG
>JAFYDS010000118.1 GCA_017544665.1 Clostridia bacterium | reverse complement strand
GTATCGAACACCATCGACTCAATATAGGTCAAGCTTGCCGGAAGCTTCACATATTCCAACTGCGGATAGTTGCAGAACATGCCCTTGCACATCAATCCGGTCACGCCTTCATGCACTTCGATGGAAGTCGGATTGCCACCGATCGGACGATAGTAATAGTCATAGGGCACATAATGCGAGGTCGGATAGGTTTCTCCTTCGCCATAAATAGAAACATGACCGTCATAATATGTCGTGTAATAGACATGCTCGCCGATCTGACCGTTTCCGGTCGGATAGGATTCCGTGTACAGCCAGTCCTGATAGGGCGTTGCGGGGACGGTGTCGGTATAGGTGTCGCCGCATTCCGTGCAGGTATAGCGAATTTCGCCATCTGTCGTCTCGGTCGGATAGACGGTGATGACGCCGCCGTCATAGCTGTGTTCGCCCGTGGCGGGAAGCGTTTCGGTGTGGGTCGCGTCGCAAAGCGCGCAGGAATACACGCGGCTGCCTGCGGTGTCGCAGGTCGGTTCCGTATTGGATTCAAGGACCCACTTGTGCGGGGCCATCGGAATCTCTTCGGTATAGGTATGGGTCGGGTTGTTCAGGCAGACATAGGTCTTCACGCCCGGTTCCGTGCAGGTCGGCAGCTTGGTAACTGTGCCGTCGCTCCAATTGTGATCGGTTTCTTCAATGGCTGTAAGATCGACAAAATTACGGTCGGTCAGAATCGCGTTTTCTTCCACAGTGCCGCCGGCGTAGCTGTAGATCGTGGGCCCGTAACCCGCATTCATCCAGGTCAGATCGCCCTGATTGTTTTCGCCGATCACCGTGTTGCCGTTCAGGAACGCCACACGGGTCACACAGGTGCAATAGAGGGCGCCGGAGGCGGCATACTCCAGACCGGTGCCGAACACGACCGTGTTGAATTCTGTGTATTCAAACGCTTGGAGTCCAATCGTCTTGAGACTGTTCGGTAAAATGATGGGAGCTTTGGTCGGAGTTGACCGGAACGAATCCTCTCCGATGGATTCCAGTCCGTTTCCGTAATCAATGGCCGAGACCCCATTACAGTCTAAAAACGCAAAATCGTCAACCGTTTTCACGGTGTCCGCTAAAGAGATCGACTGCAAGGAATGACAATCCTCGAACGCGGATTTCCAGATTTCGGTCACGCCGTCCATCACCCACAGCGCGGTGATATCTTCTCTGTTTTCAAACGCCTTTTCTTTGATCGCGCCGTCGCCGCTGATAACCATTGTGCCGTCGCTGTAAAGCACATATTGCACATCGCTGCCTTCCGCGCCGCAGTCGCCTCTCTCGACGACAGTCAGCGCCACGGGCAATTCGACCCGGTTTTCCTGCCCGCACAGGGCGCAGGTATAAACGATCTCACCGGGCGTCGTTTCGGTCGGATAGACGGTGTAAACGCTGTTCCAGACGTGCGCACAGGCAGGCAGCGTTTCCGTGTAGCTGTAGGGACACAGCGTACAGGAATAGCGTTTCAGCCCTTCGTTTTCTGCTGTCGGCTCGGTCACGAGCTCTTCCGTAAACACATGATGCCCGTCCTGATGGAAATAAACGGTTGCTCTGAGAAAATAATCATTCGAGGTTGTGTCAACTGCCATAGCGTTCCATTGCGCTGCGGTGCCGAGATAATAGACGTCCGTCAGCGCTTCACAGCCGGAGAATGCGCCCTCTGAAATGCTGGTCAAAGCGGGCGTTAAGGTGATCTCTTCCAGTCTAATGCAGCTGAGAAATGCTTTATTACCGATTGTTTTAACCGCGGGTAGTTCTATGTCGGGCAGTGACTGGCAATAGCTAAAGGCTCTTGCTTCGATTGTTTCAAGGGTGTCCGGCAGATTGACTGTTTCGAGATGATTCGCACAGGAAAAGGCGTAGGCGGCAATCGTCTTGACACCGGCCGGCACCGTAAATCCGGTGCGGGTGTTGGCAATTGGGTAATAAATCAGCGTCTGCATATCCTTGGTATACAGACAGCCGGCTTCGTCGGCCACATAATTCGGGTTGTTTTCGTCTGCCGTATAGGCCGTGACCAGTCTGTTCGGCAGTGCCCGAAAACCAAGCGTTTCCAGTCCCGCTGAGACATGGAAGGTTGTCAGTGCCGTTCCTCTGAACGCATAATCTCCGATTGTAGTCAGGCTGTCCGGCAGCGTGATTGACGTCAGGCTGGTGCAGAAGTCAAACGCAGATTTTTCAATAACCGAGACACCTTCCGGAATCGTGATATGCGTCAGGCCTCTCGCCTCGCAGAAAGCACGGGCATCGATCTTAGTCAAACCGGCAGGCAACTCCAGTGTTTCAAGACTTTCGCAACAAAAAAAGCATTTTTCTCCTAAATGTGTCACCGTTGACGGCAGTGAGACTTCAGAAAGCTGTCCAAGCCAATAGAAGGCAAAATCGCCGATGCTGGTCACGTTTTCTTCCACAACGACCTTCACAACATCCGGATAATCGGTATTTATGATCGTGCTCTTATACCAGGGCGCTAAATCCGGCTGTATGTGGCTGTAGTTTTTCATTTCTCCCCTTCCGCTGATGGTCAGTATGCCATCGGTCGACAACGTCCAGGTCAGGTTGTCTCCCTGCGCGCCGCAGTCACCGCTCGCGACGATTTCAGGCTCCTCTCCTGCCGCGAACGAAACGGTGCCGAACGGCAGCAGCATCAAGAGCGCCAGCAGAACGGCCAGTGCTTTTTTCATAAGTTTCATGGCTTTGTCTCCTCCAATCAATACTTTGCTGTTTATTCGTGTTGAAACGTCAGGTTGAACCGCAGCGTGAAGACGCCGTTTTCCACCCGGAAATCGAGGTTGTCGTTTCCGTATTTCGCGGCGGCTTTCTTGATACTGCGGAAGCCGTAACCGTGGCGTTTTTTATCCTGTTTCTTTGTCAGCGGAACGCCGTTTCTCGTCTCCACCCGTTCCGCGACGGGGTTCGAGATCGTCACGAGCACCTCGTTGCCGACGATCTTCGACGTGATTGTGATCTCCCGCGGACCGTCCACCTTGCGGCAGGCCTCGATTGCGTTGTCGAGCGCGTTGGGGAAGATCACGTAGAGGTCGTCGGGGTCGATCCCATCAGCCGGGAAGATGCTCCCGAAGACGTAGTTGATTGTGATAGTGTCTTTTTGCGCGATCTGCTGCTGACAGAACAGCACCGTGTCGAGCCGGTAGTTGCCAGTGTTGAAGCGCGTATCGATCGACGACGCAAAGCCGGTCAGCTTCTGGGCGATCTCTTTCGCCGATTCGGTGTCTTCGTTTTCCACATACGCCGCGAACGGGCGCAGCAGCTTGGGCAGATCGTGGCGGAACTCGCGCAGGTCCTCGTTCATCTGCTCCATCATTTCGTAGTGTTTGATCTGCTGGGTCAGCTGCTCCTTGTAGGCTTTCTCCTGCTGGCGGCTTTTGGAAACGCTGAGCGCCGCGTAGGTCGCCGTCGCCGCGAAGAGCGGAATGTTCAGCAGCGTGAATGCGAACTGGGCGTGGTCCTCTTCGGTATAGGCGGAGCCGAGCAGGGACATCGACGCGCTGAGCACCACGACGGTCGCCACGATCAGCAGATAGAGCGTGATTCCCGACCGCGTCGCGGAGAACGCCTCGCCGCGCGAAGCAAAGCGCTGCGCGAGGTACAGCAAAATCAGCAGCACCGCCACATTCAGCAGCAGCTCCACCGCCAGCTCCAGCGGGTCATTGACGTCGTCGTTGTCGTATTGGAAGAACAGCAGCATCACCACGTATTTGACGGCGGCGACGAACTCATAGCCGAGACACACGAGCATCGCCTTCCACGCCGCCTTGATCGGGTAGAGCAGCAGCGCGCAAAGATACGGCAGCAGCGTCGTCAGCACGTTCCACATCTGGACGTTTTCCAGAGAGGACGCGAACGCAAACGGCCGCAGCCCGCCGCAAAAGAGCGCCAGCAGGCCGGCAATCGCGTACAGATACCAATGCTTGCGCGGCCAGACGCGGAACAGCGCGCCCGTACCGGCGACGACGCCCGCAACCAGCAGCAACATGTTGAGCGCCGAAAGCACCACATAGACAACGGGGGAATTCCCGATTCCCAAAGCAATTGCAGTCATACCCTCACCTCCTCTTTAAGCGTTGAACTGAAAGAGGAAATCCCGGTACACCGCGCGGAAGTTTTTGTTCTTGAGCGGCAGGACCGTGCCGTCCTTGAGCGTCACGTTTTTCGCGTCGAACGACGCCACGAACGCCATGTTGACCAGAAACGAGCGGTGAATACGAATAAAGCTCGCGCTTTGCATCAGCATCTTATCCATGTCGGAGATCATATAGTTGAACTCCTGTACGCCGTCCTGCATGTGCAGCAGTGACCGCTTTCCGTCCGCCTCGATATAGAGCAGCTCCTGGGTATAGACGGCGTGCTGCTGCGTACCTTTTTTGAGCAGCAGGCGGTTCGTGGACGACGCAAGATAGAACCGGTCGATCTTTTCATACAGCTGCGCGGGATCCACGGGCTTTTTCAAAAAGCCGTCGGCGTAGATCTGGTGGTTGATGACCTCCCCCGCCGCGCTTTCGTAGTTGGTCAGGTAGCAGATCGTCACACCCCGGGGGTACTTTTCCTTGAGGGCCGTCGCCACCTCGACGCCGTTCATCTCGTCCATCTTGTAGTCGAGAAAATACAGATCGAATCTCGGCGCCTTCAAAAGCTCGCTGCCCTTGTTGAACTTGGTGCAGCGGATGTCGTAGTCCTTCCGGACCGCGTACGCTTCGATCAGCGCGCAAAGATGCTCGGTCTCATAGACTTCGTCGTCGCAAAGCGCAATATTCATACTCTCGCCTCTTTTCCTCTTTTCTGCCCTGACTG
>JAFYDS010000117.1 GCA_017544665.1 Clostridia bacterium | reverse complement strand
TTGTCGATCTCTTTGATGATCTGATAGATCCGCGGCACGAGCATCTGCATCAGCGATTCCGGCCAGCATTCGAGCGCTTCCTTCATCACGGTGTGGTTGGTATATGCCGTCGCCTGCGTCACGAGTTTCCACGCGTCGTCCCAACCGTAGCCGCATTCGTCGAGCAGGATGCGCATCAGCTCCGGAATCGAGAGCGTCGGGTGGGTGTCGTTGATGTGGATCGCGTTCTTTTCGGCAAAGTTTTCGAGCGTCGCGTAGTGGCGCAGATGGCGCTGAACGATGTCCTGGATGGAGGCGGAAACGAGGAAGTACTGCTGCTTGAGACGCAGACTCTTGCCCTCGGGGTGGTTGTCGGAGGGATAGAGGACCTTGCTGATGACCTCCGCCATCGCCGCCTCTTCGATCGCCTTCATATATTTGCCCTGATCGAACAGGCTCATGTCAAGGACGGGCGCCTTCGATTTCCAAAGGCGCAAAATGCTGTAGCCCTTGCCGTTCTTGCCGCTGACGAACATGTCGTACGGCACCGCCTGGATCTTCGTGTCGCCGTGGACCTCCACAGAGTGATAGTGCGCGTCCCAGATGTCCTCGACCGTACCGCCGAAGGAGACGGTGACGGTTTCCTGCTCGCGCGGGGTCAGCCAGACTTCGCCGCCGGGCAGCCAGAAGTCGGGCATCTCGGTCTGCCAGCCATCGACCAGCTTTTGCTTGAAGATACCGGCTTCATACAAAATCGTGTAGCCCATCGAGGAATAGCCCTGCGTCGCAAGACCGTCGAGGTAGCACGCGGCGAGACGGCCGAGACCGCCGTTGCCGAGACCCGCGTCCGGTTCGCAGTCATAGAGCTTTTCGAGACTGACGCCGAAATCCTTCAGCGCGGACTGGAACGTCTTCGTGAGATTGAGATTATACAGGTTGTTTTTGAGCGAGCGGCCCATCAGGAACTCCATGCTCAGATAATAGACGCGCTTCGCCTGCGCCGCGTCGGCTTTTCTGCGGCGTTCGCGGACGCCCTCATGCATCAGATCCTTGACGATCAGCGCCACCGCGCGGTAGTACTGCTCGTCGGTCGCGTCCTCGGTGCTGACGCCGAAAAAGTGCGACAGCTTGCCGGAGATCAGATCCTTTGCTTGCTTCTTAGTCAGGGAATAATTCATACAACTCCTCCAAAATCTATCGAAAGAAAACGGTTATTTCAATGGTTCTATTGTCTATTTTATACCAAAATCAGACAAAATTCAAGTGTAAATCACGCTTTTGTGAATTTCCGATAAAGGGAATATATGCCACCCGTTGTTTTCGTGCAACCTCACAAGAAAAGCGCCCTCACCACAGAAACGGGATCACCTTGTATTTGACCTTCTTTCGATAGTCCGCGTAGCCCGGCAAGCCCTCGAGCAGCACCTGTTCTTCGTTTTTGATCCGCTTCGCGATCAGCGGAATATAGAAAAGCATGACGCCGAAGGAAAACAGCGAGCCGAGCACGAGCGGCATCGACAAAAACAGCAGCAGCGTCGAAAGATACATCGGGTGGCGCACAACGCCGTAGAGCCCCGTGTCGATCACCTTCTGGTCCTCCTGCACCTCCACCGTGCGCGAAAGATAGGCGTTTTCACGCATCACCTCTGCGTAGAGCGCATAGCCGCCAAGGAAAACGACCGCCGCCGCAATACTGACCCATGCGGGCAAAACGAACCACCCGAAATGATAGTTCAGCCCCGCGAGCACAAACGCCGCGAGAAACATCACCCCGCTGAGCGCGAGCACCGCCTTTTGTTCGCTTTGTTCCTCCTTCGCGTTCAGCCGCTTTTCGAGCAGCGCGGGCGATCTTTTCATCAGCACCGCACCGACGACGAGCATCGGGACGAACAGGATCGCGAGAAGCAGCCAGCCCTGCCAGTATCGCAGCGTCCACGCCGGAAGAAACACCAGCAGCGCGAGCATAAGGAAACCGCCGAGGAACTTCGTAACGGCGCGGAAAAAGAGTTGCTTATTCATAGGGGTCACCTCTTACAAGAAAAACCGCTGACAAAACGCAGCGGTTGATTGGTTATGACTGCTCGCCGAGCGCGTCGAGCGATTGCTTTTTGAGATAGGCGTTGATGAAACCGTCGATGTCTCCGTCCATTACGGCGTTGATATTGCCGACTTCGTAGCCCGTGCGGTGGTCCTTCGCCATCGTGTAGGGCATAAACA
>JAFYDS010000116.1 GCA_017544665.1 Clostridia bacterium | reverse complement strand
TGCCGAGCATGTCAAACTTTTCAACGATATTCATGTGAAAGACCGCCTTTCATGGGATTGTGAAAGATGGAACTGGATTGCCTGAACCGTATTGTACCCGCAAACGAGAAAAAATCAAATAGCCGCTCGTTCATAACATCGTGCCCGTGAAGGCATGACGGGTGTATTAAAAGGATGCTCGCTTTTCGAGAAAGTCGGCGAACGCGGAGAGCGCAGACGAGTGCGACTTGCCGCTGAAGACGGCACGGATCTGTCGGTGCGTGTCGGGATGGTCGATCGCGTACAGGCAGAGATCGGGCGAAATGCCTGCGTAATAGGGGATCGACGCGCGGGCGAACGTGACGCCCAGACCCGATTCGGCCAGGTGATAGGCCGTCAGCAGCTGCGCCAGCTCCATCACGATCTGCGGTTCAAAACCGGCGTCGCGGCAGATGCGCAGGCCGCGCGAGCGGATGTCGTTGCCCTCTTTGAGAAAGAGAAAACGCTCGTTTGCGAATTCCTTCATCGACACGCGCGGCGCGTCGATCAGATCGGGATCGCCGGAAAGCAGCGCGTCTTCGCTCAGCTCCATGCCGCGCAGTTTTTCGTTGACGGGATTGCCGCGCGGCACGGCCAGCACGATCGATTCGGTTTTCAGCACGAACGAATCCAGCTCCGTCGGCAGAGCTTCTTCCACCGTCAGTCCCGCGTCGATCACGCCGGCGCAAAGCAACTCACGCAGCTCAGCGTCGCTCGTTTCGATCAGCTTGACCGCAAAGTCGGAACGTTCGGCCCGAAACGCCGACAAAAGCGGCGGCAACACGTAGGCGCAGAAAAACGCCGGGGCGCCCACCGTCAGGCTGTTTTTGCCGCGGCGGCGGAGTTCTCCGCAATAGTTTTCCAGATCGTGCCGCAGCGCCTGCATCTGCCGGAAGAATCCGAGAAAACGCTCGCCCTCATGCGTCACGCGCAGCGGCGACGAGCCGCGATCGAACACGGCTGCGCCGAGATTCTTTTCCACGCGTCGGACGATCTTGCTCAACGCCGGCTGCGAGATGTAGTTCTTTTCCGCCGCGCGTGTGAAGCTGCGCTCTTCGCTCACCGCGAGGATCAGCTCCATCTCGCGGAATTCAACCGCTTCCATTCGGGGCGCCTCCCTTTCTTGGAATGTGCGACAAGTTTATCATGAAAAGAGAGACGCTTCCAGCCGCGCGGAAAAGTTCAGGGTGATTTTTTGAGGCGAAAACGGTACAATAGAGGCCGAAAAAAGCGAAAGCGAGGAAAAACGCATGTCCAAAGCAAGCCAGTTCAACGCCGCGTTCTGCAAAACGTTTCCCGACAGCTCCCACGTGACCGTGCTGTGGACTCCGGCCGCAGGCGCGCGAATCGAGATCCCAGACGACATCTGGTCGCTTCCGCACGACATGGCCGGCGAGTTTCTGCGCCGAGTTGCCGAAGGCCGCCCCACCGAAGCGGACCGGCAGATCCTGGATGACTGTTCGGCCGCCGCGGCGATGGCGTTTTCGCGCGTTCCGTCGGAGCAGCAGTGAAAGGAGCAGAACCGATGATCGTCGTCAAATCAGAACACAATGTCCGCTTCAACCTCAACCAGCTTGCCCGCCTCTCGCGCGCCGTCTGCTCCGTGCTCAGCTGCAAGGGACAGCAGATCTACACGTTTGCGGACGAACAGGACCGCCTTCTCGTCCGCCACGCCGACGGCTTTTACGCCGACGAGTTCGGATTTACCTATGACGCCCTCTACCTCGTCGAGCTTGACGCCGAAGGGAACGAGACCGGCCGCATTTTCATGGACCGCGTCATCACAGTCAAACAGCCGATAGCGTAAAATCCGGAGCAAAATCAGCAAACCCCTGCGAACACTTGAATGGTTCGCAGGGGCTTGCTTGTGATATACTGCTTATGTTGTCGCACCCCTCAAATCTGCGACGAGAAAGGGGGTGTTGTCGGTGGCACGTTATATCGTTTCCTTCCTGCTTTCTGTCATAGCTGGCGTAGTCGCAAATTATGTCAGCAAACGGCTCGACAGATAAGCACGCGACAACAGAGCCTTCCGCGCTGTGACAGCGCTGAGTAAAAAAGTGGCCCCCGGTCGCACGGGGGCCTTTTTGTTGCCGATGACACATTTCGTTCCCTTCCTGAGGAACATACATATTTTAACACACAGAGAGATGGTCGTCAATCAATGCTGCCTCCTTTGTGGGCAGCGCGCGACATTCC
>JAFYDS010000115.1 GCA_017544665.1 Clostridia bacterium | reverse complement strand
TGACATTCTCGATTGGGTTCTGTTCGTTGCCGTGGATCAGGATGCCGTTTTCGCCGGTCGCCGAAACGTTGAAAAAGCGGATATTGCGGATGCTGCCGCTCTTTGTGTTTTCGTCGCGGTCAAAGGTCGTCAGGACGATCGGTTCCGCCGTGCCCCACCAGTCGGGGCAGAAGCGCCGCGTTTCAATTATGATGTTCTGATAGCTGACGTTTTCAACGTTGCCACCGTCGCGAATCTGGATCGACAGCGCGCGGTTGGAGCGGCTGATGATACAGTCTGAAACGAGTACGTTGCGGAAGTCGCCGACGCCCTCGGTGCCGATTTTGACCGCTGCCGACGTCGAAATCAGGGTGCAGCCCTGAATGATGATGTTTTCGCAGGGGCCGTATTCCGCGTTGCCCTTGCTCGTTTTGAGACAGATACAGTCGTCGGCGCATTCGATATGGCAGCCGAGGATCCGGACGTTGGAGCAGTGGTCGGGATCGATCCCGTCGGAGTTCGCGACGTCGAGATCGTTGAGGATCCGGATGCGGTCGATCAGAACGTCGTCGCAGCCCGCCGGATGGAGTGTCCAGAACGGCGCGTCCTTCACAGTGAAGTCGCGGAACGTGATATGGTTGCTGTGCTCAACGTAGATCGCCGTCGGGCGGGGATAGAAGTCGCCGGTCACATAGTAGCGGTCCTTGCGTTTGACAAAGGCGTGCCCGTTGCAGTCGATCGTGCCGTCGCCCGAGACTGCGCAGCCGTGCGCCTCAAAGCCGTAGAGAAAGACGAAACTCGGCTTGCCGGTGACGGGGTTGCCGATCAGTGCCGTCTTCGGGTCGTTGATCTGTTCGTTCGGGCGAAAATAGCCGTCGAGGTCTCCCGTCGCCCTGAGCGTCGCGCCGCGCTGCAGATGCAGATCTACATTCGGACGCAAGAAGAGCGAGCGACTCAAGAAGGTGTGGCCGCCGGGCAGGATCACGCGCCCGCCGCCGTTGTCATGGCAGACGTCCAGCGCGTGCTGCAGTGCGGCGGTGTCGTCGGCGATCCCGTCGCCGACCGCGCCCGCGATCAGTACGTTGTAATCCATAAGAGCATCCTCCTGAAACTGGCGTTGCCGCTTACAGCAGCGACAGCCAAGCAATATCGGTGGAATTCGCGAGATTTTCCGCGCCGTAGAGCACGAGCATCTCGCGGATGCCTTCTTTTTGCAGAATCTCTTCCACGGGTGAACGGTGATAGCGCAGATCGACCATGTAGATCGTTTCATACTCCGCGGCGAGGAACGTCGCAAAGCAGTGGGCAAACGAGTCTTTGAGGATCAGCAGCTTTTTGCCGTTCTGGCAGCGGTTGTTCTGGATCCTGACCAGCGCGTGGTTGCCGTCAAGGAACACGGGGTACTGATCCTTCTCGATAAGGTGCGACGGAAAATAGAGCGAACCGTAGTTCGTTTCGTTCGTCCCCTCAGTGATCGTAACGGTATAATCGCCGTCCGGCTCGGCATAGATCTCGAGCGTGTCAGGCTTCGTCAGCCAGAGCCCGCTTTTGGAATACGCCGTCCCGTAAAAGCCGTTGTTTTCGGTCGTCAGCATGAATTTGTGACCGGAAAGCTTCTTTTCGATACAGTAGGCGTCATACAGCGCCTTCGCGCCCGCGCTCGTCAGATGGTGGTCGGTCCTGTAATACAGCTGCGCATCGCTGTCGTTCGTCAGCGCCGAGCGGGCGTCGATGAAAGTGTCTTTGGCGCAGAGCGTTTTCGCTCTTTCGATCACGTCGCCATCATGGTAGGACGCGTGTACGGGCGGCATCTCGTCTTCAAGCATATATCCCGCGCAGGGGACGATCATCCATGTCGTTTTCAGTCCGCTGCGGTCAGCGAAAGCGTGGATCGCGCTGATGTTCTTTTCCAGCTTGTCGAGATCAAGCTTCGGCTGCGTCGCGAAGAGATAGCCGTCCTTGCCGCGGTAAACGCCGCTGTCGCCGTTTTGGAGCATCAGCTGTTCCCAGTAGGCGTGCAGCCCGACGAACGCCTCACGCAGCGGAAAATGGTCCGCAATATAAGTCTGCGCCTGTTCGGTCAGGGTGCCGTCCAGCAGCGACTGCCACGAGAACGCGGGCGGGTCGCTGAGGATCCGCTTTTCGTTTTCGGCGTAGCTCTTCTTCGGCAGCGCGAAGAACGCGACCGTCAAAACCGCAAGCAGCAAAAGAAAGCAAAGGGGGAGCGCAAAGCCTGAATACTTGGTCTTCATCTGTCATCTCCTCCTTAAAACCGAAAGTACAAAAACGGGTTATAGGTCGAACTGACGAGCGACGCGATACAAAGCACCAGCGCCGCCACCCCGAGCACCGGCTCGAGCACGCGGTAAACGCGATGGGACTTCCATCTTTCGAACGCTTTGCGCGCCGTCGGGGCGCTGAATACCACCGCGCATACAAACAGCGGCAGGTGACTGATGAGCAGCGCCAGCCCGTCGGACGTCAGCAGACCGTTCTGCGGCGTGAAGAGATTCGCGAAATACGCGCCCATGTCCCGCAGGTGGGTGAAGTCGAACAGCACCCAGCCGAGCACGACGAAGAACAGCGTATAAAGATGGGCGAGCACGCGCGGCGCTTTCTGCAGCCGCTGCAGCAGCCCGAATTTTTCAATTGTCAGCAGCACACCGAAGTAAAGGCCCCACAGCAAAAAGTTCCAGCTTGCGCCGTGCCAGATGCCGGTCAGGCCCCAGACGATGAAGATGTTGAGACACTGCCGCGCCTTGCCGCGCCGGTTGCCGCCAAGGGGAATATAGACATATTCGCGGAACCAGGTGCCGAGCGAGATGTGCCATCTGCGCCAGAAATCGGTGATGCTGTCTGCCGTGTAGGGGTAGTTGAAGTTGCGGACGAATTCGAAGCCAAACATCTTGCCGAGCCCGACCGCCATATCGGAGTAGCCCGAAAAATCAAAGAAGATCTGGAATGTGAACGCGAGGATGCCGACCCACGCGGTCAGCGTCGGGTTGACGCCGGCTTCCGCCTTGCACTGGTCCCAGATGCTGCCGAGGGCGTTCGCGAGCAGGACTTTTTTGCAAAGCCCGAACAAAAACAGCCGCACGCCGTTCGTGAACAAAACCAGAGAGTGGGTGCGGTGCTGCAGCTGTGTTTCCACATCGACATACCGCACGATCGGTCCCGCGATCAGCTGCGGGAACAGCGCGACATAGGTACCGAAGGTGATGAGGTTTTTTTGCGGCGCGCAGTTGCGGCGGTAGGTGTCGATCACATAGGACATGCTCTGGAACGTATAGAACGAGATGCCGATCGGCAGCGCGATCTGCGGGTCCGGCAAAAACGAAAAGACCGGCAGCAGCTTGACGGTCGAAACGAAGAGCGACGCATATTTGAAGAAGCCGAGCAGCAGCAGATTGGCGATCACGCAGAGCACCAGAACGGCTTTGCGCTTTTTTTCGCTTTCGTCAAACGCGCCGAGCAGCCGTCCCGCCGTATAGTTGAGCAGGATGGAGCCGACCATCAACAGAATATAGACCGGTTCGCCGTAGCCATAGAACAACAGGCTGAACAGCAGCAAAACGGCGTTTTTCGCTTTGTTCGGCACGGCATAATAACAGATCAGCGTCGCCGGGAAAAAGAAAAACAAAAATGGAAGACTGGAAAAAACCAAGTTTTTCCCTCCTTAAAAAGCGGGGGACGCAACCGAAGCTGCATCCCCGGGATTCGACGCGATTATTTTACCGCGCTGTTGAACATGGATTCCATCGCCGCGTGCTGCGGAGAGACGAACAAGGCGACATAGTTGCCGTTCGAGATCACCTTGCACTGCTTTGCGAGGGCGTAGTTTTCTGCGTCGTAGTTTTCCGCCTGCACCAGCACGTCGGAAAGCCTTGTGTTGAGCGCGGAGACGATCCGGCTTTTTGCGCCGCTGTCCTTCGCTTCAATCATGATCGCTTCTTCGGGGAAAGAGCCGTTCATCGTGATGAAGCAGCCGGCGGAGGCGATGTCGCTCTGCGCGATCCCGTACAGATCGGTCAGGCGTTCCTTCGAGAGCGGCATGGCGCCTTCGACGCCCACCTGAGAGATCATGCGGTTGCTGAGCGACGAGAGATCGACTTTCTTCGGCGCCTCGGTCGTTGTGGTCGTCGGCGCTGCGGTCGTGGTCGGTTTCGCGGTCGTCGTCGGCTTCGTCGTAGTGGTCGTCGGCGCAGCCGTCGTCGTCGGTTTCGTTGTCGTAGTCGTCGGCGCCTCGGTCGTCGTCGGCTTCGTCGTCGTGGTCGGCGCGGCAGTGGTGGTCGGTTTCGTTGTCGTCGCCGGCGCAGCCGTTGTCGTGGGTTCCGCGGTCGACGCCGGCGCTTCGGTCGTGACAGGCGCTCCGGTCTTCGGAATGTCCGGATTGTTCGGGGCGTTGTGCTTTTGACAGGCGGCAAACGTCAGCGTCAGGCAAACGAGCAGCGCAAGAGCAATGATTCTTTTTTTCATGACAGGGTTCCTCCGTTAAGCGGTATGCGTGTAAAGATAATCGACCCAGACCTTGCAGCCTGCCGGCGCAAAGTGCATGCCCATGCCGTTCGGGTCGCTGCAGTAAGCGCGTTTGAGATAGCCGCTGCTGTCGAACATGGTTTCCGCCACATTGACGAAATACCAGTCCTCCTCGACGCAGATCTTCGCGAGCAGCTCGTTGTACCTGGTGATGTTTTTGTTGTTGAGCTTGACGTTGTCCGCCTTGCTGCCCTGGTTGACGCGGGGCGTGACAGACTCCACATAGATCTTGACGAAGGGCGATTCCGCAAGAATCCTTTTGCAAAGCGTGCGGAAGTTCGCCGCCGACTTTTCAACGCCTTAGGCGCCTATGTCGTTCATGCCTAGCATGATATAGACTTTCTTCGCGCCGCAGTCGGCGACCGCTTTTTCAACCTTCATCTTCTGTCCGTTATAGCGCGGGTGAACCGATTTCTCACTGACCGGCTGCAGCGCGTTGCCTGAGCCGAGCGAGCCCGCGGTCAAAAACTGTGCGCTGCCCAGCACATCCGCCGCTGCTTCATAGTAGCTGAGCCCGAGGCTGACGGAATCGCCGATGAACACGGCGTCGTCGAAATAAGAGGCGGAGACGCGCGCCGTTTTCGGCAACTGTCCGTCGATTGCGTGCGGCGCGGCGGTCGGGGTGGTGAACTTGACCGCCTTGGACCATTGCGCGACAAGCGTTTTCTTTTTCACTGTCGTGAAGGCGCGGACCATCACGTAATAGGTCGTCTTTTCCTTCAGACCGGTGAGCGCGGCGGATGACGCTTTGCCGTCCTTGACCTTGCGGACGCTGACGCCGCGGGTGAAGTCCGGGTCCAGCGCGAGCCGGATCTGATAGCCGCTGCTTTGCTTGACCGGATTCCATTTCACCGTCGCTTTCGTGAGGCTGGGAATGACCTTGGTGACCTTCGTGCGCTGCGGAATGATCCGGAAGTTGCGGACGATCGTGAACTTGTAATTGCCTTTGCCGGTAAGGATGACAGACGCGACGCCGACGTTTTTGTCGTTCTTGGTGCGAACGGTGTAATCCTTGCCCTTCTTTAGGACTTTGCCGGCGCTGTCTTTCACTGTGACGCCGGGGAACTTGACCTTCTTGCCGGTGTAAACGCGCTGTGCGCTGTGCAGCTTCGCCGATTTGACGCGCGGAAGCGTCTTTTTCTGTGCTTCACCGCATACGCTGCAGACACGCTGACGTACGCCGTCCTTCTTCGCGGTGGCGCGCTTTGTCGTCTCCCAGTCGCCGAAGGTGTGGCTGTGCGACTCAGTCGGCGCTTCGGTCGTCGGCTCCTGCGTCGTCGGTTTCTCTGTTGTCGGTTCGGTTTCAACCGGTGTGGTCGGTTCCTCCGAAACGAGTGTGGTTTCCGGCTCGGCGGGGAGCGGCTCAGCTTCCAGCGCGGTCGCGGCACCGGCAAACAGCGGCAGCGACAACACGCAGAGCGCTGCGGCAAGCAGTATCCTGCGGCGGTGTTTCATGGGCAATCGTTCCTTCCTCTTTCTTTCATTCGTGCCTTTTTATTATATAGACACGCGCGGGCAAAAGCAAGACATATTTCGGCATTTTCCGCGGAAAGGGTCAAATTTTTTTGAACAGTCAGGCGGTATGGGTATAGAGATAATCGACCCAGACCTTGCAGCCGGTGTAGTTGAAATGCATCCCCATGCCGTTGGGGTCGCTGCAGTAGCTCTTGTTGAAATAGCCTGTGCTGTCGAACATGACCTCCGCCACGTTGACGAAGTACCAGCCGCGCTCCTGACAGAGGGCGGAAAGCTTCTTGTTGTAAAGCGTGATGTTCTTGTTGTTGAGCACGCCGTTGTCGCTCTTTGCGCCCTGATTGGTCCGCGGCGTGACCGATTCCACATAGAGCTGTACGTACGGCGCGTTCTGCAAAATCTTGTTGCAAAGCGTGGTGAAATTCCGGACCGATTTATCGACGCCGAGCGAGACGATGTCGTTCATGCCGAGCATGATATAGACCTTCTTCGCGCCGGTGAGGGGAATCGCGTCTTCGACTTTCATCTTCTGCCCGTTGTAGCGCGGGTGGACCGATTTGTCCGAGATCTCCCAAAGCGCGTTCGTGGCGCTCAGACTGACTGAGGTGAGGAACTGCGCCTTGCCGAGCACGTCGTTCGCCGCTTCGTAGTAGCTCAGCCCCGTGCTGATCGAATCGCCGACAAAGACCACGTCGTCAAAATAGGACGATTCGACCCGCGCCGTTTTGGGTAGCTGCCCGTCGATCCGATAGGGGGTGGCGCTGGGCGTGGTGAACTTCTGCGTTTTGCTCCAGGCGGAAAGGAAGGTGCGGTCCTTCACGACCGTGTAGGTACGGATATGGACGTAGTAGGTCGTCTTCTGCGTCAGGTCCTTGATCGTCGCGGCAGCGGTTGCGGGATCGGCGATCTTCCGGGTGTAGGTCTTGGCCTTGTCCTTGAAGGTCTTGTCCGTGCCGTACTGGACCAGATAGCCGCTCGTCTGTTTTGTGACCGGCGTCCACTGGAGCGCGACCTTCTTTGCGCTCGGCAGGATCCGCGTAAACTGCGTGCCCTGCGGAAGGATCCGGTAGGAGCGCGTAAAGGTACAGTCATATTTGCCGATGCCGGTGATCACCATGGTCGCGACGCCGACGTTCTTATTATGCTTGTAGGCGACGGTGTAGTCGCGGTTTTCCTTGAGCGTTTTGCCGTCCTTGTTCAGAACGGTGATCTTGTTTGTGATCGCCTTGCCGGTGTAGGTCACCTCGATGTGTTTGACCGCGGCGGAACGGATGCGGGCGATCCGCTTGGTCTGCTTTTTGCCGCAGCCGCTGCAGACGCGGACCAGAAGACCGTTCTTTTGGTTGGTCGCCTTGCGCTGGACTACCCAGGTGCCGTAGGTGTGATGATGCGCCTCGGTCGTCTGTGCGGTCGTTTCTTCCGGCTGCGTGTTTGTCGCCGCCGTGGACCCTGCGCAGGAGAACAGCATAACGCCCGCCAGCAAAAGCGCGAGCAAACGGTTTTTCGGTAGGTGGATCATGCGGTTGTCTTCCTTTCTGTATAAACATCTATGCGTAAAATCATAACGGAAAAATATGAAGAATTCATGACAGATTTCTAAACATTTCCTGCCGCGGTTTCCGGGCGCGGTGCGCGCGAGGGTGTTGTCCGGCCGCCTGTATTTCTTCTATTATTATATAGAAAGGACGTGGCAAATGCAAGAACTTTTGCGCCGGATTTGTCTATTTTTGCAGAAAAAGAGCGAAAGAATCATTTGAGACAAAATTTGAAGATTTTCAAAAAAGTTTGGAAAAAGACTTGATTTTTTCTGCGCCGTCGGCTATAATAGCTTTCGTCCCTATCGGGGTGTGGCGAAGTTTGGTATCGCGCTTGGTTCGGGACCAAGAGGCCATGGGTTCAAGTCCCGTCACTCCGACCAGTTATGAAAAAAGCCAGTAACCATAAGGGTTTCTGGCTTTTTTCACTATTTTCGCTTTCACGTTTTTTGGGGTGATTTTTCGAGGGACCAAGGGGCCGCGTAAACGACGGACAAAATGCGGCTGCGCCCAGTAATCACAAGGAAAACGGCACCTCGACGCTGTGCGCGATTTCTGAGGGCCAAGGGGCCAAACGTCGACATTTTCCCCGAAATCACCGCCGAAAAACTACTTTTTCAACCGGAACTACCACCCGAAAGGAGGAACTCCCGTGCAGCAATATGAGGTACGCGCTGTCAGCCGGAGTGAAGCCCAAACGTATGCAGCCGCCGTGTTAAAGCAGGTGTATGACTGCGGCGTGCAGAAGCTCCGCTATATCGGCGGCGGCTCCTTCGGCTATGTCTTTGCCGCCGAGATCGACGTGTCTCCGTTCACCGTGATCCTGAAGGGCTGCCGTACAGCCGGCATTTGCGCGCGGGAGGCGGACGAGTTGTCTTTGCTCGGCGCCGATTCGCTCGTTCCGGTGCCGCGGGTGTATTTCACCTTCTTTGCAACGCAGGAGATCCCTCTTGATTTCATCGGGATGGAAAAGATGAACGGCACCAACTGCTTCACCGACTGGAGAAAGCTGCTGCTGCCGAAACGGACGAAGGCGCGGTTCGCCGACGAGGTCACGACGTTCATCCGCCACTGGCACGCGCGCACGAACGACAAATTCGGCCTGATCGGCAACGCCGTCTATGACGACTGGCTCGACTACTACCGTCCCTTCGCGGCGGACGTCCTCGAAAGTGCCCGGCGCCTTGCAGCCGACGGAAAGCTGGAACCGCGCGTGGTACGCGTTATGGAGCAGGGATGGGACGCGTTCGACCAAATCTTCTGTGAGAAGGTGGAGACGCCGCGGCTGATACACGGCGATATGAACGTGATGAACATCCTCAGCGACAAAAAGCTCCAAAACCTCGCAGTGATCGACCCGCTCGAAAGCAAGTGGGCGGACGCGGAATATGAGCTGTTTCAGCTGCGCAACCTGACCGGCGACCGCTTCAGGCTGTATGAGACCTATAAAAAGAAGTACTCTGTGTCGAAGATGGTCGATCAGAAGACCGCCTTCTACGGTCTATACCACGAGGTTTACGCTTACATCCTCTCCGGCAACAAAGTCGATTTCATCCTCCGCCCGCTCGTGAAGCGGATGGAAGGGGAACTGAAGCGCCTCGAAAAATGAACCAACGCCCTGCGCACAACACGCAGGGCGTCGTTTTTTATGATAGCTGTTACTTCACCGGTTTTCCCGTCTTCGCGTCCAGCACATTCTGGAACAGGCTGACGTGCGTGGCGGAGATGAACTTGTCCATGTGCAGCGAGCCGAAGTACCAGTGGGAGAACGAGCAGGTCTTGCCGACGTCCTCGCGGTACGTGTTGATTGCTGTGAGCGGGGCGTCGAGCCCCGTGTTCAGCAGCAGGAAGTCCTTGATCTTCGCGGGCGGCTCGTGGGTGACGACGATGTCGATCTTGCCGTCGGTCTTCTGGAGGTTTTCGACGCCCTCGAGCAGCTCTTCGCGCGTCGGGAACTCCTTGTCGGACCAGCTGTTCATCTCGAAGCGGATCTCGATATCCGGGCTCTCGCCGCCGCCGAAGGTGAAGACGGTCTGATCCTCGATCTTGAACACCTGTCCGCGCATCAGATGAAAGATGTTCGGCGCGATCTGGTGTACCTTGCCGCCGTTCCACTTTTTGATCTTCAGGCGCGAGAGCATATCGAAGTTTTCGTGCGTGCCGTCCACAAAGCAGATGTTGTACTTTTTCTTAGACAGCTTTTTGAGCGTGTTCATTTCCGCCGCGCTGCCGTTCCATAAAAAGCCGAAGTCGCCGCAGATGAGCAGCGTGTCGCGCTCCTTGAGCTTACGCAGGGCGGGGTCGTCGAACCGCGCGATCTGTCCGTGCATATCTCCGGTCACATAAATCATGGTGCGTCGTCCTTCCGTTGCAAAATTCCGATTTCGAAGAAATATTTTAATAAGATAAAAATTTTTCGTGAAAACGGTTTCTTTTTTCTCCGATTCTTGCTATAATGAACATAATTATACTGGATGTTTGTACTCTGTTTCCTATTCTATCATATCTTGACGCAGAATGCAAACGTTTTTAAAAAGGATGGATGAAAATGAAACGGTCGATCGCAGCGCTTTGCGCCGTACTGTTGCTGTTCGGGGTATTTCCGTTCGCGGCATTCGCGAACTTCAACGGGTTGGAAGAGGCGACAAAAGGGCTTGCCAGCGACATTTATTATATGATCAGCCAGGACGACGAAACCGAGCTGTTCAGCAAGAACGAGACGAAGCACACGCCGCCGGCGGCGTTTGTCAAGCTGCTCGGGGCGGTCGCCGCGATTGAAAAGTGGGACAACCTCGACGAAAAGGTCGACGTGACGAGCGAAGCACTGTCGCTGGTCCAGTACAGCTACGGCATGCGTACCGTCAATCTGCGCGACGACGAAAGCTACACCCGCCGTCAGCTGCTCGAAGCGCTGATCGTTTACAGCGCCAACGACGCCGCGAGCGTGATCGCCTATTTCGTGTCCGGCTCGGCCGATGCCTTTGTACAGGCGATGAACGAGGTTGCGCAGAAGATCGGCATGAACGATACCCATGTGGTCAATATCACCGGCTTCGACGCCGACGGACAATACACGAGCGCGAAGGATGTCGCGACGCTGATCCGTTACGCGAACAGGCAGCCCGTGTTTGCGCAGGCGCTTGCCGCGACCAGCGTCACGATGCCGGAGACCTACCACAACAACGAGCGCACCTACACCGCCGACAACAAGATGCGTCTTGCCGCTTACACCGATTACTATCACGGCTCCATCAACGCCGGCAAAGTGACCTCGACGACCGAAGCGGGCGAATGCGTCGTGGTGACGACCCAGCAGGACGGCTACGCCTATATCTGCGTTGTGATGAAGGGAAAACTCTCGGACGTGGACGGTGACGGCGTGAACGAAAACACAGCGCTGACCGACGCGAAAAAGCTGATCGCCTGGTCCTATAACAATATCCGCTACCGCGTGATCGCGACGGAGAACCAGACCGCGCAGATCGTCAATGTGACGGCGGCGCGCGACGGCGATACGCTGCGGCTTGTCCCGGAAAAAGAGACCAGCGCGCTGGTGCCCTCCAAGGCGTCGAGCGGCTCTGTGCTGATCGAGCCGATTGCGGATACGATGCCGGAAAAGCTGATCGCGCCGATCAAGAAGGGCACCGTGATCTGTCAGGCGAAGGTGATCTACGGCGATCAGGAGATCACGACGATCAACCTTGTCGCGGCGAACGATGTGCGGCTGTCGATGTTCCGGCTGTTTATGACGAATCTGCGGCGCGTGCTTTCCTCTACGCCGTTCATCCTTTTGGAACTGGCGCTGCTGGTCGTGCTGCTGCTGTACGTCGTGATGATGATTGTGAAATACAGAAAAGCGAAGAAGCCGCAGCTGCGCCGCGTGGAAGGCGGCAAGCCGCCGCGCCGCTGACGAACACGGCGAAAACGCTGGAAACTGTTCCGCTTTTTTCCATTGCGGAAACGCGGAATCTATGATATAATAAACGGAAAGAACATTTCTGAAGGAACGAAAGGAAGTCTCTCGCATGAAAAACGCTTTGAAACGGGTCCTGATCACACTGGTCTTTGTTATCGCGGTTCTGGCGGTCTGCGCCTTCTCCGGCGCCGCCGCGGACGATAACGGCAAGTGGATCACGGCATGGGGCACAGGCTCCACCAACATTTCCCTCAAGGGTTACGACAACATCACCGCGTTTGTCGGACAGCTTACGGCGCGTACCGTGATCACGCCGACCGCGTCGGGCGACAAGATCCGCGTCCGTCTGTCGACCCACTTTGGCGAAAGCCCGCTGACGATCGATACAATCACC
>JAFYDS010000003.1 GCA_017544665.1 Clostridia bacterium | reverse complement strand
CCGCCGCGACAATCAAAGACGCGGCGCTGAAATCGGCCGCCGCCTGCGCGCGGAACGCGGTGTACTACTATTCCTGCAAGGATTGCGGTGCCGTGGAAAAGAACGACAGCCACACCTTTGAAGCGGAAGGCACCGCGCTGCGGCACGTGGATTCCGACTGGATCATTGACAGCAACGCGACCTGCAAAGTCGAAGGCAGCAAACACATCGAGTGCACCGTCTGCCACAAAGTGCTGGAAACACAGACGATCGAAAAACTGCCGCATACGCCGAAGACCGTACCCGGCAAAGTGGCCACCTGCAAGGAAACCGGTCTGACCGACGGCGTTGTCTGCAGCGTCTGCGGCGACGTGATCCAGGCGCAGACCGTGATCGGCAAAACCGCCCACAAGTGGAACGGCGGCGCCGTGACCACACAGCCGACCTGCACGGCGGCGGGCGTCAAGACCTACACCTGCACCGTCTGCGGCGACACGAAGACCGAAGCGGTCGCAGCCCTCGGCCACGCCTGGGGCGGCTGGACGACCGTCAAAGAACCGACCTGTACCGAGACCGGCGTGCAGCAGCGTGTCTGCGGCCGCGACGGCAGCCACAAGGAAACACGGACATTGGAAAAGAAGAGCCATACCGATAACGGCAGCGGCTACTGCAAAGACTGCGGCGCCGATCTCAGAGGCGGTCAGCGTTGTAAATACTGCGGCGAGACACACGGCGGCGCGTTCGGTTGGCTGATTAAGTTCTTCCACAGCATCCTGGCGGCATTCGGACTGAAGAAATAAGCAATACCAGATCATACAACAACGGCGGGGGACAACCCCGCCGTTGTTTTGCAGTGCTAATTGTCTGTTTTATCAATAATCAAACGCTTTTCTTATCTATTCTTCCAATTGACAAGCGCAGCAGAAAAAATGTAGAATAAAACTAGCGTATAGAATCAGAAAAAGCAATTATCATCTTCCAAACGCTTTGAAGGAAGCACGCTAAAGGAGGTCAAAGCATGGCGGCAAAATATGAAAATGCAGTCAAAAAGCCCGGCAATCTGAGCCCGCGCGTCAAGTGGCTGCGCGACTATTATTTCGCGGGTACCAAGCGCAAATGGAACAACGAGTACAACCCCTATACGACCGGAACGCCGTGGGACACGCAGTTCGACGAACTGACCTATTACATCGTTCCGGAAACCTACACCTTTTTGCCGACGTTCACCCAGTCGTTCAAACAGATCTCGCAGGTCGTCCCGGTGAACGACGCGTTCTGGAAAAAGCCGCTGGTGGAACGCAAGGCGGAATTCACCAAGAAGTGCGTGGTAGACTATCTCCCGATGGAGATCCTGCCCGGCGATCTGCTTTGCGGTGCGCGGTTCAACATGATGTATTCCATGTGCCTGACCGAAGCGCAGCAAAAGGAGCGCGACAAGCTGGTGCTGGAAGCGAGAAAAAGCATGCTGTGGCTGTTTAACCACGGCTACGGCAACAGCGGCGCCACAAGCGGCCACCTGATCCCTGATTACAAAAAGATCATCGACAAGGGCTTCAAAGCGGAATATGAATACCTGAAAGGCCTTTACGACGCGCTGGCGCAAAGCGACAAGGACGGAGACAAGGGCGCCCAGCTGCGCGCGATGATGATCGCCTGCACCATGCCGAAGGAACTGGCGGAGAAGTATTCCGCGTTCTGTAAAGCGCAGGCGGAAAAATGTACCGACCCGAAGCGCAAAGAAGAGTTGCTCGTCATGGCGGCGAACACCGCGAAGGTGCCGTGGAACGGCGCGGAGAATTTCTATGAGGCGGTGCAGTCGCTGTGGCTGACGCACATGCTGGTCATGTCCGACGAAAAATACCCCGGCCCGGGCGTCTCCTTCGGCCGGATCGACCAGTATCTCTATCCCTATTATCAAAAATCCATCGCCGACGGCATGAGCGAAGACTTCATGATGGAGATCCTCGGCTGTTTCTGGTTCCATTGCAACACCGCTTATGACGCGCAGATCCGCGTGGGCGGCAACCAGGGCATCACCGCCGGTTTCGGTCAACTGCTGACGCTGTCCGGTATGGATAAGGACGGCAACGACCTGACCAACGACCTGACCTATCTTTTCCTCGATGTGATCGACGACATGAGCCCGATCCTCGAGCCGAAGCCCAACGTCCGGCTGCACCGCGGCTCGCCCGAAAAGCTGCTGGATAAAGTGGTCGATATGATCTCGACGTCGCAGGGTGCGCCCTTCCTGCTCAACTTCGACGAGCGTTCGATGGCGGGCATGATGCGCGAAGCAAAGTATTGCGGCGACAAGATCAACCTTGACAACGTCTGCGAGTACGCGCCGGTCGGCTGCCTCGAAAACACCATGGTCGGCAACGACCGCAGCGGCACCGTCGATAACAACCTGAATCTGCTCAAGGCGCTCGAACTGGTCTATGCCAACGGCATGGATATGGAGCCTTATGAGGATAAGATGGGCGGCCCGCCGACGAAGCTGACGCAGGACGGCCCGATGACCGGAGAACTGAAAGACCTCGACACCTGGGATAAGTTCTGGAACGCCTACGTGACCCAGACGAAATACATCATCCAGAAGATGGTGGACAACTACGAGATGTCCGAATCCATCCGGGCAAAGTTCAACCCGACGCCGTATCTTTCCACGCTGGTGACCGGCTGTGCCGAAAAGGGCATCGACGTCACCCAGGGCGGCGCGGAGATCTCCTTTGTCACAATGGAAGGCGTCACCTTCGCCACCACGGTGGACAGCCTGCTCGCCGTGAAATATCTTGTCTATGACAACAAGGAATGCACGCTCGAAGAACTGGTAAAAGCCCTGCGCGCCAACTGGGAGGGCTATGAAGTCCTGCAGGCCAAGGCGCAGTTCCGCGCCCCGAAGTACGGCCGCGACGACGACGAGGCCGACGCAATGGCGCAAAAGGTGATGAAGATGTGGTCCGACGAAGTCTGGACGCACAAGACCAAGAGCACCGGCCGCCAGTTCCGCCCGGGCATGCTCTCGTGGAACTACTGGATCGG
>JAFYDS010000114.1 GCA_017544665.1 Clostridia bacterium | reverse complement strand
GGGTCGTTGGTTCGAGTCCAACAGGTGGCGCCAACACAAACCCCACCCATCCGGGTGGGGTTTTGTGTTGCCTTCAGATGATGTTCCCGTACCAACGCCCCTTGCGGTTGCATGAAGCCGTGTGCGGCGCGCAGCGCCTGCATGCGTGCTGTTAACTGGCTCGCGCTCCGCCGCTGCCGGTGGCAGATACAGGCGGTGCGCGAGCAGGAAGAAACAGGGAGTATCGCGAAGCGCTCCAAGCGAGCGAGACGACCATGTTTCTGACCGGACGGGTCGTTGGTCCGAGCGGGGCAGGTGGCGCCAAAGAAAAACCGTTCCAAAGGGAACGGTTTTCCTTTTTATGGATTGAATGTCGGATCGTTTGTTCGATCCAGCAGATAATCGATGCTGCAATGATAAAAGTCGGCAAGTTTTATAAGAACTTCTGCTGTCAGTGCAATTGTCCCTGTTTCGTATTGTGAATAGGTGTTTTGTGAAATGTGCAGCAATTCGGCAAGTTCTCTTTGCTTGATGTCATGATCCTCTCGAATACTTCGCAGATTCTTAAATACCATAATAACAACCCCTTTTTGTTATTATGAGATATCTGCGATACAGATATTGACTTTTATCTGTTATACAGATATAATTAAGTCAAATATATGAATAAGGGGTGTTTTTATGAAATGTTCATCTTGCGGCGCAGAAATAGGAGACAGCAAATTCTGTTCTTATTGCGGTGCACAAATCAGTTCAGAGATGCTTCGCGAAAAGGAAATCCTGAACAAAGAAGGCTGTCCAAAATGCGGAAGCACCAATATTAGTTTTAACCGCGAAAATCAGGGAGAGATCCGAGGGAAGAACAGCAAACGGATTGTTCACCATACCGTGGGCTTTTGCAAAGACTGTGGTTATACATGGAGAACAGATGTTGGTCAAACGAAAAAGAGAAAAACATGGCTTTGGGTTCTCGGGTGGATTTTTATTTTTCCGCTTCCGTTAACGCTGATTCTTTTGAAAAAGAAAGAGATGAAACCCATATTAAAATATGGAATTATTGCTCTGGCGTGGGTTCTGTATTTTGTGATTGGTTTTGCAAGCAACGCAGCAAATGATACACCGGCAGTGATAGATAAAACGCAGCAAACAGAACAAACGCAGCAAACACAAACAGCGACAGAAAAATATGTTTTGGTTGGCGAGGAATTGGGCGAGTATGGCAAAAAGATTGTTTTGAATGAGAATACAGACATGCCCGTTGACAAGTTCCTTTACAAACTTCCTGCAGGAGAGTATAAAGTATCAACCACGAAGGATAAAGTTGCCAGCTTTTTTGTCGTGAAAGACGAGATCGGCAGAGAAGAAGGTAATTCGGAATATCCTGAAATTCTTCAGTATGTCGGCGAAGGGTATCGTATAACCGCGGGCGATGATGATTTCAACGGAACTGTCAAAGAAAGCGTTACCGTTACGTTGCATGAAGATGAAAGCTTTCAGTTGGTTGGCACAGACGAGTTCATTTTTGAAAAACAAGGGCAGTGAGCACGTTGTGTACAATAGTTATAATAGTATAGTTTTAGCGACAATGTATAAAACCGATCCACGTTTGTGGGTCGGTTTTACATTCGATTCAAATGTGCTTTGTCTTTCTATAAATCAGCACTGCCAACTCAGAACGCCCAGGTGCCTTTGCGGAAGATGGGGACGGTCCGACCGTCGCGGGTAACGGCGTCGATGTCCAGCCCCTCATAGCCGATCATGAAGTCCTCATGGATCATCGAGTCGTTGACGCCGAGCGCACGGCATTCCTCGAGGGTCTTATCTTCGAAGCCTCTGATCGTGTCGGCAAAGCCCATGCCAAGCGCCAGATGGCACGCGGCGTTTTCATCGAACAGGGTGTTGTAAAACAGCATGCCGGACGCGGAGATCGGGGAATGCACCGGTACCAGCGCGCACTCGCCCAGATAGGCGGCGCCCTCGTCCATGGCGATCATTTGCTCCAGCAGCGTCTGATTCTTTTCGGCTTTGACCTCGACGGCCTTGCCGTTCTCGAAGCGGACAGAGAAGTTCTCGATCAGCTCGCCCTGATAGGAGAGCGGCTTGGTGGCATAGACGACGCCCTCCGCCTTGCCGCGCATGGGGGAGATAAAGCATTCCTCGGTCGGAATGTTGGGGTTGAAGAACACGCCCTGCAGGGTGGTGTCGCCGCCGCCCTTGAATTCGGCCTCGGGGATCATGCCCACGGTGAGGTCGGTGCCGTTGTCGCCCCTGTAGTGCAGCTCGGCGATGCCCAGCGCGTTCAGATAGGCGCAGCGGTCGTGCAGATCGCGGTTGTGCGCCGCCCACGCCGCCTCGGGGTCGTCGGTGACGCGGGAGGTGAAGAGGATCGCCTCCCACAGCTTCTCGATGGCTCTGCCTCTGGACAGTCCGGGGAAGAGCTTCTTCGCCCATGCGGCGCCTGGTACCGCCGCGATGCACCACTGGTATTTGTTCTCCATCCGGTCGCGGTAGGGCTTGATGACGGGAAAGCGCTTCTGGTTGGCTTTTGCGATCTTCGTTTGATTGATGCCCCTGAGCCCGTCGGGATCTTCAGACATCAGATAGATGCGGCAGGGCAGCGTGTCAACATAGTATTGCAGACGCGCCTTTTCCCAGTCCGTGATCCGCGCCATCGTCGTCACGCTCTGGTGACGGACGTGCAGCTTCTCGAGCGGCTGGTAGTCGAACTCGACGCGTACTTTTTTGGCGCCGGCCTTGTAGCACTCGTCCACCAGCAGCTCTATGAACTTCGGCTGATCCAGATCGCAATTGATAATGACCTCCTGCCCCTTCTGGATATTGACACCGGTGCGCGCGATCAGACGGGCATATTTGCGTAAAACGGTTTGTTTCATATCGGTTTCTCCTTGTATCTCATTCTCCGTCGGCAGCATACTATTACTATTTATCGTTCTGCAGACGGATATTCAGCCCGTCCATTCTAACACAATCGAGCCGCAATTGCAAGACCATGCAGGATTTCAACGCAAAACCGCTTTTCACCTGCGCCCGCCTTCGCGGGGATTCGCTTTCGGTTTGCGTCTGCTTTCTTCGCGTCCCGTTCTGTTGAGAAAAAGTCTCCTCCCGCCTTGCCTTTTTGCGGCGCTTGTGATATGATAATACCGACAAACATTCTGTTTTGACAGGAGGGAAACCGATGAGAATTGGCTTGCTTTTGAGCTATAACCGCCCGGAGGAGCTGGAAAAGGGGTTTGCCGACCTCGCCGCCCACGGCTTCGACAACTGTCAGCTCTGCTCATGGAACCCGGCGGTCTGGACCGACGAAAACGCCAAAAAGGTGCGCGCCCTCGCCGAACGGTACCATGTGACCGTCTCCGCGTTCTGGTGCGGCTGGGAGGGTCCGGCGGTCTGGAACTTCTATGACGGGCCGCTGACGCTCGGGCTGTTGCCGGAGGAGTACCGCGCGATGCGGGTGCAGAACCTTTGTGACGGTGCGGATTTCGCGAAGAAGATCGGCGTGACCGACGTGATCACCCACATGGGCTTCATTCCGGAAAACCCGAACGACCCGGCGTTTGCGCCGATGTGCGACGCGATCCGTATCGTCGCGCAGCATCTCAAAGAGAACGGGCAGTATCTGCTCTTCGAGACCGGGCAGGAAACGCCGGTCGCCATGCTGCGCTGCTTTGAGACGGTCGGGACGGGAAATCTCGGCGTCAACCTCGACACTGCGAACCTGATTTTGTACGGCAAGGCGAACCCCGTCGATGCGCTCGACGTGATCGGCAGGTATGTCCGCAATCTCCACATGAAGGACGGACTCTACCCCGAGAACGGGCACGATCTCGGACACGAGACGCCGCTCGGCGAAGGGAAGGTCGATTTCCCGCGGCTGCTGCGCGGGCTGAAAGCGCTCGGCTACGACAGCTGGCTGACGATCGAACGCGAGATCAGCGGAGAAAAACAAATCGCCGACATTTTGGCGGCGAAGGCCTATCTGGAAACGATTTTGAATGAGATGGAACAGGAGAATGCAACATGCTGAAAGTCGGAGTTGTCGGCGTCGGCGGCATCAGCGCCGCCCACATCGACGGGTGGCACAAAATTGAGGAAGCGCAGATCACGGCGATGTGCGACATTCGTCCGGAGCGGATGGAGCCGCACCCGTACGCCCGCCACTATCTTTCGTTTGACGAGATGCTCGAAAAAGAGCCGCTCGACGTGCTCGATATCTGTCTGCCGACCTATCTACACGTGGAGTTCGCGCTGAAGGCGCTCGGGAAGGGGATCAACGTCCTTTGCGAAAAGCCGCTGTCGCTGGACGCGGCGGACGCAAAACGGGTCTATGACACGGCGAAGGCGAACGGCGTCAAATTCATGGTCGCGCAGGTTTTGCGCTTCTGGCCGGAATACACGGTGGTAAAAGAGCTCTATGACAACGGGACCTACGGCAGGCTGCTCTCCGGCTCGATGGAACGGCTCGGCGCCCGTCCGCGGTGGAGCTGGGACGGCTGGATGACCGACGAAAAGAGGAGCGGTCTCGTCCCGTTCGATCTGCACGTCCACGACCTCGATTTCATGGTTTATGCCTTCGGCGCGCCGCAAAAGACCGCCTGCTACCGCAGTAAGCGGGACGACCAGGACTACCTCAACGCGGTCTATACGTTCGACGGTTTTTCGATCACGAGCGAAGCGGCGTGGTACGCCCCGCCGATGCCCTTTGCGGCGCGGTTCCGCTTTCAGTTTGAGGACGCGGTCGTCGTCAATGAGGGCGGGCTGAAGATCTATGAGAAAGACGGCAACGTGATCGACTTCGCGAACGACGCCGGCGGTGACACCGGCAAGATCAACCTCCCGAAGACCGGCGCTTATTTTGAAGAGATCCGCTATTTCACCGACTGCGTATTGCAGGACACGGCGCCCGATAAGGTCAAACCGGAGGAGCTCGAGACGGTGATCTCGATTCTAAAATCGATGTAAGAGGAAAAAGAAGAACCACTCACGCGAGTGGTTCTTTTCTTATGGCTGTTTGTCAGGATGCTACCGAGTTGCTATTCACGGGGAAGGTGAAGTACGTTTCCGGGTACGGTTCGTCCACGAGGGTGAAGTGCCACCATTCCTCGGCGAGCGGCTTGAAGCCGTGGCTGAGCATCGTCTCGCGCAGGAACATCCGATTGGCGTACTGCTCGTCGGTGATGTCGGTGTAGTCCGGGTGGCTCAGCTCGCCGAAGAAGTCGAACGTGCCGCCCATGTCGACCTCTCGCTCCGTCTTCATATCAAACAGAGTCAGGTCAACCGTGCTGCCGCGGCTGTGGCCGGAATGTTCGGCGATATAGCCCTGCGGGAAGAGGACGTCCTTTTCGAGATCGGGGTAGAAGTATTCCTTCATCCGCACGTCGTCGGCGTCCTGCGCCCAGCGGACGAAGTGAGAGACCGCCTTTTGCGGACGGTAGGCGTCGAAGATCTTCAGCCGGTAGCCCTTTTCGACCAGCTCGTCGCTGACCGTTTTCAGCGCGGCGGCGGCTTCTTTTGTCAAGAGCGCGATCGGCTCCTCATAGCCGTCGATCCGGTCGCCGACAAAGTTATAGGTGGAAAAATAGCGGATCTCCAGAATCGCGTCGGGGACGGCTTCGCTGATCAGCACGAAGTCGGACGCGTCGTCGGAAAGCCGGACGTCACTTTCGGGCGCGGCGGGCTCGTTCGGCTCCGCTTTTCCGGCGCAGCCGCAGACCCCGAGCGGCAGCAGCAGACAAAGAGAAAGCAGGGCGAAGCGTTTCCAGAGCGCGGAGGATCGGCGGGAGAATAAACTGCGGTGTTTCATCGTGATACGCCTCCTGTAAGTCATTGGTTCTATTATACACGAACAACGGCGAAAACGCAAGGCGGGCGGATATTTTTCGCCTTTGTTCTTTTTGGGAACCAACTCCGGCCGGCGGGGCGCTTTTTTCTTTCGTTTAGGCCCTTTTCCTTGACTTTTGCGGCGGAACATGCTATCGTAATACCATCTTAACAGGGGAGGTCATTCTATGAAACTCACGAAACGAGCCCTTGCTGTGGTGTTAGCGCTCGTGCTCCTTTGCGTCGGCGTACCGTTCGCCGCGGCGGAGGACGTGACGATTGTGGACAGCGGAACTTGCGGCAGCAACCTCACGTGGACGCTTGACAGCGAAGGAACGCTGGAGATTAGTGGTGAGGGGGAGATGTACAGTAAGGCATTTTCTTTTCGCACAGATGTCAAATCTGTTGTGTTCGGCGACGATGTGACGAGCATCGGCTACGATGCCTTCGCCAAATGCACCGCGCTGGAAAGTGTGACGTTCGGCGACGGCCTGCAGAGCATCGGCAATGGTGCATTCTCC
>JAFYDS010000113.1 GCA_017544665.1 Clostridia bacterium | reverse complement strand
TGATGCATGCGTCCTGTTTTCGCGGCGACGTCTATCTTTATACCTGGCTCAAGCGCGGCGCGCTCTTTGTCGTCGGACCGGAGGATATGAGCAAAGGGCGGTTCATTTTCATGAGCCTGCTGCCGAATCTGGTGCTCGGCGTCGTACCGTATGCCGTTTATCTGTTTTTGCCGCAGCTGTCGGGGGTCGGGCTGTTCGGCGTGATCGCGCTCGCGAGCGGTTTCGGCGATTATATCAACGTATATCACGCGCTGACGCAGATGCCGATGGGCGCGAGGACCTATCTCAACGGCTTCCATTCCTATTGGTTTATGCCCGAATCCGTTGAAAACGACGAGAAAAAATAAAAAAAATTCACAAAAAAGACTTGCTTTTTTCGTGAACCTGTGCTAAACTATTCAAGCATTTGTTCCGGTCATCTCACTGTCGGACGGATGTCACGCTGATCCATTCAGTCATTATCAAGCGGTCCTCTGCTGCATCTGCGGCACGAACGTGGCAGAAATCAGGAGGAAAAAATCAATGGACGCACTCAAACTCATCTCCGACGCGAGCCTCAAAGCTGAGGTACCCGAAATCGAAATCGGTTCCACCGTCCGTGTTCACGTGAAGATTCGTGAAGGCGAGCGCGAAAGAATCCAGATGTTCGAAGGTACTGTCATTGCGAAACGCGGCAGCGGCATCTCTTCCACTTTCACGGTCCGTCGTGTCTCTTACGGCGTCGGCGTGGAACGCGTGTTCCCCGTGCATTCACCCAACGTGGTGGCGGTTGACCTTGTCAGAAGAGGTAAGGTTCGTAGAAGCAAGCTGTATTATCTTCGCGACAGAGTCGGTAAGGCTGCGAAGGTCAAGGAAAAGCTTGGCTGATTCGAGGGAAAAATTGGGGAGCCTTACGCTTCCCTTTTTTTCATACCGGTCCTATTTGGAAAGGGTGATTTTCATGCAGGAAGATTTGACGAAGAAAGAGAAAGACGAGCTCACGTTTTCCGATAAGCTCGCGATCAACTGTTACGATCTCGCGTCCGTGCTCGTGTCCGCGATCGTGACCATTATGCTGATCTTTACGTTTGTGTTCCGTATCGTCGGCGTCGTCGGCACCTCGATGGTCCCGACGCTGAACGACGGCGACTGGCTCGGTATTACGGCGTGGGACCGCAATCCGTCTTACGGACAGGTCATCATCATTACGCAGCCGAACTGGTTTGACGAGCCGATCGTCAAGCGCATCATCGCGACTGAAAACCAGACGGTGGATATCAACTTCAACAGAGGCGAAGTCTATGTTGACGGCGTGCTGCTCGACGAGCCGTATATCAACAACCTGACGCTCAACCAGGAGGACGGCGTGACATTCCCGCTGACCGTGCCCGAAGGACACGTTTTCGTGATGGGCGACAACCGGCAGGGCTCGACAGACTCCCGCTCGGAAAAGATCGGCTTTATCGATGAAGACTATATCCTCGGCGTCGTGAAGGTCCGTCCGTTCAACGTCAGCCGTGAAAACGGCAAGTTCTCAATGTACCCGGTACAGCAGTGGAAAATCGCGCAGGCGAAGCTGACGCCGGCTGCAGCGCAGACGCAGCTTTATTAAAAGCAGGGGAGACGACATGCCCGATTTACAGAAACAAACCGTGCAGTGGTTCCCCGGTCATATGGCAAAAACCCGGCGGCAGATCAAGGAAAGTCTGCCGCTGGTCGATTGTGTGACGGAACTGCTTGACGCCCGGGTGCCGCTTGCGAGCCACAACCCGGAGCTTGACGCGCTGACAGAGCGCAAACCGCGGATCGTCCTGCTCAACAAATGCGATATGGCGGACGAAGAGACGACGCAGCGCTGGGTCGAATGGTTCCGCGCGCGCGGTCAGTTTGCGCTGGCGGTGGACTGCCGCAGCGGCAAGGGGCTGAACCGCTACCACACGTTGGTGCGCCGTGTCCTCGCCGAGAAGATCGAACAGAACGAGGCACGCGGGATGCCCGGAAAGGCGCTGCGCGTGATGGTCGTCGGGATCCCGAACACAGGGAAATCCTCGTTTATCAACCGCATGGCGGGTAAAAACCGCGCAAAGGTTGCGGACCGTCCCGGCGTTACGCGGCAAAATCAGTGGTTCGCGATCGGTAACGGAATCGAACTGCTCGACACGCCGGGTGTGCTTTGGCCGAAGTTCGACGACCCCTCGGTCGGCGACAAGCTGGCGTTTATCGGTTCCGTCAAGGACGAGGTCACCGACAGCGAGACGATGGCGTGCCGCCTGATCGCCGTTTTACAGGCGAACAACGCGCAGCTGCTGTGTGAACGATATAAGCTGCAACAAGAAGACGTAGTGGGGGAGGAGCCCTACACCGTGCTCGAGCGCATCGGCGCAAAACGCGGGATGAAGATGCGCGGCGGCGACGTCGATACCGAACGCGCGGCAATCACGCTGCTGGACGAATACCGCGCCGGCAAGCTCGGACGGCTATCGATCGAAACGCCGGAACTGGACGGATGAAACATTATCAGAAAAACGAGGCGGAAAACCGCCTCGTTTCTTTTTTGTTTTCGTTACGCTGCGCGTGATAATTTGCTGCGCACCTTCGCCGTTGTGGGCCCGTCCTGCATCCGCGGGAAGTCTTTTTTGTCCCAGCCGAGCAGCTTTGTCAGACGGCGCGGAATCGTGTAGTTCGCGATCTTTGCGCCGCGCTTGAAAAGATCCGTCGCGCCGAAGACGAACACGGGCACGTTGTTGCAGGTGTGCTCATCGGTGTGGAAGCGATAGACGCCGTCCTTGTCCTTCAGCAGACTGCCGGTTTCATGGTCCGCAGTGACGAGCACCACGGTGTGACCGTCCTTGCGCGCGAATTCGACCGCAGCCTTGATGGCGTTGTCAAAGCCGAGAACCGCGTCCACAACAGATTCGCGCTTGTTGTCGAAATCAGGCTTGTTGTCGTTGGATCGGTGGGAGCTCTTGTCGATGTGCGCGCCCTCCACCATCAGGAAGAAGCCGTTGTCGTTGCCTTTGTTGAGCAGCTCAATGGATTTGACAGTCATTTCGGCAAGGTTCGGCGCGTCGCAGTCTTCCGGCACGGTCTCACGCCAGAATTCGCCGTTGAACTGACCGAAGCTGCGCGAACCCGGTTTCAGCTGCTGCATCTCTTCCTTGTTACCGACGTAGGTGAAACCGTGTTCTGCTGCGCTTTCCGGCGTAATATAGCCGTCCGACGCGCCCCAGATCAGGTCAAACGGCGTTTCCAGCTGCAGGTTGGAGATCTTTTCATACTGCTTGCGATACAGCGCATGGACCGTAAATGAGGCGGGCGTTGCGCCGGTGTTCTTGTCTGTCGTTACAACACCTGTCCGCATGCCGTGCTCTACGGCCGCTTCCGTGATCGAGACCGGGCAGTAGAATTCACCGAGCGGTTCGCTGCCGTAAACGGCAACCGTCTGGTTGATGATCCGGACGCCGCAGGAAAGGGCTGTGCCGCCGGCTGCGCTGTCCGTGACGGCGCTGCTGAACGAACGCGTCTCGGAATAGCCGCGCAGATCGCACTCTTCTTCCATGAACAGCGTGATGCCACGTTCCTGCTTCGCCAGCGCCAGATGGTTCTGCCCCATGCCGTCGCCGATCATGAGAATGACGTTGTCGTAAACCTTCGTGTCTTTCGCGCTGACACACGGCACGAGTCCTGCGCACAGGATCAGAACCGCAAGCAGCACAGAGAGTGTTTTCTTCATAATTTGCACCTCCAAGTTTTTCAATATTATAGCTTTTTTGTGCGGAAC
>JAFYDS010000112.1 GCA_017544665.1 Clostridia bacterium | reverse complement strand
CCGTCCGATTACATGATCGAGCGCATGGTCGACGAAAAGCTGCTGCAGTCGTTCGACCCGGAATCGCTGCCAAACTATCACTATATCGACAGCAAGTACAAGAACATGTACTACGATCCGCACAACACCTATTCCGTGCCTTACAACGTCGGTATGGTCGGCCTGATCTACAACACGAAGATGGTCGACGAAACGCCGACAAGCTGGAAGATCATGTGGGACGAAAAATACGCGGGCAAGATCTTGATGATCGACAACCCGCGCGACGCCTTCGCGATTCCGCAAAAGATCCTCGGCTATTCGTTCAACGACCCCGACCTCAAGCAGCTTGACGACGTGGCGCAGATGCTGATCGACCAGAAGCCGCTGCTGCAGGGCTACGTGATGGACGAGGTGTTCAACAAGATGGAAAGCGGAGAAGCGGCCATGGTGCCGTACTACGTCGGCGACTACATCATCATGCACGACATCAACCCCGACCTTGCCTTCGTCTACCCGGAAGAGGGGGTCAACATCTTCGTTGACGCGATGTGCATTCCCCGCACGGCGCAGAACGTGGACGCGGCGCTGAAGTATATCAACTTCATGCTCGATCCGGAGATCGGACTTTCCAACGCCTGGTACATTGGTTACGCTTCCCCAAATACGGCGGTCGTGGAGCATCCAGATTACGCTGACTACGCCGAAAACCAGCTTCTCTATCCGGACGAAGACCACATGCCGAACGTGGAATACTTCCATAACCTCCCGCAGGAAACGCTGAACCGCTTTTCCGAGCTGTGGAACCAGATCAAGATGGCGGGCGGCACGGACAAAAGCGTCTATATCGGCTTCGGGATCACGGCGGTCGTGATCGTCGGCTATCTCGTGTATCAGTTCTTCTCGAAACATCGGCGCGAATACTGGTACGATTTCCCGAAAACCTGAATTTTGTATAATCTATCCAAAAAAGGACGTGTCGTTTTGACGCGTCCTTATCGTTTTTATATAATAATTCACACTTTGTTTACAAATAAATGTGAAGGATTTGTTAAAATATAAATTGAATTTTTGTTCAATTTACGTCAACCAAGGGGGATGCTTTATGAACGAAGAAAGCAAGAAGTACGGACAGGAGGCGTATGACATCGTCTGTCACGCCGCGCATAAGATCGGCGGCCGTCTGCCGGGCTCCGAAAACGAGCACAAGTTCCATGACTACATGGCGGGCAAGCTCGAGGAGATCGGGATCAAGCCGGTCAAAGAGGAGTTTACCGTCGCGCCCTGCGGCTCGATCGGCGGCATTCCCTACGCGGGCTACGCCGGCATCATCATGAGCGTGCTGATCTATTTCGCCCTCAGTCTGCCGTCCGTATGGTTTTTGATCGCGTCGATCGGGGTGCTGTTCACGATCTGGCTGGTCTCCGACGTGTTCCTGTATCATACGTGGTTCGATCTGTTCTTCCCGCAGGAGATCTCCCGCAACACCTACGGCGAGCTGCTGCCCGAGGACGGCGAGTATGACTACACCATCATGCTTTCGGCACATACCGATACCTCCTGGACGTGGAAGCATTCGCTGCGCGCCTACCGCTACCGCAGCAATCCGCTTTACGGTCTGCTTGCCACCGTCGGCAAGGTCGGCTTCGGCGCGATCTGCTTCTTCTTCCTCGTCGGCGTCTCCGTCGCCATGGCGGTCATCACCGCCGGTTCGCTGCTCGGCAAGGACTGGGCGATCCAGACGGTCAACAGCGCTTCGTTCCAAAACTTCCGCTTCTGCCTGCATTTCCTGCCCGTGATCACCGCCATCGGCTGCGTGTTCGTCGGCTGCTGGAACGACCCGCACAAGAGAAACGCCTCCCGCGGCGCCATGGACAACGCCACCGGTATTGCGCTCGCGTATGAAGTGACCAAATATTTCAAAGAGCATCCCGACAAGATGCCGAAGCGCTGCCGCATCATCGACATGAACTGCGGCGCCGAGGAAGCCGGTCTGCGCGGCTCGACCGCGTTCGTCCGCGACCACAAGGGCGAGGACATCCTCAAGAACTGCTGGAACATCAACATCGACTCCGTGGCCGACAAGGACTATTTCGAAGTCATCAACGGCGACACATGGCAGTTCTGCCACTTCGACAAGGACCTCGAGAAGATGTTCATCGACACCTTCCAGGAAAAGGGCATCGAAAGCAAGACCAAGGGCTACGCGATGAAGAACCCCGTCGGCGGCTGCGACAGTACCCCGCTGACCCGCGCGGGCATCAAGTCCGTCACCTTCGCGGCGCAGGTCCCGACCCTGACCTATTACTACCACACCTGGCGCGACCTGCCCGAGCGCTTTGAACCGGAGACGGTTGGTCTCGGCTTCGACTGCGTGCTATCGGTCATCGAAAAGATCGACAAGTTCCAACAGGAGAACGGTTTTAACGGCGTGAACAACTGAAAAAAGCCGCCTGTGGGCGGCTTTTTTAGAGACTAGTGGATAGAGACTAGTGGCTAGTGACTAGTGGCTAGTGACTAGTGGCTAGTGACTAGTGGCTAGTGACTAGTGACTAGTGGCTAGTGACTAGTGGCTAGTGACTAGTGGCTAATAGTGCACAGTGCGCAGTGCACAGATGAGTCGACAGTCGTCAGTCGTTAGTCGACAGCGCACGCCCGGTTGCTGCGGCAGAGCAGAAACACTTCCCGCTCGAAAGGGAACGCAGAAGATCACTTAGTCACTCAGTCCCTTAATCCCTTAATCGCTTAATCCCTCATACGACTGACATTCCAACTGCACACTGTTTTTCCCGGAGGTGATCTTATGCCTACACCCGAAGATATTCGAGAACTGCTCTTTTCTTTGCAGGACATTCCTTATCGCGACTTCACTGCAAAGCTGATTCCGAACGTCGATCCTGCGACGATCATCGGGATTCGTTCGCCGGCGTTTCGCAAGGCGGCGAAGGAGATCTGGAAGGCAGGGGAGAACGACGCGTTTATGCGTCAGCTGCCGCACGCCTATTTTGAGGAGATCAACCTCCATGCCTATCTCGTGACGCAGGGGAAAGACTTCGACGCCGTGGTGCGCGGTCTCGACGAGATTTTGCCCTATATCGACAACTGGGCGTCGTGCGACAGTATCCGTCCGCCTGTATTCCAAAAGGAAAAAGAGCGGCTGTTTCCCGCGTGTCAGCGCTGGATGGCGAGCGACCGGCCCTATACCGTCCGCTTCGGGATGGAGATGCTGATGACGTACTTTCTCGACGACGCGTTCACGCCGCAGGTCAACGACGCCGTCGCGGCGGTCGAAAGTGAGCATTACTACGTCCGGATGATGCAGGCGTGGTATTTTGCCACGGCGCTCGCGAAGCAGTGGAACGCTACGCTGCCGGTTCTCACCGAGCGCCGCCTACAGCCGTGGGTCCATAACAAGACGATCCAGAAGGCCCGCGAAAGCTACCGCATTACGCCGGAGCAAAAGGAACTGCTGAAGGAGCTGCGCGTTTGAGATGGGAAGAAGGCAAGTAAGGTAAGAGGGATTAAGGGATTAAGGGATTGAGGGTGAGGTGCTTGCCTGATATAAACAACACCCTTGGCTTCCCCGAAGGCGGGGAAAAGGAAAAAGCAAATTTTAAAGCCCTCCCCGCTGTGCCGCAAAAGCGGTGCAGCTACATGGGGAGGGTGGCATCGTGCGCAGCACGATGACGGGAGAGGCCGTACGCATTCGCCGCTAACGATCTGTAGTTTTTTATGCTGCTGAGCCTCTTCCGTCACGCGCTTTTATGCAGTCGCTTTACCGGTAACTGTGTGGGCGCGTGACACCTTCCCCATATCGCGCCCCTGCGGAGCGCTGGGGAAGGCTTTAAACTGTCCTGCTTCATCGTTCTGTTCAAAAAGAAACCTTAAGTTGATGACATTGCCGAAGGCGGGGAAGCCAAGAAATACGCAACACGCAAAACGCAAAACTCAACACGCAAAACAGCCGGCTGATAGCCGGCGACTACGGTTTCATTCCACACTCCACATTCAAAACTCCACATTCAAAAAAAACCGCCCGTAGGCGGTTTTTTTTCTTAATTGCTGCTTGCCTGCTTGGCGGCGTTGCGGATGGCGTTGCGCGCCATTCTCAGCAGAGCGTCCTTGACATTCTCAAGCGCCTTATCGCTGACGACCGTAATGGCAACGCTGTCGTCCTTCGTAAGGTTGGACATGTATTCCTGAACCGGCGTGGCGACGAGCGCGCTCTTGACGGCGTCGTCCCAGGGGACGGTGGTCTTGCCTTCAAAGTACATCACGTGGTAGCCGTACTGCGTTTCCACGATACCGACGTTGCCCTGCTTGCGGCCCTTCGCGGTGCACCAGGATTCGAACTCGGACACCATGTCGCCGAGCTTGACGTCTTCATAAAGACCGCCCTGTGCGCCGTTGCTGTCTTCGGTGTATTTCTTCGCGAGCGCGCCGAACGCCTCGGCGGTGTGTTCGCCTTCGAGGTATTCCTGCAGGATGTTCTGCGCCTTGAGATAGGTCGCCTTGTCCTTTGCGGAATCGCCATCGACGTCGAGGATGATCTTGACGCCTTCGTAGCCCTTTGTGTCGAGCGCCGGGACGGTCACGTCTTCTTCGGCGGTCTCTTTGGCTTCATCGGCGGCTTCGGCGTCGTTGGTCGTGTCAGTATCCTTTTCTGGGAACTTGACAAGGATGTGACGCACGGAGTAGGTCATGGAGTCGGCGGGCTGGTGCGCCGCGTCGGTCACATAACAGACGGTGTAGCCCGTGTCGGCGTTTTCGATCACCTTCGTCGCGCCTGCTACAGCTTCGTCGGAGAACAGCCAGGTCGCCATCTCATTATTGCTGTTGGCAATGGTGTCGCTCGTGGCATTCTCTGTCAGCGTCAGGCTGTTGTCGGAGAGGTACTTCTTATCGCCCGCGGCTTCCGCAACGGCGGCAAGGTACTCGTCTTCGCTCTTTGCGGCGGCGATCTTGTCGGCGACTTCCTTGGCGGCCGCCATCGTTTCGTCGGTGACCTTGAGCGTCGGTTCGGCGGTCTCGTCAGTAGCTGTATTTGTGTCGGTCGCTTCAGTTTCGGTCTTGACTTCAATCTTTTCGGCGGCGACCTGATAGCTGCGGTAGGACACAACACCGTAGGTCGCTATGTTTGCGTTGAATTCCTTTTCCACTTCGTCGTCGGTGACGGCGGCCTTCAGTTCTTCGGTCTTGGCGTCGCTGACCTTCTGATAGAGGGTCTGCTCTTCGAGAATCTTGCGGTAGAGCGCTTCGTTGACGCCCTTGCCGGAGGAAGCGCGCAGATAGGCGTTGAGCGAATAGCCGTTGCCCGAAGCGGAGGACTTCATCGAATCGATGGAGGACTGAACGTCGGCAAGATCGTTTTCATCCAGCGTGATGCCCTGCTTTTCTGCGTCAGCAACAGCGGACTTGATCTGCTTGAGAGAGTTCTGGGCATAGAAAGTGAAGAAATCGAGCCAGGTCGGCGTCTGATCTTCGGGGAAATCTTCGATCGAACCGAACATACCGGAGTAGTCCTGCTGATCCGGCAGCTTGGAGGTATCATAGCCCACATCATACCCGTAGGAGGAGTACTGCTGGACCATGTTGTAACCCTGATGATAGTAGTAGCCGTATTCCGCCTGCGAGGTCTTCTGGTCGCCGACCGTGACGGCGGTCGTGTTCTTTTCGATCAGACCGGTGTAGTTGACAACAAAAGCGGCGATCGCGGCGACGATCGCAACGACGATGATGATGCCGATCGCTTTGCCGATTTTTTTGCTGGCTTCGGGGCTGATGGGCTTTTTCTTGTTGCGCTTTGCGGCCTTCTGCAAACGCGCCTTGCGTTCCTCACGATAGAGTTCGGCTTTGCTCTTTTCCTGTTTTGCCATACATGTTTCTTCCTTTTCTGGTTATTTGTCCGCGTCACGGACGTGATAGACTTTTCTATTTTATACCATCCGCCGCAAAAAAGCAAGAGGGAAACGAAGAAAGACGGGAAAAACAGAAAAATCTTTTGTCCCAATCATACGCCGAAGACCTAAAGCCAACCTGAAAAGAAAACAATCCGAAAAATCGTACTTAGCAATTTTCCTTCGTTTTTCTGTATTTGACCGATTGACAAAGGCGTAAAAAAGGACTACAATAGAACCATAACCGAACAAATGTTCGAACGAAACAAAGGCAAATGAACGAAGAAACAAGGTTTTCATCCGCGCCGGGAAGGCGCCGAAAGGAGCAAACAAACAAATGAGAGAACCATTGCAAAACACGGACCATACAGCGGTGCTGCAGCGCCGCGCGCAGGCGATGCGGCAGGGGAGAGACGCGAAGCTCGCGCTCGACCGGTTGGTGCGCCGCGTCATCCGTGAAGAACTTGACGAACAGGAGCGGCTGCTGGTCAGCCTGCACTGGTATCAGGGCAAAAGCGTGGACGAACTTGCCGCGCTGACCGGGCTGGAGCGCTCGAAAGTCTATCGCCGGCTCGACCGTATCCACAAAACCATCTACGATCATCTGAAATACGCCGTGGATTACCACATCGAACCGCCGTACAGCGAACAGGCGAAGCAGACCTTGCGCGACGCGGGACAGAACACCTTCGCGATCGAGGCGCTCGACTGTGTTGGCGAAAGGATCGCGCAGCTGCGGCGGGAAAAACACCTCTCCCTGCAGGACGTATATCGCGCCACGGGCATCACACCGGTGCGGATGGAAGAGATCGAAGCGGACGGGCGGCAGATGATGATGACGGAGCTGAGTCTGCTGACGAAGCTGTTCTGTGTTGACGTCACGGCGCTGCTGTTCGGGATGGACGGAAAGGGGACTTCCCATTGAACAGCAGTATCGGTGAACTCTATCGGCAGTACCGCCGCTGTATCGCCGTCCAGAAATGGGTGATCGCCTGCAACCGCGACCGGTTGAACCGCGCGCTCAGCGAACGAAATCAGGCGGAGGTGCAGCGGCTGAACCGGGTGCTGCGTGTCCTCTATGAGGAAAAGAGCGAGCTCGAGGAGCGCGCGAACGGTCTGCGGGACGACGAAAGCGATTGACTTTTTTCCGTTTTGGATTATAATGGAACTATCCTGAAGACAAGGAGAGGATATTCCATGAAAACGAAAAAACTGCTGATCTGGCTGCTTTGCTTGCTGTTT
>JAFYDS010000111.1 GCA_017544665.1 Clostridia bacterium | reverse complement strand
GCGGCGCCGCGTTTGAAATTGCCTTTTTCCCGTTTGGGTTTTGCGGTCTTTTCTTTTTTAGCCAATCGGCATACCTCCTTGGGTGTTTGCTCTGCTTAGTGAATAAACGCGTTGGCAAAACCGAAATAGATCAGCAGCGACACCGCGTCTACGATGGTCGTGATCATCGGTCCGGCCATCAGCGCGGGGTCGAGTTTTAGCAGCTTTGCGATCATCGGCAGCGTGCAGCCGATGATTTTGGCAACCATAACGGCCGCAAGAATGGAAAGGCAGACCACGAAGATCACGTTGTTGGCCGTGCCGCCGCCGGTGACAAGCCGCAGCAGCAGCATACGTCCGGCGTTGGCGATTGCCAAAACCACGCCGACCATCACGGACACGCGAATCTCTTTCCATAACACTTTGAAATAATCCTTGATCTGGATCTCGCCGAGCGCGAGACCGCGGATAATCAGGGTGGACACCTGGTTGCCCGAATTGCCGCCGGTGTCCATCAGCATCGGGATGCAGGCCGTCAGACCTGCGATGGTGGCAAGCTTGGCTTCAAAGCCTTCGATGATCTGGCCGGTAAAGGTAGCGGAGACCATCAGCACCAGCAGCCACACGATCCGGTTTTTGGCAAGGGTAAAGACGTTGGTTTTGAGGTATTCGTCCTCCGACGGACGCAGCAAAGCCATTTTTTCAAAGTCTTCCGTCGCCTCTTCGTCGATGATGTCGACGATATCGTCGATTGTGATGATGCCGACCAGCCGTTCCTCCTTGTCGACCACAGGGACCGACAAAAGGTCGTACTTTTTGGCGATGGACGCGACCTCTTCCTGGTCGTCCATCGTCGAGACATAGATCAGCTGTTCTTCGTCGGACATGATCTCGGTCAGCGGGACGTCCTCATCGTTGAGGATCAGCCGCCGCAAGGGGATCGTTCCGACCAGCTTGCGCTTGTCGTCGATCACGTAGCAGGTGTAGATCGTCTCTTTGTCAACGCCCGTCCGGCGGATCGACTTGATCGCTTCGCCGACCGTCAGCCGGTCGTGCAGCTCCACCATTTCGATGGTCATCGAGGATCCCGCTGAGTTGTCGGGGTATTCGAGGAAGCGGTTGATAATCTCGCGGGTCTCCTTGTCGGTGTTCGCGAGCACGCGGCGCACCACGTTGGCGGGGACCTCTTCGAGGAAGTCGACGGCGTCGTCGACGTACAGATCGTCCATCAGCCGTTCGATTTCCTTATCCGTGATCATCCGGACGATCGTCTCCTGGCTGTCCGCGTCCAGATAGGAGAAGACGTCGGCGGAGATGTCCTTCGACAAGATTCGGAACACGGTGACGAGCGTTTTTTCATCGTCGAGGCTCATGATGAACTCGGCGATATCGGCATACGCCATATCGTTGAACTGCGCGCGCAGCTCGGCGTACTTCTTTTCCTGCACAAGGGAATTGAGGGTCTCCATCAATTCCTGCAATTCTTCGTTCATTGTTTCACCGACCTTTCAGTGTTTGGCGCCCAATGATTCATTCGACGTGTGAATACCGGCGAGAAAAATAATCGTCAGATGTTTCGGTAATCTCGCAGCCAACCTGACGGTTGGCAAGAGATTTCCGTGCAAAACGGCGGGAAATTTGCCGCCGGGATTTGCGTGGCCGAGTGAATCAGTGGGTACTTGGCAGGCGCGGCAAACAGAGCCGAACGATCAGTCTTTGCGGACCGCGTCTGCAGAGAATAGCATTGTACTTCGCCCGTGCGGGCAACTGTCTGTGTCCACCTGCAGACTCACCTCCGTAACAAAAATAGGGGCACAACAAAACATAATCTACCATTTTACGGTAACATATATTATACAATCAAACGGTAGCGAAAGTCAAGAACGAACGCAACTTTTCCGCACGAAAAAAGCGGCTGCGTTTCGCTTGCCGCCGTCCGTTTTCCGGGACTTAGCGCCGGCGCCCTCTTGCTTTTCAAATTGAACTGTGCTATAGTAAACGCGAAGGAGGCGATGTGACATGAAACGCGCCCTGCTTTGCATCTGCGCGCTGCTGCTGGCGGTCACGGTCGCCGCCTGCACCGCGGCAAAACCCGCCGCACCGCAAACGACCGCTGCGGTCCAGACAACGACAAAACCGACCACAACAAAGCCGGTTACTACAACCGCGGAACCAACGACGACTGCCGCGCAGACCGCGACGATCGCGGCTGACTATGCCGTCTCCGGCAGCGGCAAGCTGACCGCGGACACAACCAAAGCGACGACAACGGCGGCTAAGACGACCGTTCCGCCCTCTGTCAGTCTCTCCCCTTCCCGCGGCAAAACGGTACGGGAAGCTGCCGCGTCGTCCGCAGGTTCACGCGGAGATTACGGTATTTCCGGAAGTTGGCAGGTCGGGACGTCCAAAGCAAAAACCACCACCCACCCGACGACCGCGAAGCCGACCACGACCAAGCCAAAGACGACCACGCATCCGTATGACCCCTACGACGTCTATGACTACTGGGATCCCGAAGATTTCTACTACGACCACTACGACGACTTCTTCGATTACTATGATGCTGAAGACTATTATTACGAAGCATGGGATGAATAGCAAACAAGCAGCGGAACTCATACCGCTGCTTTTCTGTTTGACAAAACCATCCCATTGCGCTAAAATAGAAAAAAAGGAGGGGTGCCTATGCCGGTCCCGTTGATCGTTCTGGCGGTCATCGTGTTTTTACTGCTCGTGACGCTGATCGTCTGCGCGTGCCTCGCGAAGTATCTCGTCTATCCGCCGCGCCCGTCGTTTCAGGACACATTCCGATTGGAGGCGGCGATGCGCTACCTGCGCGACTATGACGAGACGAAAAGCGACTATTACACGGTCCCGTCGTTCGACGGCTATGAGCTGCACGCGGAGCTGGTCCGAGCGGATCAGCCGTCGAAAAAGTACGTAATCTTGTCCCACGGCTACTCTTACGACCGCCACGGCAGCATCAAATACACCCATCTCTTCCGCGCAAACGGCTACAACTGTGTCATCTATGACAGCCGCGGCCACGGGCTCAACAAAAAAGCGCCCTGCGCGTTCGGCGTTGTGGAAAGCCGCGACCTGCGCGCGCTGATCGACGACTGCTACGCCCGCTACGGCAGCGACATCTTCCTCGGTCTGCACGGTGAATCGATGGGCAGCGCCCTTTCCGCGATCTGCCTCGGGACCAAGCCGCCGGTGCGCTTCGCGGTGCTCGACTGCGGCTACGCCGATTTCAAAAGCGTGATCGAAGGCAAGCTGAAGGGCTTCCACGCCCCGCGGTTCTATGTCTATCCGATCGAATGGATGTGCCGCCTGCTGTTTCACGTCAGCATCTTCGCCGCCCGACCTGCCGACGCGCTCAAAGAAAACGAAATCCCGCTGTGTCTTTTCCACGGCGAAAACGACGGGCTGATCCCCGTCTCGCATGTCGAACGGCTCCAACAGGCAACCAAAGGCGTTTGCGAAGTCCACCGCTTTCCCGGCGCGGACCATGCGCAATGCTTCTTAACAGACGAGGCGCGCTACCTGCGCACCCTCACCGCATTTCTTTCCAACATTGAACAAATCGGAGGTATCACAGAATGAACGAATCCAACGTCCCGACCGCACAGGTTGAGGAAAAAGTCCCTGTTGCGGGCAAATTCTGGCTCAGCTTTGCCGACTGTATGTGCGGTACGCTGAACTCGCTGCTGACCGGCGGCGGTATGACCTACTTCTTCACGAAATTCATGGGAATGGACGAAGGTCTCGCTTCCGTCGTCTGGATCCTGTTCGGGATCTGGAACGCCGTCAACGACCCGCTGTTCGGCTACATCTCCGACCGCACCAAATCGAAGCTCGGCCGCCGCATCCCCTACATCCGCTATGGCTCGCTGTTCTATGCGCTGATCTTCATCGCCACATGGTTCCGCTGGCCCTTCGGTGGAAGCCAGACCGTGCTGTTCGTCCAAATGCTGGTCACGCTCTTCCTGTTTGACACGTTCTATACCGCGATCGCGACGTCGCTGTACGTCATGCCCTACACGATGGCGGTGACAAACAAAGCGAGAAGCGGTATCTTCATCTGGAAGATCGCCTTCAGCGTGATCACGCTCGCCGTACCGCTGGTGGTGTTCCCGCTCATTAAGCCGGAGGTCGGCTCCGACCCGACGCAGTTCCAGCTGATCATGACCGGCATCGGTATCGCCGCCTTCGCGGTCATCTTCGCGTCCACGTTCTTCTATAAAGAGAAGGTACAAAACGAATCGACCGAAGAGATGAACATCTTCCGTTCGGTCGTCACCTGCTTCAAGAACCGCTCGTTCGTCGTGTTCGAGATCCTCAGCTTCACGGTGATCTTCATCCAGACGATTCTGATGCAGGGCGTGATCTATTACTTCGACGAGTTCGACACCCCGATGCCGTTTGCCTACGGCGCGCTGGGTATCGGCGCGATCGGCGGCATTCTGCTGTGGATCAGGATGCTCCGCCCCTGGGGCGTGCGCAAGTGCGTCACGATCATGTGCATTTCGTTTGCGGCGGGCGCCGCGGCGATGTGCGTCTGCGGTCAGGTGATGCCGGTCGCCCTCGTCGTGTTTCTCTTGGCGGGCTGCGGCTTTGCCGGCGGCATGTACCTGGTGCCGATCATGAACGGCGACGTCATCGACTATGACGAGATCAAGACCGGCGCGAGAAGAGAAGGCATCTACGCCGGCGTCAACTCGCTGATCACGAAGCCGGCGATCAGCCTTGCCAACGCGGCGTTCCTGATGATCGCGAAGTGGTTCGGCTACGACACGACTCTCACCGCGGGCATGCAGAGCGAGCTTGCGAAGCACGGCGTCCTCGTCGCGTGGATGGCGATCCCGGCGATCCTGCTGATCGCCTCCGCCATCGGCATGAAGTTCTATCCCCTGCACGGCAAACAGTGGGATGAGGAGAAGGCCGCGCTGGCGGAAAAGCATAACGAGAGTTGACAGTGCACAGTGCACAGTGGACAGTGGACAGAAAAAAAGCCGCCCGTTCGGGCGGCTTTTTTAATTCGGAATTCGGAATGCGGAATTCGGAATTGCGCGGGGAAAAAGCATGTGCTTACAGCGATCTCCCGCGTTTTGGAAATGGCAAATTGTTCGGCTTTTGTCGCGTAGGGGTCGCCCTGTGTGGCGACCCGATTTTTTGCCAAAAGCAATCTGTTTCGGCTGAGTTCAAACCTCATCAGTCACGCCTGACGGCGTGACAGCTTCCCCGCCTTCGGGGAAGCCAAGGGCGTTAGTTGTTTCAGCGAGCGAAAACCATGCGGCAAGGCACAGCTTCCTTGCCCTCTCCAAAGGTGGGGAGGGTGGCACGCGCCCACACGATTCGCGGTATGACAGCCGCACAAAACGCGCGTGACGGATGAGGATTGAACCTCGCTACAGTCAATCGTTGTCGGTAAAATGCGGGCGGTCAATGACCGCCCCTGCATTTTCGCTTATTCGCTTTCTTCCCCGGCGGGCGCTTTCTCCGCCTGTGCCGCTACGTCCGGCGCGCTCGTCCCGCGCTGATACACCGCCAGCACGGCTTCGGCGCGCTGCTTCATCTGCTCGCGCAGGGATCGCGGCTCCACGACCTCGATCTTGTCGGCGAACTGCATCACCCACGAGACCAGCCCGTCGCTGACGACCGCCTTCGTCCGCATCCGGAATCGCGGCTCCTCGCCGCATTTCGTGATCGTTGCCGCCGCGCCGAAGCGGTCGAGGATTTCCTCCAATATCTCGTCGCCGCAGATCAGCTCCAGCTGCTGGACGTCGCCGCTGAACATATTGAACAGCTTGCCCGCGTAGTCCGCGGCGTCGAAGAACAGCCGGTAGGGAGACACCTCGGCGTAGCTGCGCACCCGTGCGGTGGTCAGCTCCACCTTCTTCATGCGGTCGATCCGCGTGTGCATCAGGTTGTTGTACTTCGCGTTGTTGCAAACGAGGTAGTAGTGGTCGTTCGACCAGACCAGCGCGTACGGGCTGACCACAAAGCGCTTTTCTTCCACAGAGACCGCGTGCGTCTCGTCGTCCAGCCGGCGCTTGCCGTAGAGGAACGAGATCTTGCGCCCCGCCTGAATCGCCTTGTTGATCACGTCGATGTTGTAATAGATCTCCTCGTTCGTGTTCTTGACGCGGTTTTCGATAAACACCTGTTTGCGCAGCTGCGCCGCCTGCTGTTCGGAGCAAAGCGTGCCGATCTTTTCAATCAGGTCCTTCGTCTTCTTCGGCGTGATGAAGTTCGCCGCCTGGACCGCGTCCATCAGCAGCCGCAGCTCCGGCAGTTCGAAGGTCCGCGTCGCGAGATAGTAGCCGTTCTTCGGCGCCTTCACGCGGAAGATCTCGTAGTCTGCGTCGCGCAGCGTCTGCACGTCGCTGTAGACTGCCTTGCGCTCGCAGGTGATCCCCTTTTCTTCGAGCATTTCCAGCAGCTCTTCGCCGCCGACGGGGTGGTTTTCGTCGCTGTAGCGTTCGAGATAGTCTTTGATATACAGCAGCTTCAGTTTGGTCGCGCCTTTGCCTGCCATATCGATCACTCCTTTTTTGTTCTATGTCTATTATACTGTTTTTCGGACTTTATGTCAAGAGGGAAGCCGATGGTCGTCAGTCTTCAGTCGTTAGTGACGCGAAAAACTAATCTGCAAAAAGGGAGAAATCTGCCGCGGCTTTTTCTAACTGCTAACCGCTAACTGCTAACAGCTAAAAAAGCCGCCCGCAGGCGGCTTTTCTGTCCACTGTGCACTGCGCACTGTGCACTAAAACTTCAACTGTTCATTGATCGCTTTCACTACATCCGGCTCCAGCTTGATTTCCTCGCGGTCGTAGGTCAGCATGCCGTTGACCTCGAACTCCACGTCGGACACCTGGGTGTAGACTGTGGCGGAAAGGCCCTTCTTCAGCGCCGGGATCACCTGATGCTCGTGGAGCTTCCGGTAGGCCTCGGTCATCTTTTCCTTGCTCTTGTACATCTGGTAGCCGAAGCTCTTTTCCTTGTTCCAGACGTGACCGTCGATGATCTGGCTGTAGCCGCCGTATTCGCTGAGCACGAACGGTCTGCCGTCGTATTTCGGCGCGGTGACCGGCCAGATGTAGCGGTGGATCGAACGCAGCTCGCTCCCCTTCTGGTCGTACCAGCCGCTGGCGTGATCGACGATGCGCGACGGGTCGTACTCTTTGACGGCGTCGCCGATCCGTTTCGCGTCGAACTGGCCCCAGCCCTCGTTGAACGGGACCCAGGTGCCGATGCACGGGACGTTATACAGCGCGTCGATCATTTCAAAGAGTTCCTCTTCAAACTGGGTGCGCCATTCGATCCGGTCGCGGTGGAAGAGCTTATACTTGTTATCCTTCATCGAAAGATAGACGAGCGGGCTCAAAAAGCTCTGTGCGTTGGGCAGCACGCCCGCGTGGAAGAGGTTGAGCGCTTTCCCTCCGCTGACCATGTCCTGCCAGACGATCATGCCGAGGCGGTCACAATGGTAGTACCAGCGCGCGGGCTCCACCTTGATATGCTTGCGCAGCATATTGAAGCCGAGGTCCTTCATCGTCTGGATGTCATAGACCATCGCTTCGTCTGTCGGGGGCGTTAAGCCGCCGTCGCTCCAGTAGCCCTGATCGAGCAGACCGCGCTGGAAATACGGTTCGTTGTTGAGGAACAGCCGCGCGTAGCCGCCATGCTCTCCGATCGAGAACTTGCGCATGGCGAAGTATCCCTTGACGCTGTCTTCGCCGCAGGTCAGAATGAAATCATACAGGAACGGCGACTCGGGCGACCACAGCTTCGCGTTCGGGACCGCGACCGCGTCGTCATTGGTGATGTCGCGGTCGGCGACGACGGTCTCACCGTCGAGCACCTTGATGTGCAGTCTGCCTTCGTTGTTCGTCTTTGTCGCGATCTTCAAGACGCCCGTGTCGATATCCGGCGTCAGACGGAAGGATTCGATATACGTCTGCGGCACGGCTTCGAGCCACACGGTCTGCCAGATGCCGCTCGTCGCGGTGTACCAGAAGCCGTGGGAATAGCTCGCCTGCTTGCCGCGGTTCTGCCAGCCCTCGTCCGTCGGGTCATAGACCTTCACGATCAGCTCATTGTCGCCGTTTTGTAAAACGTTCGTCACGTCCACCGAAAACGGGCAGTAGCCGCCGATATGCCGGGCAACCTCGTTGCCGTTGACAAACACATGACATTTCCAGTCGACCGCGCCGAAGTGCAGCAGCACGCGCTTGCCCGTGAAATCCACAGGGAGCGTGAAGGTCTTGCGATACCACAGGCGCTCGTCAGCACCGAGCTTTTTGCAGACGCCGGAGAGACAGCTTTCAATCGCGAACGGAACGCGGATCTGCCCGTCGAAGGCGGCAGGCCACTCGGTCTTGTCGTCGGTCACGGCGTAGTCAAACATCCCGTTGAGGTTCACCCAGCTGTCGCGCACCATCTGCGGACGGGGATATTCGGGCAGCGGAAGGTCGCACATTGCTTCGTCTGCCCAGCGGGTTTTCAAGGTCATCATATCGCTGTTCTCCCCTTATTCCAGATATGCGGACGCGACCCAGCCGGACACGCCGCGGGTGATATCGGTCACATAGACCCAGCCGGTAACCGTGCTGCTCTTGCCCTTGACGGCGACCGGATAGCCGTCGCCGATGGAGCGGATCACATCATAGTCCGTTCCGGGGCCCTTGCGCAGGTTGAGGCCGGTGCCGCCGGAATTGACGGTCTTGGTGCCGCCGTCAACGGTCACGTCAGGCGCAACGACGCCCGCAACGGGCCGCTCAGCCTGCGCCACGGGGCGGCTGCTGCCGAGATAGCTCTTCTTGACCCAGCCGGAAATACCGTAGCGGTTGCTGTAAACATAATAGAAGCCGTTTTCCTCCGCCGTTACGCGCACATCGGCGCCGACGGAAAGAGACACGCGGTTCGCGCTGTCGCCGCGCGGCGCGTAGCGCAAGGCAACGCCGTCTTCCGAAACGTACATCGTCTTCGCGGCGAAGGTCGACGTCGGACGCACCAGCGTGTTCGCCGGCTGTGTGGTTGGCGCGGTCGTCGTCGGACGCGCCGTCGTGGTCGGGCGGGCTGTCGTCGTCGGACGCGCGGTGGTCGTCGGCGCGGCCGTTGTGGCCGGACGCGTCGTTGTCGGCGCGGTCGTCTGCGTTTCAGAAGTGGGCTCCGTCGGAACAGTCGTGTCGTTCGGCGCAGTCACTTCGTTGTCGTCGTCGGTCAGATCGGTGTCGTCGATATCGTCCGTGTCGTCGGTCACGTCCCCGTCGGTCGAATCTTCATCCGTGTTGCTCTCATCGGTTTCGTCGGTCGCGCTCTCGTCCGTTACGCTTTCGTCGGTCGTATCTTCATCCGGCGCGCTCGTCGGCACAGACGTATCAGACTGCGAGATTGTATCTGACGGCTCCGTTGATGGCTGCAGGAACGGGTTGTACGTTTTGACGTAGTACCACGCGAACGCGACGCCGCCCAGCAAAAGCAGCGCAATGATCAGCGCGGTGATCTTGCCCTTTTTGCCCTTGCCGCCGGTGACGTACATATCGTCGAGCCCCTCCGCCTCTTCCTCAGGCGTTTCGGGCAGATCGATCTCCTCGGTCGGCTCATAGACAGGGATCGTCCCTTCGATCGCCACGGGCTGCGTATCGGAGATCTTCGCCTCCGCCGGGATCACGGGCCGCACGGGCGGCTCGTCGAGATCGGGGTGCAGTTCACGGAACGGATCGTCGTCGTCCGCCTCGGGATCATAGGGCGTTGAGCCGCTGTCGGGCTGCGCCGGCTCGTAGGCTTCGAATGTCGGAGAAACGTACTTCGGCATCCCGTGCAGCGGTTCCGGCGTCGGCGCGGACGGCACTTCGGGGACCTCCGGCGCCGCCGGGGGCTCCGGCTGCACAGGCGTCTCCTCCGGTCGGTAGGGAGATACAAAATCGTTGTCAAGGCTGATGATGGTGCCGCAAGCCGGACAGAACCCGGCGCCGGGTTCCAGCTCGCTGCCGCAGATTGGACATTTCATCGTTCATCACTCCTATTTGTAGTATCAAGAATAACTGATTCAATATATTGTATCATACAACGCCGCGGAATGCAAGACTTTTCCAACGCAACCGTTGATTCAAAAGAAAAAAAGCGCAAAGAGAAAAGCGCCCGCAGGCGCTTTTCTGAATTGTTTGTGTCATTAGCCGGAGATGCTGCTGAAGATCTTGTTCATGAAGTCCTGACCCTTTTCGACGTTGCCCTGATACGCGATCAGACCAATCAGAGTGCCGAAGATCTTAACAAGGATCTCGAACACCTTCGCAAAGGTATCTTCTTCCATTTCAGCTTCCTGATACACAGCGCGGAATTCCACGACTCTGCCGATGTCGACAGCCTTCACGATGTAGCCGCCGGGAACGGTCGAATACGTGCCGTTATCCTTGTCGCCGTCCATCGCGGGAACGCGCTGCCAACCGACAAAGGACTGACCCTTCGGCGCCTTCACGGACGGAAGCGTCACGGAAGAATCGACGAGGAACATTCTCTCGTCATCGGGGACGATCACGAACACCTGCGGAACATCTTCCGCGTTGGTGTAAACGGGCTGACCCTTCGTCGTGTCATAGACGTTCTGCGAGGACTTGCAGGTACCGCCGTTCAAACGGAACATGAAGACGCACTGGTTCTCTTTCGCGCCGTGCTCACCGCCGAAGTACGGACTGTCAACTGCTGCAGATGCGGACATTGCCATGACGGAGAAGACCATCAGGACTGCGAGGAAAACAGATAATACTTTTTTCATTTGGATTGCCTCCTTTAATTTTTAGCTATTATCTTGCTTAGATTATAGCATCCCTTTATTCAAATTGCAAGATGTTTTTAGAATCTTCACAAAATATTTTTCAGTTTGCAAACTTCTGTCACAATTTGACAAATTATGAACAAAACCACGCTTAAAATATGTTAAACCGTCTGTTTTTCCCCGTATTCATTGACGAAAATGGGCCCGTTTACTATAATTGTTACAAAGAATTGGAGGAGATCGGATGAACGAGACCGGAAAAGTGAACCGCGACGCGCTGAAATATATCGTCGTTTTCGCCATGCTGCTCGATCATATCGCCTGGCACCTGCTCGCGTTTTCGTCCCCGTGGGCGCAGGCGTTCCATGTCGTCGGGCGCGTCACGGCGCCGATCATGTGCTTCTTTCTGGCGCAGGGCTATGTCTATACCCGCTCGCTGTGTCGCTATTTCGGGCGGCTTCTGTCGTTCGCCTTGCTCGCGCAGGTCCCGTGGTATCTGCTCCACCCGGACAAAGGCTGGCTGACGTTCAACTTTCTCTTCACGCTCGCGCTCTCCCTGCTCGCGATCCACGCGTGGGAGAAGATCGAAAACGTGCCGCTGCGGCTGCTTGCCGTCGCCGCCTGCATCGCCGCAAGTTATTACTGTGACTGGCATTTCTACGCGCCGCTGTGGTGTCTGCTGTTTTATGTGTTCCGCAAGGATAAGAGCAAACAGCTGCTGTCGTTCACCGGCGTGGCGCTGGTCTATATCGAAGAAATGGTACGCGCGTGGCTGATTGCCGGGCACGGACTGACCGCGTCGCTGCGCGGATCGGCATTCACGCTCGGCGTGTTTCTCGCGATCCCGCTGCTGCTCTCCTGCAATAACCGGAAGGGGCGCTTCGCCTGGAACAAGTGGGTGTTCTATGTGTTCTACCCGGCGCATCTGCTGGTGATCTGGCTCGTGAAGGTGTTACGGTAAGCGCCATCTTTTTACAAACGATTCACTATTTCTAAACATCGACAGAATGAACCCGTGTTATACTATATATAATTCAACATCGGAGGTGCACCCCATGAAACGATTTCTTTACTGCGCACTGACTTTGCTTTTGCTGTTCTCGCTCGCCTGCCCCGCCCTCGGCGTCGACCTCGGCACCACAGGCAGCCAGATTCCGGTGATCCTGCTTGGCGGCGACGGCGACACGCTGTATGACAAGGACGGCAACTACCTGTTTCAGATCGACGACATCGGCAATCTGACCAAGGACACCGACACAAAAGAAATGCTGCGCTCCGTCGCGGCGGTGCTCCAGCCGTTTTTGCTGGAGGGGCTGCTGCAAAACAAATGGGACAACTACTACGCGCAGCTGGAAGCGGAGATCGGCGAGCTGACGGCGGAGGTCCGGCTGGACGAAAACGGTAACGTCACCAACGGCTCCGATATTTCCAAAGAGCACCGGCAGACCGTGCAGACCGATATGGCAACAGATAAAAAAGGCAAAAAGGGCTATTACGGGATTCAGGATTATCACTTCTGGTACGACTGGCGGCTCGACCCGATGGAGGTTGCGGACGAGCTTTATGCCTATATCGAATCGATCAAGGCGGTCACCGGTCAGGAAAAGGTGGCGATTGTCGGCCGCTGCGTCGGCTGCAACATCATGCTCGCCTATCTTGCCAAATACGGCTTTGACAGCGTGTACGGCTTCGGACTGGACGGCACCAGCTCCAACGGCGGCGAATTCATCAGCGAATCCATCAGCGGCAAGTTCAAGCTCGACGGTCCTGCGCTGGAACGCTTTCTGGTCGACTACGACGAGCTGGGCATGCTGAACATTTCAGACTTTGCCGAAGCAACGATCGATCTGCTGGTCAAAAGCGGCGCTGTGGAAACGATTGACAAAGTCACCCGCGCCACGATCTATGACAAGGTCGCCGTTGGCATGACGAGCGCGCTGACGCTTTCCACCTTCTTCACAATGCCGTGCTACTGGGGCTTTGTACGGACGGAAGATTACGACACCGCCATTCGCTATGTCTTCGGACCGGAAGGCAGCGAAAAACGCACACAGTACGCCGGACTGATTGCAAAGCTCGACGCCTATCACACGCAGGTTGTCGAGCAGATTCCGGCGCTGATGACGGGGCTCGCGGCGCACGACGCGCGCATCGCGATCATTTCGAAGTACGGTTTCCAGATCGTTCCCATCTGCGCGTCCTGCGACGCGGTCGCCGATCAGTACGCCTCGGTCAAAAATTCGTCCTTCGGCGCAACGACTTCGACGATCTACACCACGCTCTCTGACGAATATATCGCGCAGCGCGAAGCCGAGGGCAAGGGCAGATACATCTCCCCGGACAAGCAGATCGACGCGTCCACCTGCATGTATCCCGACTACACCTGGTTTACCAAGGGCGCGCGCCACGGCAACTGGACGCGGACCGAAAACGAGATCATGTACACCGTCACCACCGCCGACCGGCAGCTGACGATCGACGACTTCGACCTAACGCAGTTCATGGTCTATGACGGCGAGACGAAAAGCATGTCGCCGATGACGGTGGAAAACTGCCACACCGAATACTGGGTCGCGGATAAAAAGACCGACCACCCGTCGAACTTCTTCGGACGGCTGCGCGTCTTCTTCCCGTCGCTGCTGCGCTGGCTGAAAGCGGTCTTCACAGCTCTCCGCGCCAAGATCAGCGGCTAACCGCTAACTGCTAACAGCTAAAAAAGAACGCCCAGAGGCGTTCTTTTTTTTATGGTTGCCAGAAGATCACTTCATCATAGGGGTCCAGTCCGCCGCCGCAGCGGTACTTGGTTGCGCCGGCTTCAGAGAGGAAGCACAGCCGTCCGTCGGGTCCAACGCAGCATTCCTGTAGCATCGGCGGCGCCGTGTAAGTCGCCTTTCGGTCAATCAGCCGACAGTGAACCAGCGGCACAAGCGCGTCGCCGAACGTCTGCGTTTCGTCCGCTTTTCGCTGCGTCACGTCGGCATAGACCGAGACGAGCGAACGCACCGTTCTGCCGTAGGAACAGGAAAAGACGAGTTTGCCGTCCGGGGTGAACGTCATGCCCTGCACTTCGGGCGGGATCGCGATCGCTTTGTCCGGGTACGCCACACCGTCAACGACGTTCTCTTCGCGGAAGCCGTAAGGCGCGGTCTCATCCAGTACATAGCCGTCCGCGCGGGCGTAGAGCTTATGACCGCCCTTTGTGGTATAGACCGTCTCGCACGCTTTGATCGCCTTGCCGCCGTTCTCCTGGAACTGCGTCAGCCAGAGCACGCCGTTTACGACCTCCGCGCCCGACGTCGCGTCGAGGCAGCTTTTCAGCGAGACCGCAGCCTGCACACTGTCATCTGCCGCCAGCAGCTCGGACAGTTTCAGCACATAGAAATTATCTGTGTTGGAGATATAGATCCAGTCCTTCCAGACGGCGATCCCGCCGAAGTGACCGGTGGACGCCTTGCCGCCGGGTGTGATCAACCCGACCGATTTTTGCAGCGCACCGTCTCTGCCGACAACGCAGATGCGCGACGGGGTATCGTCCTCATAATAACCAGAGATGAGATAGACCTCGTTCGCTTCGTCATAGCAGATGCCCTGCGGAATCAAACCTTCGGCAAGCCCGGGGATCACGAAGCCGGTTTCGGCGTGTTGCCAGAACGCCGTCATCTGCAGATCGCGGGCGTGGCTACCCGTGACGACGGCGGTCTGCGTCAAAACGGAGGAGGTCTCCCCCGCCGGCGCGACGACCGCGTCGCCCTTCGGCAGCGCGAACGCAAACACGCTCAAAAGCGTTGCGAGCACAACGGTGAGCGCTTTTTTGAAATAGTCATAGTCCCAGACAGGATCAAAGTCTTTCATGCGTCTGCCTCCTGCGTTTCGATCGCGGCCTTCTGCGTGTTGATCGCGCGTATGATTGCAGGATCGAACTTCGGCGTTCTGTCGTAGGTATAAAGACCGTTCTGCTCCTGCTCCACGTCGGTCAGCTGGGTGTAGCAAAAGCCGAACATCCGGCTGTTCGAAAGCAGCGCTTCGGTCAGACCGCGGTAGCGCGCGAGGAACTCTTTCTCCGTTTTCGGCGCGTTGCCGTAGCCCCAGCCGTCGCCCTCGCTCCAACGGATGCCGCCGTATTCGCTGACGAAGGTCGCCTGTCCCGGCGTGTAGCGCTGCCGGTCGCCGAGCCAGTCGTGCAGCTCGCCCGTTTCCATCAGCTTGTCATAGTGGGCGCGGAAGGTCTCCGGGTTCTGGTCGTAGTCGTGGACGTCGTAGATGTCGGTCTCCACATGGTAACCGCCGCTGACGTCGATGCACGGACGGGTGGGGTCGGCCGCTTTCGTCACGCGGTACACGGTGCGCAGCACGTCGTCGCACTGCCGCCGCCCGTCGCGGTCCCACGTCTCGTTGAACGGGCACCAGCCGATGATCGACGGGTGGTTAAAGTCGCGCGCCATCTCTTCGAGCCATTCGTGCAAAATCGGATAGACGCTTTCGGGGCGGGTGTGGTCCAGCCCCCAGTTAGGATATTCCGCCCAGACGAGGTAGCCGAGTTTGTCGGCGTGATAGAGGAACCGCGGCTCAAAGATCTTTTCGTGCAGCCGCGCGCCGTTGAAGCCCATCGCCAGCGACCGCTCGATGTCGCCGCGCAAAAAGGCGTCGTCGGGCGCGGTGTAGATGCCGTCCGGGTTGAAGCACTGATCGAGCACCAGACGCTGAAAGACGGATTTCTCGTTGATCAAAAAGCGGTAGCCGTCCAACCGCACAGTACGCAGGCCAAAGTAGCTCTTGACCTTGTCGTCGCCGAAGGTCAGCTCGAGATCGTACAGTCTGCCTTTTTCCGGTTCCCACAGATGGGTCTCGCTGAGCGGCATTGTCAGCGTCTCGGTCCCGCCTGCGTGCTTCAGGGAAGCCGACCCGACCGGGCGACCCTCATAGGTCGCCGTCGCCGTCAGCGTACCGCTTCCGCAAAGAGACGCTTCCAGCGTCAGGCTGCCGCGGATATCGGGGAACAGGCGAATCGCGCAGATGTGCGTCTTCGGCACGAACTCCAGCCACACGGTCTGCCAGATCCCGGTGGTGCGGGTATAGTCGCAGCCGTGGGAGTAGTACTCCTCGCTCTGCTTGCCGCGCGGGATCATCGGGTCACGCTCATCGTCCTCGGCGGCAATCACAAGGTCGTTTTCGCCGGGCACGAGCAGCGGCGTGATATCAAAGCTGAACGACACATAGCCGCCCTTGTGCGAGCCGGCCTCTTTGCCGTTGACATAGACGGTCGTCTCGTAATCGCACGCGCCGATGTGCAGCACGACAAGGTTCTGCAGCTGCGAATCGGTCACCGTAATCTTCCGGCGGTACCACACCGCGGGCAGAAAGTCGGTGTCGGCGATCCCGGACAGCCGGCTCTGCGGGCAGAAGGGCACCGTGATCGTCAGAGGATATGCGGTCTCCGGCAGGTAGAATTTGCGGTCCTTGCCGCTTCTGCCGCGGTCAATCAAAAATGCCCACGGGCCGTTGAGGCACTGCCAGTCGGGTCGTTCAAACTGTGGGTTGGGGTGTTCGGGGCGCGGAATCGTCATTGTAGCTACCTCCATTCATTGCAATCAAAACGCACCCAAAGCGTCCTGTCGGGGACGCCCGGGTGCGGGGTGTTTAACCGAGTGCCGCGAGGCTTTCTTCGATCATCTTGATCTTTTCGCGCAGCTTCTTCTCTTCTTCACGCTGGACGTTGACGACGGCCTCCGGTGCCTTCGAAAGGAAGCCGGGGTTATTGAGCTTCGCACAAATGCCGGCGAGCTTCTTTTCGGCGCCTTCTTTTTCTTTCGAAAGACGCTTGCGCTCCGCTTCAAAGTCAACGAGGTCGCCCATCGGGATATACACCTTCGCGTGGGCGGTGACGATCGACACCGCGCCGGGGATCTCGAAGCTGTCGCCGATCTCCACGTCGGCGGCGGACGCGAGCCGCTGCAGGAAGACGGTCGCCGTCCGGAACACATCTTTATATTCCGTCGCGATATAGACGTGCGCCTTGCGTGACGGCGGGACGTTCATTTCCGCGCGGCGGTTGCGGATGGCGCGGATCGCTTCCATGATGATGTCCATGTGCTTTTCGTCTTCGTCGAAGCACAGCGCCTCGTTGTACTGCGGCCACGGAGACAGCATGATGGTGTCGCCCTCGTGCGGCAGCGTCTGCCAGATCTCTTCGGTGATGAACGGCATGAACGGGTGCAGGAGTTTGAGCGTTTCGGAAAGGACATAGACCAGGACGCTCTTCGCCTGCGCCGCGGGGGCACCGCCCTGCTGCAGGCGGATCTTCGCCAGCTCGATGTACCAGTCGCAGAAGATGTCCCAGATAAAGTCGTAGAGCTTCGCCACGGCGATGCCGAGCTCGAACTTTTCGAGATTGTCGGTCACTTCCTTGACGAGCTTGTTGAACAGCGAGAGGACCCACTTGTCTTCGAGCGCTTCCGCCTGCGGAACGGCCGGCGCGCCTTCGCTGCCGTCGAGGTTCATCAGAATGAACCGCGCGGCGTTCCAGATCTTGTTGGCGAAGTTGCGGCTGGCTTCCACTTTCTTTTCAGAGAAGCGCATGTCGTTGCCGGGGCTGTTGCCCGTGGCAAGCGTCAGACGCAAAGCGTCCGCGCCGTATTTGTCGATGACGAGCAGCGGGTCAATGCCGTTGCCAAGAGACTTACTCATCTTGCGGCCCAGCTCGTCGCGGACGATGCCGTGGATAAACACCGTGTCGAACGGCACTTCACCCATCTGTTCGCACGCGGAGAAGATCATCCGCGCCACCCAGAAGAAGATGATGTCGTAACCGGTGACAAGGGTGCTCGTCGGGTAATAGTGGGCGAGCTCGGGGGTCTTGTCGGGCCATCCGAGGGTCGAGAACGGCCACAGCGCCGAGGAGAACCAGGTATCGAGCGTGTCGGGGTCCTGCTCAATGTTCGCGCTGCCGCAGTGGGCGCAGTGGGTCGGGTCTTCGCGCGAAACGGTGATCTTGCCGCAGTCGGCGCAGTACCACGCGGGGATCCGGTGACCCCACCAGAGCTGGCGGGAGATACACCAGTCGCGGATGTTTTCCATCCAGTTATAGTAGGTCTTGTCGAAGCGTTCGGGGATGAACTTCGTCTTGCCTTCGCGGACCACCTTGATCGCGGGTTCGGCAAGCGGTTGCATCTTCACAAACCACTGCTCGCTGACGCGCGGCTCGACGCTCGTGTGGCAGCGGTAGCAGGTGCCGACCTCGTGCTTCGTCGGCTCGATCTTCACGAGCGCGCCCGCCGCCTCAAAGTCGGCGACGATCGCCTTACGGCATTCCGCGAGGGTCATGCCGGCGTATTTGCCCGCCTTTTCATTCATATAGCCGTCGTCGGTCATGACGTTGAGAATCGGCAGATTGCAGCGCAGACCGACCTCGAAGTCGTTCGGGTCGTGCGCCGGGGTGATCTTCACCGCGCCGGTGCCCTTGTCCATCTTGGCGTAGCTGTCCGCGACGATCGGGATCTCTCTGCCGATCACGGGAATACGGACTGTTTTGCCGATCAGGTCCTTGTAGCGCTCGTCGTCCGGATGGACCGCGACGCCGGTATCGCCGGGAATTGTCTCGGGACGGGTCGTGGCGACGATGATCGCGCCGGAACCGTCCGTGAACGGATAGGCCATGTGCCAGAACGCGCCGTCCTTTTCCTCATATTCCATCTCGATGTCGGAAATGGACGTCTTGCAGTGCGGGCACCAGTTGATGATGCGCTCACCGCGATAGATGAGACCCTTTTCATAGAGGTTGTTGAACACCTCGCGGACAGCCTTCGAGCAGCCTTCATCGAGCGTAAAGCGCTCTCGCGCCCAGTCGCAGGACGAGCCGAGCTTCTTGAGCTGTTCGACGATGCGGCCGCCGTACTGCGCGCGCCATTCCCAGGCGCGTTTGAGGAAGCCCTCACGGCCGAGATCCTCTTTCTGGATCCCTTCGGCGCGCAGCGCGTCCACGATCTTCGCCTCCGTCGCGATCGAGGCGTGGTCCGTGCCGGGCAGCCAGAGTGTGTCGTAGCCCTGCATACGCCGCCAGCGAATCAGGATATCCTGCAGCGTGTTGTCGAGCGCATGACCCATGTGCAGCTGCCCCGTGATGTTCGGAGGCGGGATCACGATCGTATAGGGTTTGCGTTCCGGGTCGCAGGGCGCGTGAAAATAGTCGCCCTCGATCCACGATTGATAGATACGGTCCTCCACCTGTTTGGGATCGTACTGTTTCGCAAGTTCTTTTGCCATTGGATTCACCTTCCAGTCAAATAAAAAAGCCGCCCTGAGTGTTTCTCAGGACGGAGTTGTTCCGCGGTACCACCTGAGTTCGGCCGAAGCCGCCCTCTTTCTATTGCGGGGTCTACTGCTCAAGCGAGGTTCTTCCCGCGGCTCCCAAGCGACCTTCGCTCCGCACCGTCGCAAGGCTCGCACCGACCGCCTTGTCTCTGTACCGGGTACGGCGCTACTCCTCTTGTTCAGCGCCATGTTGGAGATAGTCTAACACAAAAGCGCCCGCTTGTCAAGCGCTTTTGCCCCGGAAAAGAAGAAAAGATCGGTGGTCCGATCTTCTTTTAGTCCCTATCCTTATCTTGCGAACACGCGGGTCAGGTCCTTCGTCAGCTTTTCGATGTCGATCATCTTGCTGTTGAAATCGGCAAACGGGTTTTCCTGTCCCATCCATTTCGTAATCACGGTGTCGATGAAACCGACGATAATATCGTAGTACGCCCAAAGATCTGCTAACATCCTGTACTCTCCTTTCCGTTTTTTTCCGGGTTTTTGCTAACAGGATTCTATCATGTTCCGCTGCAAATTGCAAGTGCTTTATTTTATTTTTTTATCAAGAAACAAAGAAAAAAGACCGGCTGTGCCGGTCGAAAAGGGTTCAATCATTCCTTGTTGGCTTCGCTGATCAGCGAAAACAGCTCTTTGCCGTATTTGATGATGTACTTGATCACGCTGATTTCGGATTTCCACAGCGCGAATCTTGTTTTAAGAACACTGATAAATTCTGACATATCCGTTCACCTCTTATTTCGCGTTGATGCTGAAGTCCAGCAGACCTCTGATCAGCGCTTCGACGTCGTCCCACTTGTCGTGGAAATCTTTCCAGTCTTCGTTCTTGCTTTCGATCTTGAAGATCTTGTTCAAAAGTGCATACCAGGCATCCACGTGATCCCACAGTCTAAGAAACATAGTCCATTCTTCTCCTTTTCAAAATAATAAGTTGCGTCCTTGTTTTTTAGCCGACGAAGGTCGAAAACGTATCTTTCAGGAAATCAATCGCCTTCGTGATATAACCGTTTGCTTATCTGGTCGGGTTTTCTTGTTTCAGCCATTTTGTGATGAACGCGTCCATGAATGTATAGAGCGTGTTGTAAAGATCCGCATACTTTTGAAACATGCCGTAATCCCCCTTCCTTCTATAGAATCAGATTCAACACAACATCTTGTGCTAATATCTTATATATTGTACCACTATAATTTGGAAAATGCAAGAGTCAGCAGAAAAAAAGTCGCCTGGTTGCCATGGTTGCCGTCTGTCGGGCGGCTAAAACACCCCACCGTTCGCGCCCAGTCGGCTGATAGCCGACGACTACGGGCGCTTTGGTTTCTATTGAAAACAGTTCGTTTTTGTGGTAATATATTAAAGGTGATAAATAATGAAACACAAAAAACGCAGACGCCTGAAAGATTTTGACTATTCATCAAACGGTGCATACTTCATAACTTTTTGTACTTTTGATAAAGTCAATCAGTTTTGGACAGAGGACGGTTTTACAAATTTGCAAGATATAACACTTTCCTCTTTCGGAAAAATCATGCAAACTGCTATTGAAAACATCCCTTCTATTTATCCCAATGTGTCCGTTGATCAATATGTTATCATGCCAAATCATGTTCACATGATTCTCGTTTTGTCTGATGCGCAAACATCAGTTCCCGTTATTATCAATCAGTTGAAACGAAACGTAACAAAACAAATCGGCTATTCCATCTTTCAACGTTCCTACCATGACCACATCATACGTAATCAAGCAGACTATGAAAAAATATGGGAATACATCGAAGACAATCCGCGTAAATGGAATGAAGATACATATTATTTGAAATAATAACGTAGTCGCCGCCTATCAGGCGGCTGAAACACCCCACCACCCGCGCCCAGTCGGCTGATAGCCGACGACTACGGGCGCTTTGTTTTTTGCATTTACGTTATCGTAGTCGCCGCCTATCGGGCGGCTAAAACACCCCACCGTTCGCGCCCAGTCGGCTGATAGCCGACGACTACGGGCGCTTTGTTTTTTGCATTTACGTTATCGTAGTCGCCGCCTATCAGGCGGCTAAAACCATTCACAAAAAGAAAAAAGTCGGTTGCCCGACCTTTTTTCTTTTGTTGAATCGTCAATTATTCAGCCTTGAAGGTGTCGATCGCGCCAAGAAGGGAATCCTTAATGGCCTGGAACGACTTAGCCAGACCGGAAACGCCGCTGGCAGCAACTACCGGAGCAGTGTTGAGGTCGACAAGAGCGCCGAAGAATGTCATAATCAGACCGGTAACACCGTAGATCTGACCAAGGACAGCGTCAATAATGCCGTTGAAATCCATAATAAACTTTTCCTCCTTATTAGATTTGAAGTTTTTTGAACCTCATAGAAATGATTTTACACATCTCACCCAAAAAAGTCAAGACTTTTTCGTGATTTTCTTACAATTTCTGAAAGAGTTTTTATGAAATCGTGAATAAAATTAGCCCGATACAACCACAAGTGATTGTGGTTCCTCTTATGATCTCATACCAAAGAGCATCAGCAGCCAATAGATGAAGCTGTGGACGCCGCCGATCAGGCTGTCCGGGAAGCCCTCGTGCGTCTGACCGCAAAGCGGACACTTGCCGGCGTCCGTTGTCGTCGCTGTACCCGAAGTCGGCTGCGTTGCCGGCTGGGTTGTCTGTTCCGTACCCGTTTCGCTCAACACCTGGAACGCCATACCGTTCTTCTGCGCGTAATACTGCGCCGTCGAACCCGTATAGCCGACGACCGTCACACCCTGCGGGAGGATATCGTTTGTGGCAAACACACAGTTTTTGTTCCGGATCTCGACCGTCTTCAGCGCGGTGCAGCCCGCAAACGTTTTCGCATACAGATTTGTAATGCCCGCCGGTATGACGGCACTCTTTAACGAGGTACAGTTGCTGAACGCGTTGGCGCCAATAAAGAGAAGGGTCGATGGAAGAGTGATGTCGGAAAGGACCGGGCAGTCCGCAAAGGCGTATCTGTCGATCGTCAGGACGTTATCCGTCATTTTCACGCTCGTCAGCGCGGTCATGCTCTGGAAGGCATATGCACCGACGCCGGTGATGCCGTCCTTCATCATGACCGATTTGATCTGGGCACTGTACTTTCTGAAATCGACGCTGGATTTCGGCGCATAGGCTTTGATATCGCCGTTGCCGGCAATCGTAAGCCCGCCCGCAAAACTCAGTTCCCATGTCGCGTGCAGACCGCAGGTTCCTTCGGCAAGGCCCATGGCGGACGCCGCGCCGGTCAGAGAAAGCAGAATCGCGAGCGTCAGCAAAACAGCAAAGCTCTTTTTTATTAGTTTCATAATTCATACCCTCCGGTAAAAAATGTTTCTAATAATGTATCATATTTTCTTTCAAAAAGCAAGCCCCAAAGCCAAAAAACAGCCGCCGGGAAACGGCTGACCACCTCACCCGTCACGCGCATTATTTGTTGTCACCATACCGATCATCGTGTTGGCGCGTGCCACCCTCCCCGCCAGCGGGGAGGGCAAGGTTAATCCGAGCGCTTTTCGCTTTTCAAAAGCTGAATCCTATCTTTGACTTCTTTATCTATCATCTCGCATACGCCGCTGAAATTATGGTTGACGTCGTCGTTTGTAATGCGCAGGACCTTGTAGCCGAAGGATTCCAGAATCGCTGAACGTTCTGAATCGTACGCTTCTCCATCTTCTGTAAAAATGCTGTGATCTGTCGATTTCAAGAATCAGTTTTGCTCTTGCGCAGTAGAAATCCACAATGAACCGGTTCATTGTTACTTGTCGCCGAAACTGAACCGGGTAGGTACGTAAAAAAAGAATACCAAAGGCGGTTTTCCTGCTCGGTCGCCCGTGTGCGCAGCTCCTGCGCGCGCTTCGTCAGCTTCTTATTTCTGATAAACTCCACATTAATCACCGTAATATGGTATAGCATGCTTTATCGGATAAGACAAGCAAAAAGAACAAAGCCCTTGCCTTCCCCGCTGGCGGGGAAGGTGGCACGCGCCCACGCAGTTTCCGGTAAATCCGAAGCAAAAAAGCGCGTGACGGATGAGGTGGCTCTTCTGTCGAGCACCACTTCAAAAAAACAGCCGCCGGAAAGTCCCGGCGGCTGCTGCAGGTTTTGCTTAATAATCGATCGTGTAATCGTCGATGAAGGTCATGCCGACCTGCGCGTCCAGCGTCACAAGCACCTTCGCGGTGACGCTCAGCACGCTGGGCAGCGTGTAGAGCGTGTGGACCATGTTGCCGGTCGATTTTTCGATCTTCGCTTCGATCGTCGCGTTATAGTACAGCACGCTGAAATCCTGAACGACGGAAGCCGCCTGCTTGATCTCTTCGCCCTTCATGATATTGAACGCGCTGCCGACGCCGCTGGTGGTGGGATCGGTGCAGTCCTTGAACTTCAGCTTGATGTTATAGTAAGTGCCGTCATCGGTGCAGGTCGCCTCGGCGATGTCCGCTTCGGTGGCGTTCGACACATAGGTCGTCTCCTTGACGGGATAGTTGGCGCAGATCTCGTCCTTGCCGGTCCACGTAATCGGGGTCTCGTCCTTCTTGAGGAAGGTGCTGATCAGGCTCTTGCCGATCGACTGCAGCGCAGCGGGGGCGACCAGCTTTTCTTCGTTGTGCTGGAGGTCTTCCCAGTTGCGGGTCACGCTTTTCGCGTTCGTCTTGATCTTGTTGGCGCTCGTGTTATAGAGCTTGAGAATATCGGCGGTGCTCGTCGGGGCGGCGTCCGCGGGCGCGGCGGGCGCG
>JAFYDS010000016.1 GCA_017544665.1 Clostridia bacterium | reverse complement strand
GATGCGCTACAGCGGGAATATTGATCTGTATCCGCGCCGCGATTCCTTCGCCGGCTGCAAAAAGCTGCGGGAGGTTTCGTTCATCGAGACCGATCACGGCAACTGGTACTTTATCGGCGAGGGCGCGTTCCAGAACTGCACCGCGCTGCAGACAGTCTCTTTGCAGTATAAATGCAGATTTCTGTATGACAGCGCCTTTGAGGGCTGTACGAAGCTGACGACGCTGAAAAACACGAAATGGCTGTTCGGGATTTATGCCATGACGTTCAAAGACTGCACGTCGCTCAAAAGCTTTGTGCTGCCGAAAAAGTGCACCACGTTCAGCGCGGATTCGTTCATCGGCTGTACGGGACTCAAAAAGCTGGTGATCAAGGACGGCAACAACGCCAAGCTGTTCTCCAAATCCTACGACCCCGAGAAAAACTTCGGCTATGAGGTTTCCTGCAACTTTTTCCCGTACCTGCCCGACAGCTGCACGGTGGTGGTTTACAGCGAAGAAATGAAAGAAATTGTGCGCGCGCGCGAATTTGGCGGCGCGATCAGGGTTCACGCCTCCGCGGCGTAAACCGTCAAATATGGAATGTATCATGTGGAATGGGGAATGTGTCATTCTCCATTCTACATTTCTTTACCCTGATCCCTAATCCCTCAATCCCTTCTCCCGCTCCCTCTTGTGCATCTTGCTCGAACGCGCCAAAATATTATAGTGAACCTGCACAAAAACCGGATTCTTTTTTCGTTGATGTTTAGTCTCCCAACCAAAATATTTTTTTCCCCCTTTTTCCTGTTGACGATACCGGGATTTGTGATATAATATGAAGCAACCGAAATGGAATCTTTATCAGTATTTTGAGTGGGAGATAGATATCATGTATGTAAAAGATGTTAAGGTACAAAATCAAGTGGGTCTGCATGCGCGTCCCGCCACGTTCTTCATCCAGAAGGCGAATGAATTCAAGTCCTCCATCTGGGTCGAAAAAGAAGAGCGCCGCGTCAATGCCAAGAGCCTGCTGGGCGTCCTTTCGCTCGGGATCATGGGCGGCATGGATATCCGCATCATCGCCGGCGGCGCCGACGAGGAGGAAGCTGTCAACGCGCTGGTGAAGCTCGTTGAATCCGGTTTCGCGGAATAATTCTTCCCATTTTGTAAAAAAGCACTTGACTTTTTCGCGTTAAAGTGCTACTATCTTTTCCAACAACCGAATACTCATTCAGAAAAGCGATGACGAAGACGGACGAAAGATCATGTCTTTCAGCGAGCCGGGGAATGGTGGAAGCCCGGTATGACGTCCTTTCAATGTCCCATCCCTTCCGAGCTGAAGACCCGAAAGCCGAAAGGCAAGTAGATATCTTCCGTGATTGCAGCGTGAATGCATAGGGCTTGATAGAGTCCGAGAGTGGCGGCGAAAACCGCAATTTGAGTGGTACCGCGGGTATGAAACCATGCTCGTCTCAAAGGATCTTTGAGACGGGCTATTTTTTATGATTATAAAAACACAAGGAGGCAAACAGTATGAGCCAACAACACGTTTCAACTGAAATCCAGCAAATCGCCCGACGCATTCGGGAAATGCGCGGCATTATCGGCATCAGTGTGGACGATATGGCGGAAAAGACGGAGCTGACCGTGGAACAGTACCGCAAATATTAATCCGGTACGATCGATCTGCCGTTTACGTTCATCCACAAATGCGCCGGCGCCTTCGGCATCGGCATTACCGATATTCTGGAAGGCGAAAGCGCGCACCTGTCCGGCTATACTGTGACGAGAAAGGGACAGGGCATCCTGACGAGCAAAGAGGAAGGCATCGAGATCCAGAAGCTCGCACCGCTCTTCCGCGACAAGATCGCGAAACCCTACTGGGCGACCTATGAATATTCCGAGGCGCTGCAGAATCAGCCGATCCACACCACGACCCACGCCGGGCAGGAGTTCGACCTCGTGCTCAGCGGCAAGCTGAAGGTTCAGGTCGGCACGCGCACCGAGATCCTCGAAGAGGGCGACAGTATCTATTATAACAGCTCGATCCCGCACGGTATGATCGCGCTTGGCGGTCAGACCTGCAACTTCCTTGCGGTTGTGATGCCCGACGGCGACAAGGTGGACGAAGAGAAGATGGAAAAGACCATGTTCGCCGTCCCCAAGAAGGAACACTTCGTCGTGGATCCCTTCATCGACGCGACGGAGGACGAGCAGGGCAGACTGCTTTCGCTCAAGTTCAAAAACGAGGAGAAGTTCAACTTCGCCTACGACATCGTCGACGCGATCGCGGACAAGCAGCCGGACAAGCTGGCAATGCTCCATATTTCCAACGACAAGACCGAACGCCGCTTTACCTTCTCCGATATGAAAAAGGAGTCGGCGCGGACGGCGAACTATCTCAAAAGCCTCGGCATCCAGAAGGGCGACCGCGTGATGATCGTTCTCAAGCGGCACTATCAGTTCTGGTTCGCGATGCTCGCCCTGCATAAGATCGGCGCGCTGCCGATCCCGGCGACGCATCAGCTTCTGGCGCACGACTTCGAATACCGCTTCCAGAAAGCGGGCGTGAAGGCGATCCTCTGCACCGCCGACGACGACACCGCCCATCAGGTGGAGCTTGCCGAAGAAAAAGTCGGCAAACTCGACGCGAAGATCATGATCGGCGGCAAGAGAAACGGCTGGCGCAGCTTTGAAGAGGAATACACGATGTTCCGTTCCGTCTTCCCGCGGACCGACGACACGCCCTGCGGCAGCGCCCCGATGGTGATGTTCTTCTCCTCGGGCACGACGGGCTACCCGAAGATCGCCTGCCACAGCTATAAATACGCGCTCGGCCATTATATCACGGCGAAGTACTGGCACACCGTTCGCTCCGACGGACTGCACTTCACGATCTCCGACACCGGCTGGGGCAAGGCGCTCTGGGGCAAGCTCTACGGTCAGTGGGAGTGCGAAGGCGCGATCTTCACCTACGACTTCGACCGCTTCCACGCGGATGACATCCTCCCGATGTTCGCGAAGTACAACATCACGACGTTCTGCGCGCCGCCGACGATGTACCGGATGTTCATCAAAGAGGACCTTTCGAAATATGACCTCTCCTCGGTCCAATACGCGACCACGGCGGGCGAGGCGCTCAACCCCGAGGTGTTCTATCAGTTCAAGAAGGCGACCGGCCTGACGATCTTTGAGGGCTTCGGTCAGACCGAAACGACCCTGACGATCGGCAACCTGATCGGCTCAGTGCCGAAGCCGGGCGCGATGGGCAAGGCGATCCCTGCCTATGATATCGACATCGTCGATCCGGACGGCAACAGCGTCCAGGACGGCGAAACGGGCGAGATCGTGATCCGCACCGACAAGGGCGTGCCCTGCGGTCTGTTCATGGGTTACTACGACGATGAAGAGAATACGAAGCTGGCGTGGCACGACGGGATGTACCACACGGGCGACACCGCGTGGCGCGACGAGGAAGGCTACTACTGGTATGTCAGCCGGATCGACGACGTGATCAAGTCCTCCGGCTACCGTATCGGCCCGTTCGAGATCGAGAACGTGATCATGGAGCTGCCCTACGTGCTGGAATGCGGCGTCTCCGCCGCGCCGGACGAGGTCCGCGGCCAGGTCGTCAAGGCGAGCGTCGTTTTGACCAAGGGCACCGAGCCGACCGAAGCGCTCAAGAAAGAGATCCAGAACTACGTCAAGACCAACACTGCGCCGTATAAGTATCCGCGTATCGTCGTCTTCCGCGACGATCTGCCGAAGACGATCAGCGGCAAGATCATCCGCAGCCAGCTGTAATTGAGTGCACAGTGCGCAGTGCACAGTATGGGCGACCCCTGTGTGGTCGCCCGAGAACTGTTGAAAATCCGTTTGAAAACCTTGACGAATAAACCTTCTTAGTAGTATAATATACAGAAAAGCGGAAAGGGGAGAGCGCGGATGCAGCAAAAGCGGATCACCGTCTTCTGCGGACACTACGGCAGCGGCAAGACGAACATCGCCGTCAACTACGCACTCGCGCGCAAACGCGCCGGTGAGACCGTGTCGATCATCGATCTCGACATCGTCAATCCCTACTTCCGTACAAAGGACAGCGAACAAGAACTGCGGGACGCGGGCGTGGAGCTGATCTGCTCCGATTACGCCGGCAGCAACCTCGATATCCCCGCGCTGCCCGCGGCGATGCAGCGTCCGATCGCGGACCGGAGCACGACCTGCGTACTCGATGTCGGCGGCGACGATCAGGGCGCCGTGGCGCTCGGCCGCTTTGCGGACCAGATCAAAGCCGAAAACGATTACGCCATGCTGTTCGTGCTGAGCTTCTACCGTCCGCTGACGCAAACGCCTGAGGATGCGCTCGACGTCCTGCGCGAGATCGAAGCGGCCTGCGGTCTTCGTTTTACGGGGATCGTCAACAACTCGAATCTCGGCGACGCAACGACTGCGGCGGACATTTTCGCAACGGCGGAACGCACAGAGAAACTGTGCTTGCTGTCCGGGCTGCCGCTGGTCGCTACGACTGTACGCGCCGACCTCGCGGACGATCCCGCGCTGCGGGGAAAAGTAGTTTTTCCGCTGCACTTACAAAAGAAACCAATATAGTCAACCATAATCAAAATCTTATTTGGGGTGATTCTATGCCAAAAGTGATGTTCCGAACGGACTGGTGCAAGGGCTGCGGGCTTTGCGCGCTTGCCTGTCCGAAAAAAATCATCGTGATCAATAAGGAGAAGATCAATAAAAAAGGTCATACTCCCGCGGAGATCACCGATCAGAGCCAGTGCATCGGCTGCGCGTTCTGTGCGACGATGTGTCCGGACTGCATCATTACCGTGGAAAAGTGAGGTGTCGATATGGCTGAGAAAGTTTTGATGAAGGGGAATGAGGCGATCGCGGAAGCGGCGATCCGTGCCGGCTGCCGCCATTATTTCGGTTACCCCATCACCCCGCAGACAGAAGTCGCCGCCTACATGGCGAAGCGCATGCCGAAGATCGGCGGCTGCTTTTTGCAGGCGGAGAGCGAGATCGCCGCGATCAACATGGTCTACGGCGTCGCGGGCGCGGGTAAACGCGTCATGACGTCCTCATCTTCTCCGGGCATCTCGCTCAAGAGCGAAGGTCTCTCCTATCTTGCCGGTTCCGACCTCCCCGCGTTCGTGGTCAACGTTCAGCGCGGCGGTCCCGGCCTCGGCGGCATCCAGCCCTCGCAGTCCGACTATTTCCAGGCGACGAAGGGCGGCGGTCACGGCGACTATAAGATGATCGTCCTCGCGCCCGCGTCCGTCCAGGAAATGGCGTCCTTGACGATCAAGGGCTTCGACCTTGCCGACAAGTACCGCATGACGGCGATGATCCTCGCCGACGGCACGATGGGCCAGATGATGGAACCCGTCGAGCTCGGCGACGTGGAAGTCAAGGAGTATGACAAATCGTGGGCTGTCACGGGCACAAAATGCCAGCGTCCGCACAACATCGTCAACTCCCTGTCACTGGTCCCGGAAGAGCTCGAACAGCTCAATTTTGCCCGCTATGAACGATACAAGGCGGTCGAAGAAAACGAAGTGATGTATGAATCCTACCTGATGGACGACGCGGAGATCTGCGTCGTGGCGTTCGGCATCTCCGCCCGCGTTTCCAAGAACGCGATCAACGAAGCGAGAAAGCAGGGCATCAAGGTCGGCATGATCCGCCCGATCACCCTCTGGCCGTTCCCGAAGGCGCCGCTTTTGGCTGCCGCGGACCATTGCCGCACGTTCATCAGCGTGGAAATGAACATGGGTCAGATGATCGAAGACATTGAACTGGCGATCCGCTGCCGCCGTCCGGTCACGCTTTGCAACCGTGTGGGCGGTATGATCCCCGCGCCCGAGCAGGTGCTCGAAGCGATCCAAAAAGCGAACGAAGGAGGGCAAGCGTGATGGTCGTATTTCAGAAACCGAAATCGCTGTGCGACGTGCCGCTGCATTACTGTCCTGGCTGTACCCACGGCATCATTCACCGCCTGGTTGCCGAAGCGATCGACGAACTCGGCATCGAGGGCGAGACCATCGGCGTCGCGCCGGTCGGTTGCGCCGTCATGGCGTATAACTACTTCAACTGCGATATGGTCGAAGCTGCCCACGGCCGTGCCCCCGCCGTTGCGACAGGCATCAAGCGCGCCGACCCGAGCAAGATCGTCTTCTCCTATCAGGGCGACGGCGACCTCGCCTCCATCGGCACCGCCGAGACCGTCCACTCCGCCACCCGCAACGAAAACATCACCGTGATCTTCGTCAACAACGCGATCTACGGCATGACGGGCGGTCAGATGGCGCCCACGACGCTGCCGGGTCAGGTCACCCAGACGTCTCCCTACGGCCGCGACGTCAAGCACTGCGGCTACCCCGTGAAGATCTCCGAGATGCTCTCGCAGCTCGAGGGCCCGGAATATATCGAACGCGTCGCGGTCAACAACGTCAAGAACATCCGCAACGCGAAGAAGGCAATCAAAAAAGCCTTCCAGAATCAGATCGACGGCAAAGGCTTCTCGCTGATCGAAGTGATTTCCTCCTGCCCGACCAACTGGGGCCTGTCGCCTGAAAAGGCGCTGCAGTGGCTGGAAGAGAACATGATCCCGAATTATCCGCTCGGCGTCTATAAAGACCGCTCGGCAGAAAAGGAGGCGGCTGCGAAATGATGAACCAAATCCTGATCGCGGGCTTCGGCGGCCAGGGCGTCCTCTTCGCCGGCAAGTTCCTCGCGTATAAAGGCCTGATCGAAGGCAAACAGGTCAGCTGGCTGCCGTCCTACGGTCCCGAAATGCGCGGCGGCACCGCCAACTGCTCGGTCATCGTCGGCGACGAGCCGATCGGCTCGCCCATCGTCAACGCGCCGAACACGCTCGTGGCGATGAACCTGCCCTCGCTGCAGAAATATGAAAACGCGGTGGTGCCCGGCGGCCTGATCCTGGTCGACTCCACGCTCATCGCCGAGAAGGTGGACCGCACCGACGTCACCGTCTGCTACGTCCCTGCGACAAAGCTCGCCAACGATTCCGGCTTTGCGACGCTCGCCAACATGATCCTCATGGGCAAGCTGATCAAGGAAAGCGCGGACATGAGCTTTGACTGCACTGAGGACGCGCTGAAAAAAGTGATTCCCGCGCGCAAGATGAATCTGCTTGAAGTGAATCTCAAAGCGCTGGAAACCGGCTACAACTACGCGGAATAAAGACAGAAAGGTCGTATTGATATGGAAATCAAAATTACAAAAACAACCACCCCGAAGCAAAAGCCCGCACCGGGTCAACCGCTCGGCTTCGGCAAGATCTTCACGGACCACATGTTCGTGATGAACTACACAGAGGGCAAGGGCTGGCACGACGCCCGCATTGTCCCTTATGAGAATCTGTCTCTCGCGCCTGCTGCGATGGTGTTCCACTACGGCCAGGAAATGTTCGAGGGCCTCAAGGCCTACAAGGGTGTGGACGGCAACGTCTATCTGTTCCGCCCCGACATGAACGCGAAGCGGACCAACAACACCAACGAGCGTCTGGTCATTCCCCAGCTGCCGGTGGAAGACTTCGTGGAAGCTGTCCGTGCTGTTGTTGACATCGACCGCGACTGGGTCCCGACCGATCCCGGCACCTCGCTGTACATCCGTCCATTCATCATCGCGACCGACGAATTCCTCGGCGTCGCGCCGTCGAAGACCTATCTATTCATCATCATCCTGTCTCCCTCGGGCGCCTATTACGAAAGCGGCCTCGAGCCGGTCGGTATCTGGATCGAGGACGAATATGTCCGCGCCGTCAAGGGCGGTATGGGCTTCGCCAAGACCGGCGGCAACTATGCCGCGAGCCTGATCGCGCAGGTCAAGGCGCATGACGACGGCTATTCCCAGGTGCTCTGGCTGGACGGCGTCGAGCGCAAGTACATTGAAGAAGTCGGTTCCATGAACATCATGTTCAAGATTGCCGGCAAGGTCGTCACTCCGATGCTCAACGGCTCCATCCTCCCGGGCATCACCCGCGATTCCATCCTGACCGTTTGCCGCGACTGGGGCTACGAAGTCGAAGAGCGCCGCATCAGCGTTGACGAGCTGGTCGCCGCCGCGAAAGACGGCACGCTCGAAGAAGTCTGGGGCACCGGCACGGCCGCGGTTGTGTCGCCCGTCAACAAGCTGCGCTATGAAGACGACGTCATGCTGATCGGCGACGGCGGCATCGGCGAGCTGACCCAGAAGCTGTATGACGAACTGACCGGCATCCAGTGGGGCAAGCTGGAAGACAAGCGCGGCTGGAGAGTCACGGTGTAACAAAACGCAAGCAAAAAAGCAGGGCTGAACGCTCTGCTTTTTTCGTCACCCCGTTCCGCATATTTCCACGATCTTTGCAAACACTATCTGCGAGATTGTTGTGAAAGGAGAACGACTGGATGAAAGCAACCGGAATCGTCCGGCGGATCGACGACCTCGGGCGCGTTGTGATCCCGAAGGAGATCCGCCGCACGATGCGCATCCGCGAGGGCGACCCGCTACTGATGACATTGACGAACGAGGAGATTTTTATACTTGGTGTCCTGAAGCTTGGACAGCGGATGGGGATCCGTTGTGCAGATTGACGAAGCTTTCAAGGTCTACGATGGGCATTCGGGAAGGTGGTAAAGTGTTTTAGGTAGTACATAGAAAAAGCAACCACGTTGTGAACGCGAAATCGCGGTGTTCATAACGTGGTTGTTTGTTCTTATTCACTCAGTTTATTTCTTTTTGAACTTTGAAATGATATTCAAAAACGTATCTAGCAGTCGAACGACCCATTTGATCGCCTTTCTTATGAACCCAACCAAACCGCTGTCGCTCTGGTCTTTAATCTCAACGGGCGTGTCTTTGATTTCCTCGTGTTCGCTGTCTTTTGCAATCAGGCGAAAGCTTGTGATACTGCCGTCAACAATGCCTTCCACAAGGGCGTTGTAGCTGATGCTGCCCGTATCGCCTGCCTGCGCGCGCAATTCTGCTCCGGTCAGACGATTACCTTCAATTGCTTCATAATTGCCGTCCTTGTTTTTGCCATAAAGCGGCAAGCCATTAAACGTAAAATCTGTGCATTTCAGCAAATCAATCGGATCGAAATGCAGGCAGAAGGCCGTCATGGTGTCAAGGAACTGATAGCCGTCCCAAGTGACGCTGCCGTTGAGTGTGAGGGCATTGTCTGCGTATGAGAAAGTGATTATGCGGAGCTGATCAGAGCTGCCGCTGCCGGAAACGGTTTTATCTTTTGAAACAAATGCTTGCAAATACTCCGCATTGGAATGGATCGAAGCTTCGCCAATGGAACAGTCACCGAAGCACAGCAGCGGGTCTAAGATCGTACAGTCTGAAAACGCATTGTCGGCAAGTGTTGTGCTGCTTGTATCAAGAATGACATAGCGAAGAGCGGGAAAGTCACGGAACGAGCCGCTACCGATTTGCTCGATGTCACCGGAGAGAAACAATGCGGTTACGGTGTCTTTGTGTTCGTCCCAAAACTGAAAGCTGTCTGTGCCTGCGGCGGGAATGCTTCCGGTGCCGCTGATTGTCAAGAGATCATTATCATATTCCACAGATAACGATGCATAG
>JAFYDS010000110.1 GCA_017544665.1 Clostridia bacterium | reverse complement strand
GCCGCGGCACGTTACGGAGGAAGCGGTTACATTATTCTACATCAGAAAGAGAAATTTTGCAAGCAAAAGGCAAACGAATTATAAAAAAAGTAAAGGTGAAATGTAAGGTTGCAACCTTTGTTCTATGTGGGGTGCGTTTCCTCGTGTGTTGTGAGAGCGCTTGAATGGCATTCAAGAGGTAAGGGGTTCGATCCCCCTCATCTCCACCAGAAAGAAGTACCTGCGAAACGGCAGGTACTTTTTTGTTGCTGTTTTTTAAGAAATGATCTGGGGGGAGCAGGAGCGGTACAGAGCGACAGTCCGGTGGATTGTCGTGGCCACGAATGACCGAGGCGCGCAGGTCGCGCCGAGAATCGATCCCCCTCATTTTTACCAATGAAAGTAGTACTAGCGTAATTGCAGGTGCGATTTAGTCATAACAGTCGTGCAGTCGACGTTGTATTGTCGCAGCCTGCAAAGCAAAATATCTGCGATTTGCTGCCGCAATCTATTGATTTCCTATTTCGTTTATGATATGATAATCTTGTAAACAGCGTTCTGCTGATACAATAAAAACTCAGGAGGAAAAACCTATGAAAAAAATACTTGCAATGCTGCTTGTTCTCTCGCTGATCTGCTGCGTTGTTCTTGCCGCGTGCAAGAAAGCGCCGACACCGGACGAACCGAACACGCCGGAAAACGTCGCTTTTGATTACGACGCGGTCGCGGACGATCTTGAATCCGCGGACGGCACCTATGAGATCGCGTTCGTGACGGACGTCGGTCAGCTCAAGGACCAGTCCTTCAACCAGGGCACCTGGGAAGGTGTCAAAAGATACGGCTATGAGAACGGAAAGACCTATAAGTATTATCAGCCCGCCAACGGCAGCGAAGCGACCGACGACGACCGCTACAACGCTATGAAGGCCGCTGCGGACGCAGGCGCGAAGATCATCATCTGCGCCGGTTTCCTGCAGGAGACCGCGCTTGTGAAGGCGGCAAGCGAGTTCACCGACATCAAGTTTGTCTTTATTGACGGCTATGCCCTGAACGGCGTCGACGGCAACATCCTTGCAAACGTTGCGCCCATCTCCTTCCGCGAAGAGCAGTCCGGCTTCCTGGCCGGTTATGCGGCTGTGAAGGAAGGCTATACCAAGCTTGGCTTCTCCGGCGGCGGCGGCGGAGAGAATCCTGCCTGCTGCAGATTCGGCTACGGCTTTGTCCAGGGCGCTGAAGCGGCTGCCAAGGAAATGGACGTCAAGGTTGACATGAACTTCAGCTGGCTCTATGGCTCCAGCTTCAGCTCATCTCCCGACCTGCAGACGATGCTCAACGGCTGGTACACCAACGGTACGGAAGTCATCTTTGCCTGCGGCGGTTCCATGTGCCAGTCCGCGTTTGAAGCGGCCGGCGCGAACGATGCGTATGTCATCGGCGTTGACGTTGACCAGTCCAGCCAGAGCGACACGGTCATCACCTCCGCGACGAAGGGCCTGCGCGAATCCGTTATGTTTGCGCTCGACAAGTTCTACACCGATAAGTTTGACGAGCTCGATCCGGCCGGCACCGTCCTCGGCGCCGCGGAAGACGCTGTGGGTCTGCCCACCGACACCTGGAGCCTTGCGAACTTCTCGATCGAAGATTACAACGCCCTGCTCGCTTCCCTCAAGGACGGCAGTCTTGTGGTCGACGACGATTACACCGGTTTGAACGGCTTCAACGAAACGGCGACGAACGTTACCATCAACTTCATCGCGTAACCATTCCATCATCTGCGGGGAAGCTTCTTGCCTCCCCGCAATTTTTCTATCAAAACTATCGCAACGGATGTGAGATCATGGAAAACGATTATGTGATCGAAATGCTGCACATCACGAAGGAGTTTCCCGGCATCAAGGCCAACGACGATATCACGCTGCAGCTGCGGCGCGGAGAGATTCACGCGCTGCTTGGCGAAAACGGCGCCGGGAAATCAACGCTGATGAGCGTGCTGTTCGGTCTGTACCAGCCGGACGGCGGCGTAATCAAAAAAGAAGGAAAAGAGGTTCGGATCAAGGACCCGAACGACGCGACCGCACTCGGTATCGGGATGGTGCATCAGCATTTCAAACTGATCGACGTGTTTACGGTACTCGATAACATCATCCTCGGTGCGGAGACGACGAAACTTGGATTTTTGCAAAAAAAGGACGCCAAAAAACAGGTGCTTGCCCTTTCGGAAAAATACGGGCTGAAGGTGGACGTCAACGCGAAAATCGAGGATATCACGGTCGGAATGCAGCAAAAAGTCGAGATTTTGAAGATGCTGTATCGGAAGAACGAGATACTGATCTTCGACGAACCGACCGCCGTGCTGACGCCGCAGGAGATCGACGAGCTGATGGACGTCATGCGCGGCCTTGCCAGGGAAGGAAAGAGTATTCTCTTTATCACGCACAAGCTCAACGAGATCATGGCGGTTGCCGACCGCGTGACGGTACTGCGCAAAGGCAAATTCATCGGCACGGTCAACACGGCGGACGTCACAAAAGAAGAACTCTCCACCATGATGGTCGGCAGGCCTGTGCAGCTGGAAGTTGAAAAGACGCCGGCAAAGCCCGGCAAAACCGTGATGAAGGTGGAGAATCTTTGCGTTCCCTCCCGCCTTTATAAGCACGACGCAGTGAAAAACGTCAGCTTCGACGTGCACGCGGGTGAGATCCTGTGCATCTCCGGCATCGACGGCAATGGGCAGACCGAGCTGATCAACGGGCTGACCGGTCTCGACCGCATTTCGGGCGGCAAGATCACCCTGTGCGGTAGGGAGATCACCCACGCGTCGATCCGGAAAAAGAGCGACGCCGGGCTCGCGCATATCCCGGAGGACAGACACAAACACGGGCTGGTGCTCGGCGAACGGCTCGAAGAGAACATGGTGCTGCAGCGGTTCAAGGAAAAGCGGTTCCAACGCTGCGGATTCATCAAGTTTGACGAAGTGCGCAAGTATGCAGACGACCTGATCGAGCGGTTCGACGTGCGCAGCGGACAGGGCGCTGTAACGACGGCGCGCAGCATGTCCGGCGGCAACCAGCAAAAAGCGATCATTGCCCGCGAGCTCGACCGTGAGAAGCCGCTTCTGATTGCCGTCCAGCCCACGCGCGGTCTGGATGTCGGCGCGATCGAAAACATCCACGCGCGGCTCGTTGCGGAACGGGACAAGGGCAGAGCGATCCTGCTTGTATCGCTTGAGCTTGAAGAAGTCATGAGCCTGTCCGATCGCATTCTCGTCATGTATGAGGGCGAGATTGTCGGCGAGCTGGACCCAAAGCAAACGACAGTGGAAGAAATGGGACTTTATATGTCCGGAGCAAAGCGCGACGGGAAGGAGGAAACGCACCATGGCAAAGCATAACGCGGTTTCGCCCTTGCTGCAAAAGAGTACGCGTCCGTCCTTTTTGAAACGCGAAGGCACGCGTACAGTGATCGCCTCCCTCGTTTCCATCGCGATCGGCATGGCGCTCGGCAGCGTTATCATCGTTCTCGTTGCGGCACTGAACGATTCTATCACGATGAAGAGCGCGTGGGAAGGCGTTCGTCTCGTCTTCTTTGGCATCTTCAGTACCGGACGCAATGCGCTCGGCGGATTGACATTTGGGTTCAACGCCGTCAGTATCGGCGATATGCTCTTCCGCGCGACGCCGCTGATTTTGACCGGGCTTTCCGTCGCGGTGGCGTTCAAAACGGGGCTGTTCAACATCGGCGCGCCCGGCCAGTTTCTGATGGGAACGGCGGCGACGCTGTATGTTGCGCTGAGCATTCCGTCAGAGAAGGTGCCTGCCGCGCTGATCTGGCTTCTGGCATTTTTAGCCGGCGCCGTCGCGGGCGCGCTCTGGGGCTCGATTCCGGGACTGCTCAAATCATTGCTCAATATCAATGAAGTGATTGCCTGTATTATGACCAACTGGATTGCCGCCAATCTTGTAACGTGGTTCTTCGACGCGCACAACGAGCTTAAAAACGCAGCGGAATCCGGCAAAATCGGCTACGTCTGCAAAACGTCGTCCAACGGCGTTGTAACGTCCAAGCTGTTTTTGGACAAGATCTTCCCGGGCTCGCAGGTCAACGGCGGTATCCTGATCGCCATTCTCATCGCCGTGCTCGTGTACATCTTTATGACAAAAACGACGTTCGGCTTTGAATTGAAGACCGTCGGTTCCAACCGCTACGCGGCGAAATACGCCGGCATCAACGACAAACGCGATATTGTGATCTCCATGGCGATCGCCGGCGCGCTGGCCGGCTGTGCAGCCGCGCTGTATTACCTTTCCGGCAACACGGAGTTTTATTGGTCCACGTACCAGACGCTGCCGGCAGTCGGTTTCAACGGCATCCCTGTGGCGCTGCTTGCGGCGAACAATCCGCTGGCCGTGATCTTCAGCGGCGTGTTTATGTCTATGCTGAACATCTCGGGTCTGCAGATCAAGAATTTGACGACCTACAACGAATATCTGACGGATATTATCATCGCCATCATCGTCTATCTCAGCGCGTTTTCGCTGATGATCCGTATGCTGATCAGCGGACAGCTCAAGCTGTTTCATAAAAAGCAGAAAACGCCCCCGCAAGCCGCATCGCCGCCCGACCCGGCGGACGAAGAAAGCGGAAAGGAGGCGAGCGCGTAATGGTATTCCTGATTCAGCAAACCCTCACTTATGCGATCCCTCTGATGATAGTCGCGCTGGCCGGCGTCTTTGCCGAACGCAGCGGTATCATCAATCTCGCGCTGGAAGGTATCATGATCTTCGGCGCCTTCGTTGGCGTCCTGTTCGTGAAGTATATGCAGGAGGGGACGCTTTTCACACCGCAGTCCGGTCAATGGCTGCTGTTGCTCACGATGGTGATCTGTGCCTTCTTCGGTGCACTGTTCTCGCTGCTGCTGTCGTTTTCCGCAGTCAGTCTCAAGGCGGATCAGACCATCGGCGGCACGGCGCTGAACCTGCTCGCGCCGGCGCTCGTTTTGTTCCTGATCAATGTGCTTGCAAAGCAGAACGTTTTGCGTATTCCGCAATCGTCTGCGACCTGGTTCATGATCAAGAAGAGCACCTTTGGCATTCCGAAGGAACAGGACATCGGCTTCTTCGGCGAGCTGTTTTTGAACAAGGTATATCTTTCCACGTACGTGTGCATCGTGCTCTTCGTCGTGCTCTCCGTGCTGCTGTATAAAACGCGCTTCGGTCTGCGGCTGCGGGCCTGCGGCGAAAATCCGCAGGCGGCGGATTCGCTCGGCATCAACGTTGCAAGAACGCGTTATGTCGGCACGACCATTTCCGGCGCGCTTGCCGGCATCGGCGGCTTCATCTATGCGCTCGGCACATCCGGCTGCTCTTCCACCGGGGAGGTGGCAGGCTTCGGCTTTCTGGCGTTGGCGGTCATGATCTTCGGCAACTGGACGCCGGGCAATATTGCATTTTCCGCGGTCCTGTTCGGCTTGTTCAAGTGTATCGCGGCATCCTATTCCACGATCGACCTCAACGGCGACGGCGTCGCCTGGCTCACACAGATCGGCGTCAGTTCGCACGTTTACCGTCTGTTCCCGTATCTGATCACGCTGATCGTGCTCGCGTTCACGTCCAAGAAATCCCGCGCACCGAAAGCAGAGGGAATCCCCTACGACAAGGGCGCAAGATAACGGCCGGAGGTGACGCTATGGACACTTTGATCATCGGCATTGCAGGCGGTTCGGGCAGCGGCAAAAGTACCCTGACGAAGCTGCTTAGGCAGGACTTTCAAAACGAAGTCACAGTGCTCAACCATGACGACTACTATCTCGCGCAGGACGATATCCCGTTCGAGGAGCGCTGCAAACGCAACTACGACCATCCCGACGCATTCGAAACGACACTTTTGATCTCGCATCTGCAGGCGCTCAAGGCAGGGCAGGAGATCGACTGCCCCGTTTACGACTACACACAGCAAACGCGCTCCGCACAGACACGCCGCGTTTCTCCTGCGCCGGTCATTTTAGTGGATGGGATCCTGATCCTCGAAAACCCTGCGCTGCGCGCACTGTTTGATATCAAGATCTACGTTGATACCGATGCAGACGTGCGCGTGCTGCGCAGGATCGTACGCGACACAAAGAAGCGAGGGCGATCGCTCGATTCCGTGATCGAACAGTACCTCGCCACGGTCAAGCCCATGCATGACGCCTTTGTGGAACCGAGCAAGAAATTTGCCGATTTCATCATACCGATGGGCGGGCGCAACCCGGTCGTTCTGGACATGATCCAAAACCGGCTGCGGGAGCACCTGCAGTCCGGGAACCGCTGACGTCTTTTCGGTGTGTGTTCCCGGGTGTGCTGGGAGAGCGCTTGAATGGCATTCAAGAGGTAAGGGGTTCGCTCCCCCTCATCTCCATCAGAAAGAAAAGGCATCTGCTTTTCAGCAGACGCCTTTTTCTTTTACTTGTATTCCTTCTATTTGTACTCCTTCGACAGCTGCTCCTTTGCTTCCTCCTCGGTGATTTTGCCTGTGTTGCAGTCGATCATCACCTGTACGTCCTTGTCCTTGAGGTCGTAGAACAGCCAGATGATGTAGGCGAGCAGACCGCCGATTGCGGGGATCAGCATATAAATCAGCCAGAGCATGTTCAGCGCATGCGGCGTCTGTGTCACGCCGCTTTGCTCCAGCTCCTGGAATGAGCCGACTTCCACCATCTGCCAGCCGACAGATTTGAGCCCGAGCAGGAACAGACCGAGCGCGCTCGCGATCGAACCGGTCAGCTTTGCCATGAACGTCTGGACCGCGAAGGTGATGCCCTTCGCTTCGGTGCCGCTCTTGTAGCGACCGTATTCCGCGCAGTCCGGGGTAAACATGAACATCTCGAGGCCGACGACCGAAAGCGGGATCGAGCGCAGGGTGAACAGCGCAATGTAGAGAAAGACGTTGCCGTAGCCGGCGAGCCAGGTGATCACGCTGAAGATCACATACAGCAGCATGCACACGCGATAGACCCGCATCTTGTCGAAGCGGCGGATCAGGTTCGGCAGCACGAGCGCGATGATCAGCTGCGGGATCGAGCCCACGGCGCCGACCACGAGCGAGAACAGCGCGCTGTGGAACAGATAGTAGGAGACATAGAGGTTGAACGCGTTGCCGACGTTCAGCGCGGAATAAAAGAACAGCCCGAAGTAATACAGCAGGAGGTACTTGTTGTGCACGAGATAGGAGAGCATCCGCCGGATCGTGAACTGCTCCTCGCTTTCGGCATGGAACCGTTCCTGCAGTTTGAAGGACGCGGGGAGCATCAGCGCGAACGCCATCACACAGATGATGACTGTGATCAGCCCGTAGTTCATGCCGACCTTTTCACTGACCAGCACGGTCGTCAGCGTAGATGTGATGCCGACGCCGATGTAGGTGGAGATGCTCTTGTAGGACTGGATGGTGTTGCGCTCATCTACGCTCTGGCTCATCGACGTCAGAATGCCGAAGATCGGTACGTCGCACAGCGTATAGGCGGTGTCCCAGAGCATATAGGCGACAGCGAACCAGCCCAGTTTCACCGCCTGCGAGCTGCCGGCGGGAATGACAAAGGTCAGAATCGTGGTGATCGGGATCAGCACCGTGGACACGCGGATCCACGGCAGGTACTTTTTCCCGCTCCTGAATTTGACCGCGTCGAAGATCACGCCGAACAGCGTGTCGTTCACGGCGTCCCAGATCTTGACCGCGAGCATCACCGCGGCAGATTTGATCGGATCGACGCCCAGAAACAGCAGATAGGTCGTCAGACACACGTTGAACAGCGTGTAGATCATGTTCTGTCCGGCAAAGTAGGAATAATAGCTCAGCCGCTCGCCCGGTTCGGTGGACCAGCCCTCGCGCGTGGCGAAGATCTCTTTCACTTTGGCAACAATTTGCATACGCATATACCTTCCCGTTTCAGAGTGGGGAATGCCTGTGTCTTTTTTTACGGCAGGCGGAAGCCGGCGGCGAGGTAGAGGGCGTACCAGTCTTCCCGCGTCAGCGCGACGTCGGCACCGGCGGCAATGTTCCGCATACGGTCCGGTGAGACGGAACCGGAAATCAGCTGCATGTTCGCCGGATGGCGCAAAACCCACGCGGCGGCGATCGTGATGGGCGGGACGCCATACTGTTCGCCCAGCTGCTCGAGCGCCCGGTTCAGCGCGGGGTATTTCTCGTTGTCGCCGACGAACGGACCCTCAAAGAAGCCGCCCTGGAACGGCGACCAGGTCTGAATGGTGATCCGCTTGATGCGCAGATACTCGAGCGCGCTGCCGTCGTGCATGACGGATTCGCTGTTTTTCATATTGACGTTCAGTCCCGACGTCACAAGCCCGGATTCCGGGAGGGAAAACTGCAGCTGGTCCGCTACGATCGGCTGTTTAACGGCGGTTTTCAGCAGTTCGATCTGCATCGGATTGTGGTTGGACACGCCGAAAAAGCGCACCTTGCCGGCGTTTTCCAACTCGTCGAACGCCACGGCGACGTCCTCGGGTTCCATCAGCGTGTCGGGGCGGTGCATCAAGAGCACGTCGACATGGTCTGTTTTCAGCCGGCGCAGCGAGCCCTCCACGGCGGAAAGAATGTGTTCTTTTGAAAAGTCATAGCACCCCTTGCGGATGCCGCATTTCGTCTGGATCGTGATCTTGTCCCGCATGGACGGGTGCGCCGCGAGCCAGTCGCCGAAGACTTCCTCGCAGCGGCCGCCGCCATAGATGTCCGCGTGGTCGAAAAAGTCGATTCCGCAGTCCAGCGCCGTACCGATGATGCGGTCCGGCGTTTCTTTCGCGTCCGTCAGCCGCATACAGCCCATTGCGACCGCGGAGACCGGCAATTGTCCGCCGAGCAGTCGTTGCTTCATTCGTGATTCCTCCTGTCAGTTCGTTTCCGGCAGCACGGAGAGGATATAGTCCGCAATCTTCGTGCTGCGCATGATATAGCCCGTGTGTCCCGCTTTTGCGAAGATCTTCAGCTGCGCGCCGGGGATCGTTTCCGCGATATGCGCGGTGTGGGACGGTTTGATCACATCTTTTTCGCCCGCGGTCACGAACGTCGGTACGCGGATCGCGCGCAGCATCTCGTCCGTGATATCCGGCTCGCGCAGCATGATGCGCATCTTGTCGCTGCGGTCAACGTGGCTCCAGAGCCGGAAAAAGCGCAGCGGGAGATCCTTGGTGCTGTCCGGGCGCAGACTTGCGCCGCTGACGATCAGAGCGGAAAGCAGATCGGGACAGCGGGCGGCGAGCAGCAGACCGATGATTCCGCCGTCGGAAAAGCCGTAAAAGACGGGCTTCTCCAGACCGAGCGTCTGGATGAACTGCAGCATATCCTCCGCCATATCTTCGTAGTGCAGCGTTTTCACCTTCTGGCTTTTGCCGTGGTCGCGGGAGTCCGGAAGATAGACCGTGTAGCGCTGCGCGAGTACCTGCGCCGCGCGGCGGAAGATCTTATGGTCCATGCTGTTGCAATGAACCATGACGAGCGGTTTTCCGCTGCCGATCGTTTCATAATACAGCTTGACGCCGTTGACAGTGATATACATTTGTTACCCTTCCAGCTGATAAGATGCGATATAGAATGTGTCCGTCCCGTGCGCGAGACCGGGGTCTTCCCGCAAGAACGAGACCGGGATCCCGCTTTCCTGCGCCGCCAGCGCAAAGTGGCAGAGCGCAATGCCCATATCGATTTTCTGGATATCCCACGCGCCCTCCGCGAGCGGCTTGCCGCGCTTTTCATAGAAGTGGACGCGGTCGCCGCAGACGACGGTGCGCCACGGCTGCTTGTTGACGGCGGACGGAGCCAGGCGCACCGTCTCGAGCGCATCGTGCAGTTTGCATGCGTTGTCAGGCGAGAGGGGACGGCCGAACGACCCTTCGAAGAACAGCGTTTCAAACGGCAGGCGGCTGTCCGCCCTGACGCCCTTGCGCATCACAGTCTCACGGAAAGACATCTTTTTCGCCGGATAGCCGAGCGGCGTGACGCATGGCATCACTTCACCTTCCGCGACGCCGGCCGCCCGCTCAAACGCGGCGCGGTCCATCGTCCCGGCGATCCACGTGGTGCCGACGCCAATCGACGCGGCAAACAGGACGATTTGTTCAAACGAATAGCCGAACGCCTCCTCGGCAAATGGAACGCGCTGCATGGTGCCGGCGAGAAAGGCGTCTTCGCCGACGATCACCGGGCTGGAAAGACCGGTCTGTTTTGCGTTCAGCAGCTGCCAACGGATCGGAAGCTGATATGGATTGTCTGCCTGTGCGGCGAACGCCATGAGCTTTTGGATATCTTCATCGCGCAGCGGCGTGCCGTCGAAGGAGCGGACGCTTCTTCTTTTGCGAATGACGTCAGAAATGGACATGACAGGGGCCTCCTTTATCGTACAAACAAATGCCGGATCACGGACAGCAGATGAAAGAATCGTCCGTACAGATTCACGAAGATCGTGAAGACGCCGGTGCCGCGCGCGTCGATGCCGGGCGTATTGATCACGGGGACGGTCTCGCTGCCGAGCCCATTGTCATAGAGCGTTTGCAGCACGGTCAGCGCGATCTTTTCGTTGCCGACGGCACTGGGATGGATGCGGTCTTTGGCAAAGTCGTTGTCGGAGTTCGTCAGCGCCTGCGCCACATCTGCGACGAGGATCTCTCCCGGATTTGCTTCGGCGAACGCCCAAAGCTTTGCGTTGAGCCGGTCCGCGCCGAGCTGATAGACGTCGCCGACATAACCGGTCTGCGGGTTATAGAGTGTCTGCAGGAGGATCGCGGCGTCCGCGTTCAGCGCACGGATTCCGTTGACGATCTTGCCGAGATCCTCATAGAAGCCGTTGGCGATCTCGTCAAAGCGGGCGTAGTCCTCCTTGACGATGCCGTCATAGAGCAGATTGTTGATGTTGCCGAGCAGAAAGTTGTTGCCGCCGATGGAGATGTTGATGATGTCGGCTTTTTGGATCGCTTCGCGGACGGTATCGTTTTCCATCCGGCGCAGCAGGTTGGCGGTGGTGTGTCCGGGCACGGCGTAGTTTTCATAGGCGTATCCGTTGGTGTCGGCAACGATCTTCCCGTACACGGCTTCTTTCGGGTTGGAAAGCCCGGAGCCGTACGCGATGGAATCGCCGAGGACAAGATAGAGGGTCGGTTCTGCCGCGCCTGCCGTCAGACTCAGCAGGCTAAGCAGCAAAACGATGCAAAGAAAGATAGAGAGAATGCGCTGTTTCATCATGGGTGCCTCCTTCATGCTTTCATAGACTGGTTTTATTCTCAGCGCGCGGCGTCGCCGTAGGCGCGGATATCCGCAGGGTTGAAGCACAGCACGGCGCTGCCGCCTTTTTCGCCGAACACATCGTAGCCGCCCCAAACGTCGTTGCGGACGTAGGATGCATTGTGCGCGCCGTCGGGGTTCAGAAAGTAGTGCCCGTTTTCGCGGTGCGCGGTGCGGATCTGACGGATGAGGGCGCAAAGGGACGTGCTGCGGATATAGGGGATCATATCCAGAATATCCGTCAGACGGTGCAAAGAACCTTCACCTTCTCCTTCCACTTTCTCCAGCGGAGAACCGCCGCACAGCACGTTGAGAATCTCATACGTGTCCTGCAGTTCCTTGTCGCAGCGCAGGTGCTGCGCGGTCATGCCGCCGAGGCTGTGCCCGGCGAATACCAGCGCCGACCCTGCCGGAACGGTCTGGTTCAGGACGTCTTTTACGAACGCGGCATAGACAGCCGTTCCGCCGCCTTTCTGGCTGTTGACCTGCCCTTCGACCGACTTCATGCCCAGCATGGCAACGAGATAGACGTCGCGGTTTTCGCCGTTCTGGGTCAGGACGGCAGGCACGATACGCAAGGGTGTAGTGTACTGTTTGCTGACGATCACAAAGTCCAGCAGCTCCGCCGCCGTTTCAAACGAAGACGGCTGCGTTTCGGCAAATGCGGCGAACGCGAAAACAAAGCAGAGCACAAGACAGAGGACGCCGGTCAGTATCTTTTTCATGTTTCTCACCTCTCAAAGAATATAGCGGAACGCGTAGATCACAATATTGGCAAGATTGTTCAGCAGGTAGCGCAAAAGAGAAAACGCGTAGGGGAACGAGAAGGTCCACTCCCGCGGGCTGTCCAGAGAGCCGAAAAACGAATCGTCGTATGTCCGCTCCGGATGCAGGAAGGCTTTGGTGTGCATCTTGCCCTTGCACAGGTGCCGGACCGCTTCGCGCAGCGCTGTGCCGAAGCCGACGGGGTCGCGCCGGTATGCCTCGCGCATGGCGATCACGTGCGACGGTTTTTGCAGCGACCAGATACCGGTCAGCATCGTGTCGTTGCCGTTATAGACGGCGAGGACGGGGCTCATGTAGCCCTTGCCGGTGAAGTTGGAGGAGTAATCGGAGATCACATAGCCGTCGAAGCCCCATTCTTTGCGCAGCAGGTCCTGCAGCAGGGCGCTGCTCGCGCCGCACCAGTCGTTGCCGATCCGGTTATAGGCGCTCATCACGCCGACGGTGCCGCCCTCTTTGACAGGCCGCTCGAACGCACGCAGGTACAGCTCGCGGATCGTCTGTTCGTCCGCCCAGGTGAACAGTCCGCCGCGGTTGGATTCCTGATCGTTCATGACGAAGTGCTTGACGGTCGTCACAAGCTCATATCGGTTGGCGCCGCGGATGATCGCCGCGCCGCACACGCCGGACAGCAGCGGATCTTCTGAGAAGTATTCGAAATTCCGTCCGCCCATCGGATTGCGGTGCAGATTCACAGCGGGCGCGTACCAGACGTCTTCGCCCATATCCGCGGCTTCCTTGCCGACGCCTTCGCCCAGCCGTTCGGCAAGTGCGGCGTTCCAGGTGCAGGCGATCGCGGTCTCGCACGGATAAGCCGTGCCGCTGTCCACATACACGAGCCCGTGCCGCCCCTTAATGGAGGACGGGCCGTCGTTGTCTTCGGTCGCCGGGATCCCGAGCCGCGCGACGGCCTGGGTCTCATAGCCGGAATGAATCACGAGATCGATCATCTCGTCGAGCTTGAGCTGGTCGAGAAACGTCTCCCACTTGCTCTCGTCCGCGGCAACGTCCCGCAGTGTGATGGGCTTGTCATACCTGACGCCGGTTTTAGGCGCTTCTCCGCCGGTCGCGGGGGTGGGGAGGACGTCTTTGTTTTTGACGGCGTCGTCCGCGGTCAACTGCCGCAGCGCCGGCACAGCGCCGTCTTTGCGCGAGAGAATCGAAAGACCGTTGTTCGCAGAAGCAAAAAGATTGCGGATCGGCGCGTCGGTCGTTTCGTCGGTGTTGTAAACGGCTTTTTTCAGACGGAAGGTCGCTTCGGCGTACGGCGAGCGGACGTTGTCGCCGAGGAAAAGCCGGTAGTCGCCCGCGTCGAGGACATACGCCTGCTTGTCCGCCTGGTCGTAGGACGCCATCTCGCGCAGCGGCAGAGAAAGCGTCACGCGCTCGCTTTCGCCGGGAGAAAGCAGCTTTGTTTTCGTAAATGCGCCGAGGACCACGGCGCTTTTTTCGATTCCGCCGGGCGTATAGGGCGCGCTGTAATACAGCTGTACGACCTCCTTGCCGGGACAGCCGCCCGTGTTACAGACCGTGACCTGCACTTGGATTGTGTCTCCGGCGCGGACAAAAGAGGCGTCCGTTTTTTCAAAGACGGTATATGACAGCCCGTAGCCGAACGAGAACTGCACCTTATCAGGCGCGAAAGTTTCAAAATAGCGGTAGCCGACATAGATGCCTTCGCTGTATTCGACGTAGTGATCGCCGTTGTCATAGGCGTGGGAACCGAAGCAGGCCGAAGACGGGTGATCATCGATGCGGTACGCAACGGTATCCGCGAGCTTGCCCGAGGGGGACACTTCGCCCGAGAGAACCTTCGCCGCGCCTTCAAAGCCGAATTCACCGGGGATCCAGACCAGCAACGCGGCTTTGATACTGTCGTAAGCATCCAGCCAGCCCATCTCCATCACGTTGCCGGTGTTGAACACCACGATCACCTTGGAGAAAGCGGACGTCACTTTTTCCACCAGACGGGTTTCTTCTTCGGAAAGCCGCAGGGTATCGGCGGAAAGGTCGCGGCCCTCCGCGCTGGTGCGGCTGATCACGAGCAGCGCCGTATCGCTGAACGCGGTCGCCTGCTGCATGACGGCGTCGGTCAGATATTTGACCGGCATTTCGTCCAGTTCGCTTTTTGCGAGCGCCAGCTGGAGCAGATTATTGATCACGGTGTTGTCCGTTTTCGGGGAAACGGCACGGACATGTTTTTCGTAGAGCTTTTTCAGCGACGGGTTAAACGCGATCCCCGCTGTTTCCAACGCTTCATAAAGGCTCACCGGATCGTCGGACGTGACCGCGCCCGAGCCTGCCCCGCCATAGAACGGCTGGACGGACCCTGCACCGAAGACGTTGACGCGTTTGCCCGTCAGCGGCAGCGCGCCGTCGTCGTTTTTCAGCAGCACGACGCCTTCGCTTTCGATCTCTACGGCGAGTGCCCGCGTTTCGGCTGCGATCGCAGCGTCCAGCGAGCCGCTTTTTGCCGCGGCAAAAAGGGACAAAGCGGGCAGCACAAACAGACACAGCAGCCCGGCGACGATTCTCTTTTTCATGGACGATCCCTCCGTCCTTCAAGTGGTGTTTTTTTCATTATATAAGGTTTGAAACACCGCTGTCAATACAAGGCGGGAGGTTTAAGTTTTTTTAACCCTTATGGATAGTTTGTGCGGACTTTTTTTGACAGCGGCATGACGCACGTTATGAAGCGTTTTCCGTGCCTCTTTTTTCTGAAATACAGATTTCCGGGATACGCGTAAAAAACTTGTTTCCTATTATAAATGCAGGAAACGGCCTCTTTTGAGAGAAATCAACGTGAAATGATAGTCGTTTTTTGGACCCGGTCCCGTCTGCTGCCGTGTCTCGACGGGAAGAGAGATCACGCGGCACAGACCTTAAGATTTCATTAAGATTGCGCATTTTTCTCATTAAAAGAATTGAAAACGGCGGTTTTATTCTATATAATGAATAACAAGTTAACTCAAGAAGAGGAGGATGGCGGTAGAATGTATCGTATTTTGATTTGTGACGACGATAAGGATATCGTGCGCGCCCTCAGGATTTATTTGCTCGCCGACAACAAAACCTATCAGATCGTGGAAGCATATAACGGCAAAGAGGCGCTGGAGGTCCTGCGCGACCAGCCGGTCGATCTGGTGCTGATGGATGTGATGATGCCGGAGCTGGATGGGATCGAAACGCTGTATGAGATCCGGAAAACGTCGGACGTTCCGGTGATTCTGCTGACCGCAAGGAGCGAGGCGGAAGATAAACGGATGGCGTTTCAGATCGGCGTGGACGACTATATCACGAAGCCGTTCAACAAGATCGAGGTCGCTGCGCGCGTGGAATATCAGCTCAGACGCAACAGCCGCCGCGACAACGCACAGCCGCAGCAGAAGCCGGGGCTTATCTGCATCGGACCGATCGTGATCGACGACGTGGAAAAGCGCGTGACCGTGGATGATGCGCCCATCAGCCTGACGCCGACGGAGTTTTCCATTCTCAAGCTCTTGACCGCCAACGCGGGTACAGTCTTCTCGCTCAAGGAGATTTATAAACGCGTCTGGAACTGCGACCCGCTGGGCGCCGAAAATACGGTGTTGGTGCATATCCGGCATATCCGTGAAAAAATCGAAATCTATCCCGCACAGCCGCGCTATCTCATTTCCGTGTTCGGCTACGGGTACAAAATGGAGAAGATGGATTGACCATGAAGTACATGATGAAAAACCTTTCCGACAAGATCACGGCGATCTTTCTGTATCTGCTGCTGGCGGAGATCGTGGTTGCGCTGCTGCTGGCGATCGACTGTATGGTGGACTACCATTTCTATGCGGAAGACTGCGATACGTATGCGATTCAGGAGACCTACCGGGTCAAGACGGGCGAAGATTTTGAAAAGATGGAGCACGGGCTGACTATGCTGCTTTCGGGCGAAGACGTCTCCGCGCTGCTGCACAGCTACAGCAAGGCGACAAGCAATGTCGTCATGATTGCGCAGGACGCAAACGGCAATGTCCTGCTGGATACCAGCGCGCAGGACGGCGGCTTTGACCCGACGAGCGGCGTCGCCTATTCCGTTTATCGGCCGTTTACCGTCTGCAACGCGGACGGGCAGACGACCGAGGGCGTGATCCATCTCTATCTGCGTGCGGGGCTGCCCGCCCGGGACAGTTATCATTTGGCGGCGTCTCTCGTCAATATGGCAAACGTCGTCAAATATCCGATCCTTGTTCTGCTCGCGCTGTTCATCCTGCTTTCGATTCTGGTGCTCGGCGTGATTATGAGCAGCGTCAGCCGCAAGGACGTAAAGAACCAGTCTGCAGCGCCGGAACGGTTCATCGACAAGATCCCCTTTGATTTGCTGCTGATGCTGATGGCGCTGATCATGGCGTTTGTGACGCTGTTGATTGTACTGACTTCCGTCGCGGACATCAAGCAAACCAATCTGGTGCTCTGGAACGCGGTCATTCTGCTTCTTGCGTTCATCATCTCGGCGATCATGCTGCTGTTTGTGATCTCATTGGCAACGCGAATCAAATACGGCCATGTTTACCGCAACACGCTGATCTACAAGCTGATTGCCGCGATCCGCAAAAAGAATCCCGGCAAAAAAGACAAAGGCGATTTCAAGGTGCGGTTCATCAGCAAGGTGCTGATCACGATCATCGCCCTTGTTACGTTCGAGGTCCTGCTCACACTCATCTTTCTGTTCCAGTATAAGACCCACCAGAACGGACCGCTTTCCGAATTCAAGTTCACCTACTTTGCGATCGTACAGCTGATTGTCGTCAGCATTATCGGCTCGCTCTTCTATATGATGATCGTCAATATCCACCAACTGCGTGTCAGCAGTAAAAAGCTTGCGGAAGGCAAGCTGGACGAGACCGAGGACGCGGCGGCTGTTCTCTTCGGCGATTTCAAGGAGATCTCGGACGACTTTGTGAGCATCAAGGGCGATATTCTGGAAGCGATGCAGGAAAAGCAGCGCAGCGCCGAAATGCGCAACGAGCTGATCGCCAACATTTCCCACGATATCAAGACGCCGCTGACTTCCATTATCAATTACGCCGATCTTGTCAGCAGCGGCGGCTGCAGCGAAGAGGAACTGCGCAACTACCTCGGCGTCATCAGTCACCAGTCGGAACGGCTGAACGATCTGCTGCAAAGCCTGATCGACGTTTCCAAGCTTTCCACCGGCACGGTGAAGGCGACGTTCGAATCGCTGGATATCGGGCTGTATCTTTCGCAGGTGCTTGAGGAGTTTGCTCCCGCGTTTGCGGAAAAACAGCTGGAGCCGGAAGTCGTGTTCCCGGATCAGTCGCTGCTTGTCCGCTGCGACAGCTCCATGCTGTGGCGCGTCTTCCAGAATCTGCTGCAGAACATCTGCAAATACGCGATGCCGCAGACGCGCGTCTATATGGAAATCGAAAAGCGCGGCGAATACGCGGCGGTCTCGTTCAAGAATACCTCGGCGCAGCGTATTACGCTGAGCGAGGAGGAGCTGATCCAGCGCTTCCGCCGCAACGATAAGGCGCGGACGTCCAGCGGCAACGGACTCGGCATCTCCATCGCGAAACAGTTCACGGAGCTGCAGGAAGGTACTTTTGACCTGCGTGTGGACGGTGACCTGTTCAAAACCGAGCTTTTGTTCCGGCTGTCCGAACCGGCGCCGGAAACGGAAGCGTAAAACAAAAAAACAGACCGGTTTTGCGAAAGCAAAGCCGGTTTTTTACATTCTTAACGTCTTGTTAATACGTTCTTAATGTGATATGAAATTGAATCTTAAGCAGTGTACGGGTATAATCATATCAACAAATCGCGAAGGAGTCGGAAGACCATGAAAACACTTTGGAGATGTATTGCATTGCTTTGTATCGTTCTCACCGTTGCGGGATCCATCGGTATGACTGTTGACGCCGCCACTATCAGCACAGGCGGACGCCAGGTCAGCGGGATCAGAGGCGGGCAGTCGGTCTGCCTGACGACCAACAAGGCGTGGTACACCAGCCTTTCCTGCGGAATCGTCAACACGATCGTGAAAATCACAATCCCCATTGCTTACCGGGACAATTATCGTGAGAGCAAAACGGGCGACACCAAAGCGATCCAACTGACCGTCTATAAAAAAGCGGGCGACCATTGGGTCCAGCAGGACAAGCTTTCCGGCAAGTTCCACTGCAATCCGTATTCCGGTATCCTGACCGAGAATCTGCGGCTCCCCGGCAAGGGCGTCCAGTATAAGATCACCATTACGCCCGAGCGGCAGGGTTCCCTGCACAAGGCGTCCGATATGACCGGCATCAAATTCGAGATCAACTACGGTGTCATCACCGGCGTAAAGTGATATCCTCCCATCACTGCACCGCAGTCCGTCCGTCAGGACGAACTGCGGTGTTTTTTTAAGAAATCTTCATCAAAAACCACCCGACTTTTTTTCGTTCCCGCTTGCTTTGCACAGCGGGATTTGTTATAATGCGATTATAGAATACCTATGGAAAGCAGGCGGGAAATCATGTTGTATAAAAAGAACAAAGAAGCGGTGCTGTCGGACGCGCTGTTTCGCTCTCCTACAGCGGAATACCGCGGCACGCCGTTCTGGGCGTGGAACGGTTACCTCGAAAAAAAGGAACTCGCGCGGCAGATCGGTGTCTTCAAAGAAATGGGGCTCGGCGGCTTTCATATGCATGTCCGCACCGGCCTTGAAAATGAGTATCTGAGCGACGCGTTCATGGATCTTGTCTCGTTCTGCGTGGACAAGGCAAAGGAAAACGAGATGCTCGCCTGGCTGTATGACGAGGATCGCTGGTCCTCGGGCGCGGCGGGCGGCATCGTCACGAAAGACGTCCGCTACCGGGCGCGGCATTTGCTGTTCACGCCCTTTGAAAAGGCTGCCGCGGACGGCGGGACGCTGCTTGCCTGCTACGATATCGTGCTGGACGACGAAGGCTTTCTCTCTTCGTACCGCCGCATCGGCGAAGCGGACGCCGCCGAGGGCAACAAATGGTACGCCTATCTCAAAATCGCGACGCCGGACAGCTGGTTCAACAACCAGACCTATGTCGATACATTGAACGAAGAGGCGATCAAGCGCTTCGTGGAAGTGACGCACGAACGGTACAAAAAGACGGTCGGCAGCGAGTTCGACAAGACCGTGCCCGCGATTTTCACCGACGAGCCGCAGTTCTCGCGCAAACGTCTGCTGAACAATTCGTTTGATCAGATGAACATTGAAATGCCTTGGACCGACCGGGTGCCGGCTTTGTATAAAGAAACCTACGGCGAAGATATCTTTGCGACGCTGCCGGAGCTGTTCTGGGACCTCCCGGACGGCAGAATCTCGCTTGCCCGCTATCGCTATCACGACCTGATCAGCGAGCTGTTTGCCCATTCGTTCGCCGACACCGTCGGCGCGTGGTGCAAAGAGAACAATATCGCGCTGACCGGGCACATGATGGAGGAGCCGTCGCTGCGCAGTCAGACGGCCGCGCTCGGCGAAGCGATGCGGTCCTACCGCGGCTTCGGACTGCCCGGGATCGATATGCTTTGCAACAGCCACGAATTCACCACCGCGAAACAGGCGCAGTCCGCGGCGCACCAGTTCGGCAAAGAGGGCGTACTCTCGGAGCTGTACGGCGTCACGGCGTGGGACTGCGATTTCCGGATCTATAAGCATCAGGGCGACTGGCAGGCCGCGCTCGGCGTGACTGTCCGCGTGCCGCATCTCTCCTGGTACTCTATGAAGGGCGAAGCCAAACGCGACTACCCCGCGTCGATCCACGATCAATCTCCGTGGTATAAAGAGTACCGCGTGATCGAGGACCACTTCGCCCGCGTCAATACGGCGCTGACCCGCGGCAAACCGATCGTGAAGGTCGCCGTGATCCACCCGGTGGAAAGCTTCTGGCTGCATTGGGGGCCGAACGACAAGTCCGCGCTCCTGCGCGAAAGTCTGGACGACCGTTTTTGGAGCGTTACAGACTGGCTGCTTAAGGGCAGTATCGACTTCGACTTTGTTTCGGAGTCGCTGCTCCCGTCGCAGTGCAGGACGCCGGGCGCGCCTTTGCAGGTCGGCAAGATGCAGTATGACGTTGTGATCGTGCCGGGCTGCGAGACGCTGCGCGGGACGACCTGCAAGCTGCTTTCCGCGTTCCGCGACGCGGGTGGAAAGCTCGTCTTCATGGGCGACGCGCCGACGCTTTGCGACGCGGTGCCCTCCGACAAAGGCAAACAGCTTGCCGCGCGCTCGATTCGGATCGACTTCTCCCGCGCTGCGCTGCTGGAATGTCTTGAAGAAAACCGGACCGTGACGGTGCGCCGTGCCGACGGCGCGCTGAGCGACCGCTTTGTTTATCAGCTGCGGCAGGATAATGACTGCCGGTGGCTGTTCCTCGCGAACGCCCAAGAGCCGTTTTGCAAGGACGTGGACGGCGGGCAGGAGATCCAGATCTGTCTGCAGGGAATCTATACACCGGTGGTTTACGATACGCAGACCGGAGATACAGCGCCGATGGAGGCGTTCTACCGCGGCGGGCAGACGATCATCAAAACGAAGCTTTACGGCTATGATTCACTGCTTTTGAAGCTGACGGAAGGTCGGGCGCAGCCCGCACAGGCGGCTGCGGCGCCTGAACTGCCGCTTGCCGTGCTGCCGCAAACGTTTGTGGACTACGAACTGACCGAGCCGAACGTGTTGGTGCTCGATTACGCGCAGTTCAAGCTGGACGATAAACCGATGTTCCGCGGTCCGGAGGAGATTTTGCGCCTCGACAACCTTTGCCGTGCGCAGCTCGGTCTGCCGGGACGCAGCGGCCACATCGTGCAGCCCTATATCACGGGCAAGGTGCCGTCAACGCACCGGCTGACGCTGCGTTTCACCTTCGAAAGCGAGATCGCCGTGACGGGCGCAAAGCTTGCGCTCGAGGACGCTGCGCTGGCAGAGATCACGCTGAACGGCGCCCCGGTTGCAAAAACGCCGGACGGCTTCTTTGTGGACCGCTGTATCGGTACGGTGGCGCTGCCGCCGCTGCAAAAAGGCAAGAACGTGCTGGAGGTTATTCTTCCGTTCGGCAAGGCGTCCAACACAGAAGCGATGTTCATTCTCGGCGATTTCGGTGTGGACAGCACCGGAAGGGTGGGCAAGCTGACGCCGCTGCCGGACAAACTCGCGTTCGGCGATCTGACGCGGCAGGGCTTCCCGTTCTACGGCGGCTGCGTTAAATACCGCTTCTCCGCAGCTGCGAACGACGGAACGCTGGTGATCCGCGCGTCGGATTACCGCGGCGCGCTGATCAAAGTCCGCGTTGACGGCGACGTGAAGGGCCACATCATTTATCCGCCCTATGTGCTGAAGGTCGATGGACTGACGCTGGGTGAACACGCGGTGGAGCTGGAGCTCTTCCTGCACCGCTTCAACACCTTCGGCCCGCTGCACATGGTCAACGAGGCGGCGCACTGGCACGGTCCCAATGCGTGGCGTACCGACGGCGCGGACTGGAGCTATGAATATGTGCTGCGCAAAACCGGCATTCTCGCCGCGCCGTATGTTTCCGCCGCAGAATAAAAAAGTGACGGGCTGCAATGCTTTTGAACTATGTTGTACACAATGGAGAAATATGACATGAAACTGCTTCAATCAACGCTGCAGATCGGGCTGGAACAGCCCTTGAAAATCCTGCACGTCACGGATTCGCACATCGCCCTTGCGGACGAACGCGACAACGAGCGCAAGCATGCACTCGCCCAACGGCTCGGCAGCCCGGACAAGGAACAATATCTGCAAGAGCATCTTGCTTACGGAAGAGAGCACTGCGATTTGATCGTGCATACGGGCGACCTGATCGACTTTACCTCGCAGGCGAATTTCGACTTTGCCAGAGAGGTGCTTGCCGACGAGAAGGTATTCTTCGCCGCGGGCAACCATGAGTTTTCGCAATACGTCGGCGAAGCGTATGAGGATCGCGCCTATAAAATGAACAGCTACAACGAAATGAGGCCGGGTCTCGGCGCGCCGCTCTTCTTCAACGCGCGGACAGTCGGCGGCGTCAATTTCGTTTCGATCGACAACAGCTACCACCAGTTTGAGCCCTGGCAGCTGACGCGGCTCGAAAAAGAGATCGCGAAGGGTTTGCCGGTTATCCTGTGCGTGCACGCGCCGCTGTTTGAAGCGTCGCTGTTCGAGCATCACTGCCAACTGAGAGGCAAAGGCAGCAGCTCCTACCTTGTGGGCTGTGACGAAGATCATCTGCCGGACGATGAATGGCGGGCGATCGAGATCCGCCCGCGTGGCATTACAGCGGAGGCGGTGGACTTCATCAAATCGCAGCCGCTGATCAAAGCGGTGCTTGCCGGGCATATCCACTTCAGCTTTGTCAGTGAGCTGGCGCCCGGTATGACGCAGTTTGTGACCGGCGGCGCCTATGAGGGCATCGCGCGGGAGATCACGATTCTATAAACAGCGCGAAAGCGTGAAAGGAGAACAGAACGATGAAGATCATGAGCTTTAATCTGCTTTGCGGCGGCAAGGGACAGCGGGACTGGCCGAACCGGACGGGGATGGTGCTGGAGACGATCCGCTGCGCCGATCCGGACACGCTCGGCGTGCAGGAGGCGCATTATGACTGGATCAAAACCCTCTGCGCCGGGCTGCCCGACTACGCCTACGTCGGCGTCGGCCGCGACGACGGCAAAACCGCAGGCGAGTTTTCCGCCGTGTTCTATAAGAAAGAGAAATTCACGCTGCTGGACAGCGGCTCCTTCTGGCTCAGCGAAACGCCGGACGTCCCCGGCGTCAAGGGCTGGGATGCCGCCTGTGTGCGGGTCTGCTCCTGGGCGAAGCTGGAAGAGAAGGCGACCGGCAAGCGGTTTGTCCATTTCAATACCCATCTCGACCATGTCGGGCTTGTGGCAATGCAGCAGGGCGCGCTGCTCGTGACCGCAAAGGCGGCGGAGATCTGCCCGGACCTGCCGGCGTTCTTTACCGGCGATTTCAACGTCACGCCGGATTCCGCGCCGTACCGCACCGTGATCGAAGCGGGCTTCGGCGACGCGCGCCATCTTGCCGTCGACAGCGACGACAGCCCGACGTTCCATTGGGAGGTCTTTGTTTCCAAGCGTCCGAAAAAGGAAAACACCGTGATCGATTACTGCTTCGTCAAGGGCGACGTGCAGGTACAGTTTTTCCGCGTGCTGCGGAACGTTTATCCGGGCGATCTGTATCCGTCCGATCATTATCCGGTGCTTGCGACGGTTTCTTTTTGAACACAGCGAAGAAAAAAGACGCGCCATTCTCTTGACGAATCGGCGTCGATGGGGTAAAATTTAGATAAGCATTTTCTTGATCACTGCCGCCGCAACGGCGGCACAAAGAAAGGACAGGAGAACGATGAAGAAGAAAACAAATTTGGACCCGGCGGCTGTGCGCCCGGAAGGCGCGCTGCCCCCGGAGCAGGGAAAAAACGTCACGACCTTTGAGTACATCTGCCTGAGCCTTGCGCGGATCGGCGGTATGTTCGGAACGACCCTCACGGGTACGCTCGCAACCGCGTTTTTGCACGAGCTGTTCTTCGGCCCGGTCGGCGTCGATTCCACGCAGATCGCGAAGATCATGGCGGTCCAGACCACGCTGACAACGGTGCTCGGTATCGTGATCGGTCTTGTCGCCGGTATCATCGTCCAGAAATGGAAGAGCCGCTGGGGCCGTTACCGTCAATGGTACATCATTTGCCTTGTCCCGATCTTCGCGCTGACAGTGCTGTATTTCTATGTGCCGCAGGGCTGGACGGTGCAGCAGATGACGATGTGGCGTTACGGCATCGCGCTTTGCCAGACGATCTTCAACGCGTTCAACAACTTCGGCCAGAATGTGGCGCAGGTGATTTCGCCCAACCCGAAGGAAAAGAAGACCGTCGCCACGATCTGGCAGCTTTCCTATTACCTCGGTTACGGCGGCGCCTATCTCGGCACCTTCGTTTACGGCCTGTTCAGCGACGACAAGAACGCCATGTATATGACACTGGCGATCGTTGCGGCCGTTGTCACCGCGTTCGGCAACCTGATGTGCGGTCTGTTCTGCAAGGAGCGTATCGAACTGCCGAAGAAGGAGAAGGTCAAGGTCTCCAAGGCGCTGTTCCAACTCTTCAAATACCGCAACTACCGCGCCTATCAGTATATCCAGTGGGCGACGGTGCTTGCCGCGCTCGGCAAGTTTTCCACCCTGCTTGCCGCGATCACGGTCGGTTCCTCGAAGAACCTGCTTCTGACGATCCCGACGGCTGCGGGCACCGTGGTCGGCAACGTGCTGACGGCAAAGCTCTCGCAAAAGCATGAGCCGACAAAGCTCCTCAAATTCTGCGGTCCCTATTCCATGATCTCCGCCGGCATCCTCTTTGCCATCTGCTTTGCGGAAGCGAAGATGGGTCTGATGTTCTTCAGCGGATGGAACAGCATCTTCTTCTATGCGTTCTACTTCCTGTTCGGCGTCGGTATCGGTATTCAGGAGCTTTCGACCTCCCACTTCAACGTCGAATACTTCGACTACCTCGAATGGCAGACCGGCGACCGTATGGAAGCGATCCAGGGCATCGTTCCCGGCTGGATCCAGACCGGTCTCAACTACCTCAAGGAACTGGCGATCCCGTTCATCATCGCGTGGGTCGGCTACCAGTCCTCCGCCGAGGGCGACCTTGTCAAGACGATGCAGGCGCAGCCCGGCTATATGAAGACCTGCCTGTGGCTGCTGGCCTTCCTGCTGTTCGGCTACGCGCTGAGCAGCCTGATCCGTGCGATCGTCCTCAAGACGCTGTATAACGTCGAGGGCGAAACCAAGGCGCAGATGTACCGCGAGCTCGAAGAGATGCGCGCCGCGCGCCGCGCCGAGAACCAGGCGATTGCCGCCGAGAACGCATCCGAACCTAAAACCGTATAACGGAGTTCTCTTATGAAACATTACGCGTCCGTCATCATCGGACATATTTCACACGATATCAATATCGACCACGAGGACCATGCTGCCGAGCTGCTCGGCGGTGCCGTCCTTTACGCGAGTGCTGCGGCGCACGCCCTCGGCCACAAGGTCGCGGCCGTGACAAAGATCGCGCCGGCCGACCGCGGCCGTCTTGCGGCATTCGCAATTCCGCAGGAGGATCTTTACGTTTGCTACGGCGAACAGTCGACGACGATCCGCAACAAGTACTACACCGCTGACAAGGAGCGCCGCGACTGCATTTGTCTGTCGCGCGGCACGCCGTTCGCCGTGGACGATATTCCGACGGATCTTGCGGGTGACATCTATCATTTTGCCGGACTGATCTTCGGCGATTACGACGACGCGATGCTGCCCGCCTGTGCCGAAAAGGGCGCCGTTGCCGTAGATGTGCAGGGCTTTCTGCGCCACGCGGATCCTGTGACCGGCAACATGTACTTCGAAGACTGGAAAGCGAAAAAAGAGCTGCTCCCGTACGTCACCTACCTCAAGACGGACGCCGCCGAGGCGGAAATTTTGACGGGAACGAGCGACCGCGCAGAAGCGGCGCGCATCCTCCACAGCTGGGGCGCGAAAGAGATTCTGATCACGCACAACACGGAGGTGCTCGCGTTCGACGGCAAAGAGTTCTGCACCTGCCCGATCAAAGCGCGCAACCTCAGCGGCCGCACGGGCCGCGGCGACACCACCTTCGGGTCCTATCTCTGCGAGCGGCTGGAGCACAGTATGCCGGACGCGCTTTTGACCGCGACGGCGACCGTCTCGCTAAAGATGGAAACCCCGGGCGCGTTCCGCGGGACGCGAGCGGACGTCGAAGATTATATCAACGCGTTTTATCGGTAAAACGCAGTTTCAAAAAGAACAGAGGACAGAACACATGGCGGTGCAGTTCGGCGTCGCAGGCACGGGCGCTGCGGCAATGGAATACTTCCGGTTCGGGACCGGCAAGCGGACGATGGTCATCTTGCCGGGTCTCAGCGTGCAAAGCGTGCTCCCGTTCGCCGGCGCCGTCGCGCAGGCGTACGACGTGCTGACGCGGGACTTCACGGTCTATCTGTTCGAACGGCGGAAGGACCTCCCGCCGACGTACCAAATCGACGACATGGCGCGCGATACCGCCGCGGCGCTCGAAGCACTGGGGCTGCGCGACGTCTGTCTGTTCGGTGCGTCGCAGGGCGGCATGATCGCAATGACGCTTGCGGTTTCTTTCCCGGCGCTCGTCAAAAAGCTGGCGATCGGCTCGACTGCCGCCGACATACAGGAAGCGCAGATGCGCGTGATCGCACGATGGATCGACCTTGCAAAAGCGCAGGACGGCGTCGGGCTGTATCTCGACTTCGGCAGACATATCTATCCGCCGGAAACCTTCGAAAGCTACCGCGCCGCGCTGACCGCGGCGGGGAAACGCGTGACGGCGGCGGAGTTCGAACGGTTCACGATTCTCGCGGCGGGGACGCAGGGCTTCTCTGTACTTGACCGGCTGGGCGAGATCCGCTGTCCGGTTCTGGCGATCGGCGCGACGGATGACGCCGTGCTCGGCTGTGACGCGACGCGCAGGATCGCGCAGGCGTTCGCCGGACGGCCGGATTTTGAAGTGTATTATTACACGGGCTGCGGACACGCGGCCTACGACACCGCGCCCGATTACAAGGCGCGGCTGCTGCGGTTTTTCCTTGCGGACGAAGCGGAAGACGCGGCGACATAACCAAGGGACGAAACGTGCTGTCCGCTGCGGCGGACAGGCGGCGTACCATATATCAAAAACAATACAGGAGGAATCATTATGGCAAAAGCAGCAGGTCTGGACGCTTTCAAGGAGATCCATGAGATCAAAGAGAAACAAAGCGGCAGAAAGATCAAGGTCGGCATCATCGGCACAGGCTGGATCGCAGGCAACCACGCGGAAGAGTATCTGAAGATGGACGACGTGGAGATCGTCGCTCTGGCGGATCTCATCCCCGGCAAAGCGGCGGCGTTCGCCGAAGAGTACGGTCTCGAGAACGCGCGGATCTATGAAAGCGACGTGGCGATGCTCGAAGCGGAAAAGGACCTCGACGGCGTGAGCATCTGTACCTATAACTGCCAGCACGCGCCCTGCGCGATCCATGCGCTCGATGCCGGTATCAACGTGATGCTGGAAAAGCCGTTCACCGTGACGCTCGACGAAGCGATCGAAGTCATGCGCGCCGAAAAGAGAAGCGGCAAGATCCTGACCATCGGGTTCCAGCCGCGTATGAGCGCCAATATGCAGATGATCAAAAAGATCGTACAGTCCGGCGAACTGGGCAAGGTCTATTACATCCAGTCGGGCGGCGGCCGTCGCCGCGGCATCCCGACCCCGTTCGGTACGTCCTTTATTGAAAAAGGCACCGGCGGCATCGGCGCAGTCGGCGACATCGGCACTTATTCCCTCGATATGCTCCTCGGTGCGGTCGGCTATCCGAAGCCGCTGACCGTCTCCGGCTATACCTCCTCCTTCTTCGGCAAGGATCCCGGCTATTATCCCGGTCATCCGGACTACGCCGAAAAGTTCGGCGTGGACGACTTCGCCGCGGGCTTCATCCGCCTCGAGGGCGACATCATCCTCGACTTCCGTATCTCCTGGGCGATGAATATGGACACCCCGGGCGACGCGATCATCCTTGGCACCAAGGGCGGTCTGCGGATCCCGTCGACCGACTGCTGGAACGGCGAATTCGACGCGCCGCTGACCATCTACAAGACCGTCTGCGGTGAGGAAGTCGAATACAAGGTCCCGCTGAAGCCGACGAAGGACCTCTTCTTCGAAAAGCTGCGCTCCTTCGTGGACGCGATCCAGCAGGGCGGCAAGCCGACCGTGCCTTCGAGCGAGATCGTCTTCAATCAGGCGATCATCGACGGCATCGTGCGTTCCGCGGCGCTTGGCAGAGAGATCGCCATCGAGATCCCCGAGGTCTGATTTTGAACGGTGGAAAGGCAGACAGCTATGGCTATGAAATTAGGCATCATTGCGGATCCCGACGTCGAAAGCGCAAAGTGGGTCGCACAAAAGGGACTGCATTATCTCGAGTACTGCTACAACGGCGGCAACGACGTCGGTGTGCTGGAACAGCGCGTCCCCGCGCTCAAACAGGCGTATGCACAGTATGACCTGCACCTCGGGTCGCTCGGCCGCTGGAACGAAAAGAAGATCGATGAAAACGGCGCGATCATCGAAGAAGCGATGGACAACACCAGACGGCTGATCGATATCGCCGCCGACCTCGGCGCGCCCGTTTTCGTGACCGGCGTCAACTATGTGGACTCGCTGACGTACCTCGACAACCTCAACGCTGCCGTCGCGTTTCTGCGTAAGACGGTGGCCTACGGGAAGGAGAAGGGCGTCAAAGTTGCGGTCTATAACTGCGACTGGTGCAACTACGTCCGCAAGCCCGACGTCTGGCGCATCGTGCTTGAGGCCGTGCCGGAGCTCGGCATCAAGTTTGACCCGTCGCACTGCATCAATGTGCATCACGGCGACTATCTCTCTGAGATCCATGAATTCGGCGACCGGATCTACCACTTCCACCTCAAGGGCACACTGAACATCGCCGGCGACCATGTGGACGATCCGCCCGCCGGGCTGGATGCCACCAACTGGGGAGCGGTCCTCGGACTGCTTTATGCCAAACATTACGACGGTATGCTCGCCATCGAGCCGCACTCCGACACCTGGCGCGGAGAACAGGGCGACTGGGGCGTGGATTATACAATCCAATACTTCCAAAAAATGCTTTATAAAGGGTGATTATGATGAAAATTGGTGTACAACTTTATTCGGTGCGCGACGAAATGGAACGCGATTTCGAAGGCACGCTCAAAAGAGTCAAAGATATGGGCTATGATTGCGTCGAGTTCGCCGGCCTGTTCGGCAGATCCGCCGCAGAGGTCAAAGCGCTGTGCGACGCGTACGGCCTGATCCCGATTTCGGCGCACGTGTCGCTCGACGATATGCGCGAAGACCCCTTCGTGCTGCAGACCTACGCCGAGATCGGCTGCAAATACGTTGCGATCCCGTCGATGGACACAAACGACCGTCCGGGACACCCGGGCTTTGAAAAAACGGCGCAGGATATGGCGATCCTCGGCGCGTTTGCAAAGAAGCTCGGCATGAAGCTTGCTTATCACAACCACGACTTTGAATTCGAAAAAGTCGATGGGAAATACGCGCTCGACATCCTCTATGACACCGTCCCGGCCGATCTGCTGCTCGCGCAGCTCGATACCTGCTGGGTCAACGTCGGCGGCGCGGACCCCGTCGCCTATATCCACCAGTACAAGGGCCGCGTCGAGATCCTCCATTTCAAGGATTTTGCCGGCAAAAAGAGCGAAAATATGTACGCGCTGCTTGGTGTGAACGACGGCAAGAAGGAAGCCACCGTCGGCGACTTTGAATACCGTCCGCTCGGACAGGGATTGCAGGATATGCCCGCGATCGTCAAGGCCGCGAAGGAATGCGGCACCGAATGGGCGATCATCGAGATCGACGAGCCGAGTCGCGGCAAGACGTCGATGCAGTGCATCAAAGAGAGCATCGACTATCTCAAGACAATCATCTGAGAGGGGAGAGACGCAAGATGAAACTCGGCGTACTGACCAATATGCTCGGCAGCTGGCCGCTGGAAAAAGCGCTCGCCTATTTCACCTCGCTCGGCATCGAGATGGTGGAGATCGGCGCGGGCGGCTACCCCGGCAAGGACCATGCGGACCCCGCGGTACTGCTGCACAGTGAAACCGAGCTGCAAAAGTTCAAGGATCTGCTGAAAAAGTACAACGTCGAAATCAGCGCGATCAGCTGTCACGGCAACCCGGTCCACCCGAACAAGGACGTCGCGAAGCAGTTCGACTACGAGATGCGGCAGGCGATTCTGCTCGCGGAAAAGCTCGGCGTACACCAGATCAACACGTTTTCCGGCTGCCCGGGCGACTGCCCGAACTCGGAGAACCCGAACTGGGTTACCTGCCCGTGGCCGAACGAATTCGGCGATATCCTCAACTATCAGTGGAACGACGTGCTGCTGCCCTACTGGGCGGACTTCGTTCCGTTTGCCTGCGACCACGGCGTCAATAAGATCGGTTTTGAGCTGCATCCGGGCTTCTGCGTCTATAACACCGAAAGCATGCTGCGTATCCGCAAAGAGATCGGGCCGGAGATCGGCGCGAACCTTGACCCGAGCCATCTGATCTGGCAGGGCATGGAGCCCGTGGCGGTGATCCGCGCGCTCGGCGACGCGATCTTCCACTTCCACGCGAAGGACACGAAGGTCGACAAGTACAACACCGCCGTCAACGGCGTCCTCGACACAAAGCCCTACGGCGACGAGATCCACCGCTCGTGGGTCTTCCGCGCGGTCGGCTACGGCAACGGCGAGCTGTACTGGAAGGAGATCATCAGCAATCTGCGTATGGTCGGCTACGACCACGCGATCTCGATCGAACACGAGGATTCCATCATGAGCCAGCGGGAAGGGCTGGAACGTGCCGTTTCGATGCTCAAACGCTGTCTCATGGGCGAACAGCCCGGCGACATGTGGTGGGTCTGATCTGAAAAAAAGAGGAAGTGGCAGACATGAACGTAATCAGAGTTGTCGTCGTCGGCTACGGCGGCATGGGCAGCTGGCACTGCGACCGCATCCGGTCGATGGAAAAATTTGAACTCGCGGGCGTCTGGGACATCAACCCCGCAAAGCTGAAGAACGCCAGAGAAGACGGTATTTTCACCTACGGGTCGTTCGAGGAGGTCCTCGCGGACGAAAGCGTGCGGCTGCTGGTGATCGCGACGTGGAACGACGTCCACGAGCCCCTTTGTATCGAAGCGATGCGCCATGGTAAGAACGTGATCTCCGAAAAGCCCGTTTCGATGAGCCTTTCTGATCTCGACGAGACAATCGCCGTCGCGAAAGAGACCGGCCGGTTGTTCACGGTCCACCAGAACCGCCGCTGGGACGACGACTATCTGACGATGAAAAATATCCGCGACAAGAACCTGCTGGGCAAAGTGTTCCGGATCGAATCGCGGGTCCAGGGTTCACGCGGGATCCCCGGCGACTGGCGGCGGGAAAAGGGCCACGGCGGCGGCATGGTGCTCGACTGGGGCGTCCATCTGCTCGATCAGGCGCTGACGATGAACGATCAGAACCTGCTCGAAAGTGTCTTTGCCCATGTGACCCACGTGACCAACGACGAATGCGACGACGGCTTCTATTGCGAGCTGCTGTTCAAAGACGGCCTGCGCTACTACGTGGAGGTCACGACAAACAACTTCATCACCCTGCCGCGCTGGTACATCCTCGGCGAAAACGGCTCCGCTGTGATCGAAGACTGGGACCTTTCCGGCAAGATGACGCTTGTCCACAACTGGGACAAGATCGATTCCGTTCCGGTCAAGGCGGGTACCGGTATCACGAAAACCATGGCGCCGCGCACGGACGAGACGATCCACGACGAACCGCTGGAACTTGTCCGCGGCAAATGGGAACAGTATTACGACAACATCTATGACGTGCTTGAGCACGGGGCGCAGCAGACCGTCACCTGGCGGCAGATGCGCCGCTGTCTCAAGCTGATCGAGGCGGTTTTTGCCTCGGCCGAAAGCGGCAGCGTTATCCGATTTGACGAAGACGCATAAGAAAGGGGAGGATCCTTTTGAAAACGCTGAAAAAGTCATTTGCAATCATCCTGAGTATATTGTGTCTGCTCGGCACGGTCTTGTTTGCCGCGACCGCAGCAGACGGCGAAGCGGGCTTTACGCCCGTTTTGCGCTTTATAGCGTCCAGTGACACCCATGTCACCGGCGAAGGCGACGTCCGCACACAGCGCATCGCCAAAATGCTTGACAAAGCCTACGCCACCGCGGCACAGGACCCGACCTACAGCGCGCTCGACGCGGTACTCGTGGTCGGCGATCTGACGGAAGACGGCTATCCGGAACAATTTGACGCGTTCAAAAACGCCTTTGACAGCGGTCTGAAGGACGGGACGCAGCTGCTTGCGGTGGTGGCGAAGAACCACGACGGCTACAACCAGAGCCGCAAGGACATCCGTGCGACCTGCAAAGCCATCACCGGGAACGACGCTGATTTTCACGTGGTGGTGAACGGCTTCCACTTCATCGGTGTTTCCGCTTCCGGCAACAAGCTGGAGCACTACGACCTCGGACAGCTCAGCTGGCTGAACAAGCAGATCGCCGCCGCGGTCAAAGACGATCCAAGTAAGCCGGTCTTCGTGATGCACCACGAGCCGACGATTGAAACGACCTACGGCAGTCGTCTGTACGACGGTTGGGGCGTGCCCTGGTTCGGCGCGATCCAGTCGAAGTATCCGCAAGTGGTCGAGATCGCGGGCCATTCCCATTACCCGGTCAACGACCCGCGTTCCGTCTGGCAGGGCGCGTTCACATCGATCAACACCGGCGCGATCAAGTATGCGGAATTCACCGTCGATTTGCAGCGCACCTATCACCCGGGCGACGCCTATGACACCGCGAACTGCTGGCTGGTCGAAGCCGACGCGCAGGGTAATCTGCGTCTGCGCGGCCTCGATATCAACGAGGGGAAATTTTTGTGCGATTATTACATGAAGAACCCCGCGGATAAAAACAACCGCGACTTTACGCCCGCAAAGCGCAAGGCGCAGGCCAAAGCGCCCGCCTTCGCCGCCGGCGCCGCGCTGACGGTTGAACCGACCGACGGCGGCTGCATCGTCAAGACGCCCGCCGCGCAGTCCACGGACGGCATGCCGGTGGTCCTTTACCGCGTCACCGCCAAAAACGAATACGGCGTGCCGGTCAAAAAGAGCTGGACGCTGCCGCCCTATTACCGCGCTATCGACAAAGACGAGATCACGCTCGAACTGAAGACTCTCGCCGAGGGAACCTACACGATTAGTGTCGTCGCGGAAAACGCCTATGAGCAGCAGTCCGCGCCGCTGGAGACGACCGTGACCGTGGCGGGCAAGAAGGGCATCGACCATTTGCTGGACGTGATCCGGCAGTGGTTCGCCGATCTCAAGGAATACGTTACCCATCTGTTCTGGTAACAAAGCGACCTGCCCTTTGAAAGGAGACGCGCCGTGAACAACAGCTTTTACGATGAGTTTACCATCCTCGAAAACCGCTTTATGAAAGAAAACAGCTTCGTCTCGAAAGAGCCGGAGCAAACGCCCCTGCCGACCTATGAAGCCGAACGCGACAAGCTGCCGCGGCCCGTTTGGGACGGACACGCCGACGCCCTGCGCTGCTACGACAAAACGTGGAAGCTGGCGTTCAGTAATCTGTGCCGCCCGACGCCGGAGACGGGCTTTGTGTCTAATTTCATCGACACCGCCTTCAACGGCTGTATCTTCATGTGGGATTCCTCCTTCATCCTGATGTTCGGCAAGTACGGCGCGCGCTCGTTCGATTTTCAGGCGACGCTCGACAACTTCTATTCCCATCAGTACCGCGACGGTTATATCTGCCGCGAGATCGAGGAAGAGACCGGACGCGACCACTTTACGCGGTTTGACCCCGCGGCGACCGGTCCCGACATTCTCGCATGGTGCGAATGGGAGTACTATAAAAACTTCGGCGACAAGGAGCGGCTCGCCCGGGTCTTCCCGTGTCTGATGGCGTATCACGACTGGATGCGGGCGAATCATACCTGGCGCGACGGCACCTACTGGTCCAGCGGCTGGGGCTGCGGGATGGACAATCTCCCGCGGCTGCAGGAGGGCTACCACTTCGCGTTCTCCCACGGGCACATGGTCTGGAACGACGCCTGCATGCAGGAGCTGATGAACTGCAAGATACTGACCGATATGGCGACCGTTCTCGGCAGAGAAGCGGACACCGCCGGTTTGCTGGAGGAGCGCGAACACCTGATCCGCGTCGTCAACGACACCCTTTGGGACGACAGGACCGCGTTTTACTATGACCTTTGGAAAAACGGCGAACTGAACTATGTCAAGCACATCGGCGCCTACTGGGCGCTGCTTGCCGAGATCGTCCCCGCCGAGCGGGCGGCGCGGTTCATCGCGCACCTGACAAGAGAAGAAGAGTTCGCGACGCCGTGCCCGGTGCCGGCGCTGTCCGCCGACCACCCGCAGTTCCAGGCGATCGGCGACTACTGGAACGGCGGCGTCTGGGCGCCGACGAACTATATGGTGCTGACCGGGCTCGATCGCTACAAGCAGTTCGGGCTTTCTCACATAATCGCGAGAAAGTACCACGACTATGTCGTATCGGTGTTCAACGACACCGATACCGTCTTCGAAAACTACGCCCCGCTGCTGGACGAAACGACCGGCAAACCGCGGAAGGGAGATCCTGCCCGCGCCGATTTCGTCGGATGGACGGGACTTGCACCGATCAGCGTGCTGTTTGAATTCGTCTTCGGCATCAAGCCGGACGCGCAGCATAACGCAATCGACTGGCACATCAACCTGACGGAGCGCCACGGCGTCGAGCGCTACCCCTTCGGTAAGGATGCGACGCTGACGCTGCTTTGTGCCGCACGCAGCAGCGAACAGGACGAGCCGCAGGTGACAATCACGTCCGACCGTCCCGTGAGAGTCACGGTCTATTGGGACAACGATACCAAGTCAAAAACCGTTGCATGCAATGGAGCAACAGAATAATACTTCGGGTATAGAGAGGTGTTTTTATGTACGACGAAAAGCTGAAAAACCGCATCTACGAGAAGCTGAATAACGCGCTGAAGATCTATGAACAACTGGTCTATCAGCCGGTGGGTGAACTGGCTCACACAGAGGGCTTCTTCACAACGGAGCATCTGCGCTCTGTCCCGGAAAGCGGCTTTAAGCCGATTGCGCCGGGGACCGACTGGGGCAAAGAATGGGAGAACCTCTGGGTCAAAGGCGACTTCACCGTGCCCGCCGATCTGGACGGGCAGACGCTCTATGTGTTGTCCGATTGCGGCGGCAACGAGCAGCTGTTTTTCTTGAACGGCGCGCCGAAGGGCATCTTCAACACGAAAAACCGTGACTTTGTCGGCGGTCACCACGCGGCGCAGTATCTTGGCGAATTCAAAGCCGGCGACACGCTGGATCTCGCGTTCGAATGCTACGCCGGACACTATGACCCGAACACCGACCCCTATGATTACTACTTTGCGCCGGACCCGCGTCAGACCTTCCGCCACACCTTTAACGGCGCGCAGATCTGCACGCGCAACGAAGAGATCTTCACGATGATCTTCGACATCCGCGAGCTGTTGAACGCGGCACGGCGTCTGCCGGACAACAACTTCGTTTCGGCGCGCGCGAAGAAGGCGCTCGAGAGGATCAACGACGTGCTCGTGCTGTATCCGAAGGATGCTTCCGACGAAAAAATCATGGAAGGCGTGCGCAATGCGCTCGCGATCTCGCGTCCGTTCTTTTCCGGCGGCAACAGCCGCGTCTTCGGCCGCGTCGGGATCCTCGGTCACAGCCACATGGATACCGCCTGGCTCTGGCCGGTGTCGGAAACGGTACGCAAATGCGCGCGCACCTACGCCAACGCGCTGCGATTGATGGAGCAGTACCCGAGCTATAAGTTCATCCAGTCCTCCGCGCTGCACTGCGAATGGATGAAGGACTATTATCCGACGATTTTCAAAGAGATGCAGCAGCGCGTCGCCGAGGGACGCTACGAGCCGAACGGCGGCGTCTATGTCGAATGCGACTGCAACATCACGTCGGGTGAGCTGATGGCGCGGCAGTTCCTCAAGGGACAGCAGTTCACGCGCGAAAACTTCGGCTATACCGCCGACAGCTTCTGGCTGCCGGATACCTTCGGCTACAACGCGAACATTCCGCAGATCATGCGCGGCAGCGAAGTCAAGTACTTCTATACGACGAAGATCTTCTGGAACGAACTGAACGACTTCCCGTTCCACAGCTTCGTCTGGAAGGGCCTCGACGGCAGCGAGGTGATCACCCACTTCAACCGCACCCACTGCTGGCCCGACGTCAACGACTGCGCCGCCTGCGTCCGCGATCTGCCCAAAAAGGAGACGACGGACCTGCGGCTGCTTGCCTACGGCTTCGGCGACGGCGGCGGCGGCCCGACGCCCGGGATGATCGAGACCTCCCTGCGCGCGTCCAATATGGAAGGCATGCCCGAGGTCGAGAGCATGACGATCAGCGATTTCGGCAAGGAGCTGGAAGCGCAGAAGGATGATCTGCCCGTCTATGACGACGAGCTGTATCTCGAGCTGCACCGCGGCACGCTGACGCAGATGCACGATATCAAACGCATGAACCGCAAGGCGGAATACGCTTTGCGCGATATGGAATATTTCAACGTCCTTTCTGGCGAAAAACGCAACGAAAACAGCGACCGCTGGCTGAAGACGCTGCTGAAAAACCAGTTCCACGACATTCTTCCCGGCACCTGCATTCAGCCGGTGTACGAGGTTTACCGCAAGGAGATGGGCGAACTGCTCGAAAGCTACAAAAAGACCGCGCTGGGCTACGCGTCGTCTCTGACCGACGGCAGCGGCGACTATACGCTGTTCAACACGCTTTCATTCGAGCGAAACGACCCGGTCGTGCTCGACGCGGCGGGCTACGCGAAGGACTACCCCTCGCAGCGCTACACCGACCTCAACGGCAGCGAAAAGCTGGTTGTCGGCGGCCTGCGTCTGCCGGGCTTCGGCAGCAAGACGCTTGCGCTGTGCGACGCGCCGCAGGAAGGTGTTTCGCCGTTCCGCTATGATGGCAAGACGCTTGAAACGCCGTTTGCGACGATCGTCTTCGGCGACGACGGCTATATCGCTTCGCTCGTTGACAAAGCCTCCGGACGCGAACTGCGCAAAGAAGGCGGCGCGCCCCTCGGCGTACTGCTGTTCGGCGAAGATGTGCCCCTTGTCTGGGACAACTGGGACGTCGAGCGCGACATCATTGAAAAGCTGAAGCCGGTCGAAGGCTTCGACGGCAGAGACGTCGTCACTGACGGCGCGGTGGAGATCCGCCTGCGCAGCCGCTTCACGCTCGAAAACGGCACAACGGTGACGCAGGACATGGTCTGCTACGCCGACACGCCGCGGATCGACTTCCATACGATCGTCGATTGGAACAGCCCGCACCGCCTTTTGAAGGTCGGGTTCAATCTCGATATCGCCGCGACGAAGGCGAAGAGCGAGATCCAGTTCGGTGCGATCGAGCGCCCGACGACCGCGAACAACAGCCTCGAGGTTGCCAAATTCGAGGTCTGCAACCGCAACTACACCGACGTCAGCGAACCACGCATCGGCGCGGCGGTGCTCAACGACTGCAAATACGGCATCACCGTGGAAGACTGCAACCTGCGGCTTTCGCTGCACAAGGGCGGCACCCACCCGGATTACACGGGCGACAAGGGCCGTCACGAGATGACTTATGCGCTTTTGGTGCATGAGGGCGCCTTCTGTGCCGAAGCGGTCGTACACCCCGCATATGAACTGAACGTGCCGGTTGTCGCAGTCTGCGGTAAGGCGGAGCTCCCGCCGTTTGCGACTGTCAGCGCGCCGAATATCATTGCGGAAGCGGTCAAGCCCGCCGAGGACGACAGCGACGCGTTTGTGCTGCGTCTGTATGAATGCGAGGGCAGCAAAACCGTCACCGACGTGTCATTTGCTGCGCCGGTACAAAAGGCGGAAGGGACCAACCTGCTCGAGGACGTGCGGGAAGCGCTGCCGCTGGACGGCAATACGCTGCACCTCTCGTTCCGCCCGTTCGAAATCAAAACGATCAAACTTTCCCGATAACCCCAAAAGGAGCATTCTATGGATCTTGAAAACGCGCGCCGGACGGCGAAAGCGCTTGTTGCGCAGATGACGGCAGAAGAAAAAATGTCGCAGCTTTTGTTCGAATCGCCTGCCATTGAACGGCTCGGTATTCAGGAATACAACTGGTGGAACGAGGCGTGCCACGGCGTGGCGCGTGCCGGCGTCGCCACCGTGTTCCCGCAGTCCATCGGCATGGCGGCGAGCTTTGACGCGCCCCTTGTGGGCGAGATCGCCGCTGCGATCGCCGAGGAGGGACGCGCGAAGTACAACAAAAGCGTGGCGTTTGGCGACCGCGGCATCTATAAGGGCCTG